>SHUT01000014.1 GCA_009691255.1 Ilumatobacteraceae bacterium
GCAGGGGCTTTCTTGGCCACAACTTTCTTGGCCACAACCTTTTTGGCAGGGGCTTTCTTGACTGTTTTTTTCTTGCTCATCACAACATCCTCTTGTTATCTCAAACACATGCGCATCTGTAGTGGCAAGAGGTTAGAGGGTTTCTGGGCAAATCAGCGTGCAATCTGCACGAATACCCCAATCATGTGACCCTCGATTGAGACTTCTCTTGCTCCCTGCTGATCCCAGAGCAGTTCTGTAGCCAAAGTCTCGTGTTTCACGAGGTCAATAAATGCCCCAACCCGAGCAACAACATCCTCGTCTGCCGACACAGTCAGACTGATTCGATCTGACACATCAAACTTCTGATCACGCCGCGCCTGTTGCACCGCCCTGATGATGTCGCGGGCAAGTCCTTCGGCTTCTAGCTCAGGAGTCACTTCAATATCGAGCAACACAATCCCAGAACCACTAGACAGCGTTGCACTCGGCGTGTCTCCTGGGGTCACCAGCCTCAGGACGTACTCGCCATCAGTCAATAGCTCTCCTGCAACTGCAATTGCCCCGTCGACACGCGACCATTCCCCTCGCTTGACGGCGCCGATGACTTGTTGGGTCTTTTTGCCTAGACGTGGCCCAAGCGCAGCTGGCACCACTTGCAGTTCGTGACTTGCAACTTCATCAACGTCAGATCTAAAAAGCACTGATTTAACATTGACTTCATCAGAAATGATTGACGTATACGACGCCAGCGCCTCGGCATTAGCAACAGCGACTGTAAGAGAACTAAGCGGCAATCGCACACGACGCCCATGAGATTTTCGCACCGAAAGCGTCGCTGAACAAACGTCTCGAACAAGGTCCATTGCGTCAACAAGTTCGTCATCGACTGGCAACAAGTCTGAACGCGGCCAGTCTCGCAAGTGCACACTGTCGGCATTAGCAACAAGCCCTGAATGAATATTTTCAGTGGTCAGAGGCAATAATGGTGCTGCCAGTCGAACAAGCACCTCAAGAACAGTATGCAGAGTATTGATGGCGTCTTGTTCTCCTGACCAAAAACGGTCGCGACTGCGGCGAATATACCAGTTGGTCAATACGTCAAGAAATGTGCGTACCTGCTGACATGCACCAAACAGGTCGTACTTATCCATCGACAAAGTCACCTCTAGTGTGGTGCGCTGCAACTTAGCCAGAATGTAACGATCTAAGAGATTGCTTGCCTCAGTCGTCACGGTTCCGGTTTTATTCTCTGCGTTGGCATACAGCGAAAGGAAATACCAAGAGTTCCAGAGTGGCAGAAGAACCTGTCGCACGGTGTCGCGGATTCCTTGTTCGGTAATCGAGAAATCAGTTCCGCGCAAGATTGCTGAAGAAAGCAAGTACCACCGCATTGCATCAGCGCCGTAAGTATCAAAGACCTTCATCGGATCCGGATAGTTCTGCAGGCTCTTGGACATTTTCACGCCATCGTCACCCAGGACGACTCCGTGACTGACGCAGGTGGAAAATGCCGGCCGATCAAATAACGCCGTCGCTAAAACGTGCAGAGTGTAGAACCATCCGCGAGTTTGTCCGATGTATTCAACAATGAAGTCACCGGGATAATGATCTTCGAACCATTCACGATTTTCAAACGGATAGTGAACTTGGGCATAGGGCATTGAACCACTCTCAAACCAACAGTCGAGCACCTCTGGAACACGTCGCATCATTGATTTACCAGTTGGGTCGTCTGGGTTAGGACGCACTAGTTCGTCAACTGCTGGCCTATGCAAGTCAGTGACCTCTACACCAAAGTCCCTCGAGAGGTCTGCCAAACTTCCGTATGCGTCAACTCGCGGGTAATTAGGATCATCACTTTTCCAGACCGGAATTGGCGAGCCCCAGAAACGATTTCGACTTATTGCCCAGTCCCGAGCATTGCCGATCCACTTGCCGAAACTTCCGTCCTTTAAGTGGTCAGGGACCCATGTGATTTCTTGATTTAACTCAACCATTCGATCTTTGATTGCCGTGACCTTGACGAACCACGATGACACAGCTCGATATACGAGGGGCTCTGCACAGCGCCAACAATGTGGGTACGGGTGATCGTATGTTTCATGACGCAGAACTATTCCGCGCTCCTTGAGATTGCGGATGACATCGGGATTCGCATCAAAGACATGCAGGCCTACCCAAGGAGCCACCTCGGCCGTGTAGCAACCGTGTTCATCCATCGGACACACCGTGGGTATGTCAGCCGCCAAACAGGCTACTTGGTCGTCTTCGCCAAACCCTGGCGCCATATGCACCACGCCTGTTCCTTCTTGGGTGGTGACAAAATCTCCACAAAGCACACGAAATGCATTTGGAGTGTCAGCAAAAAAATCAAACAACGGCGTGTACGAACGGCCCACAAGGTCTGCACCCGTAACTGAGCCGACGATGGTGAACTCTGCTAGCTCTTTTTCGTACGCACCGCGTCTCTCGTCTGCAATGATAAATCGTTCACCGGCAGCGCTCTGCAGAATCGAATACTCAATCTCTGGACCTACAGCCAACGCCAAATTTGCCGGCAATGTCCAGGGAGTCGTGGTCCAAGCCAGCAAGCGCTCCCCTGTTTCGAGCAGAAAACTGACGGTCAGTGCTGGGTCTTGCCGATTACGGTAGACGTCGTCCATGCGCGTTTCGGTATTTGATAATGGCGTTTCGCAACGCCAACAATACGCCAATACACGAAACCCCTCGTAGATAAGACCCTTGTCCCACAGCGTGCGAAAAGCCCACATCACGCTTTCCATATAAGACAAATCAAGCGTCTTGTATCCGTTGTCAAAGTCCACCCAACGCGCCTGACGAGTGACATATCGTTGCCACTCGTCCGTGTATCGCAATACGCTTGTGCGACACGCATCATTAAATCTCTCAACTCCAAACGCGGCAATAGCAGGATGCCCCGCAATACCTAATTCTTTTTCTACTTCTACTTCTGCGGGCAAGCCGTGACAGTCCCAGCCAAATCGTCGCTCTACGCGTCGTCCTCGCATCGTTTGATAACGAGGTATCGCGTCTTTGACATAGCCAGTCAGCAAGTGTCCGTAATGTGGCAGTCCGTTTGCAAACGGTGGACCATCGTAGAAGACAAACTCGTTCGCCCCATTTTCTCCGGCGGCGCGCAGATCAATCGAACGTTCGAACGTGTTATTTGATTTCCAGGATTTCAGTACATCCTCTTCGAGAGCCGGAAATCTTGGCTGCGGATCGACTGACGGGTATGACACACAGTTAAGCGTAGAGGCGAACTACCTCAGCACCCCAAAACAGCGCCCATGAAGACCTGTAGTCCGATCAACACGATTAGTGGCGAGAAGTCAAATTGCCCCATTGATGGCAACACTCGTCGTGCCGGACCAAGAACTGGTTCGGTGATACTAAAAATCACCCGCGCAACTTGCGACAAGGGACTGCTTGGATTGATTGGGAACCAAGACAGGATAGTTCTAGCAATAATGACGAACACATACAGGTTGCCAGCAGTACACACAAGATTCATGGCGACTCAGGATCGATTGTGTGTTGTAGCTGCGGGTGGCTTGAGCAGATAAACACCGCGCGCCACTTTTTCCATTGTGCCGCTCATCGCGTAACACAGACCACTGGCAAAATCAATGATGCGTCTCGACACAATGTCATCAGCATCTTCTAAATTTATGATGACAGGTGTGCCGGCCTTGAAATGATCAGCGATTTCTTGAGCTTGATTGAACTGCAATGGCCGCACGGTCATTGGTTCTCCTGCTCCAAGACTAATTGTTCGCACATTTGATCGCGCTCCACCTGTGGGTCTTACTTGTAGTCCAGAGTCATCTTGACGACGAGCACTGCCCGTATCGTCAACGCGACCCCTAGACATAGGTTGCGAAACATCGTCGTCGTGCTCGGGTGCGTGCATACCACGAGGTCGTTGCGTAGGGATACTTGGTTCGCGTCCACGCCCGGGACGATCGTATTCAGCAGACATGTCATAGTCGTCGAAAGAGTCTTCGCCGCTAAGCCCTAAATAATCCATCGCACGACGCCACATCGACATGGTGTCAGGTTATCTCAACCGTTGAGCCCAATGTGGGACGCGCTCCAAAGATGCCACTGCCTACCCGCACCATTGTTGATCCACAGCCAACCGCACATTCAAAATCATCCGACATCCCCATCGAGCAGTGTATCAAACCAAGACTGTCGGCCAGAGTTCGCACACCCTTAAAGGCCGTCTCGCACACCTGAATTGAGCCATTGGTGGGGCCCATCGTCATCAACCCGACAACCACCAAACCTGCTTCAGTGGCCATCGTGCATAACTTTTCTACTCCGTGCGGCGCGCACCCACCTTTGGACGGCTCACCAGTCGAGTTGACCTGCACAAAGACCTGCTGCACCTGCCCAGACTTGGACAGTTCTTTGATGACCGATAGTCGATCTATGGTCTGCCAACAATCCACCACACCAAGCAAGCCGCCTATTTTATTGGACTGCAGTTTTCCCACGAAATGGACAGGTAACCGCTGCCATTTTTCTCCCAAGAAGGTTCCGTCTTTGGCGTACTTCTGCATTATCTCTTGAGCGTAATTCTCGCCAATACCATCGCACTTGGCCAACGTTGCCGCTGCTATTGCATCGACACCAAAACCTTTTGTCACGGCAATCAACTGAACTTTGTCACCACCCGCCGACTGAATTAGGTGACGAATATTGGAAACGTTTTCAGATACTTTTAAGAAGTCGACGGGAGTCGACGGCATAGCCGTGGCCTTGCTACTTCAGAAATGACGGAACATCAAAATCGTCGTCATCGTCGTCAAGCGGGTCTGATTGATTGTCGCCAAACAAGTCTCTGACCGCTCCGACACGTGGCTCCGAAGATCGTGTCGCCCTCGTTCCGATACTGCTAGACGACGCTGGATCCCATCTCTCAAAACCTGCAGCGATGACAGTGATCTTGATCTCGTCGCCCAGTTCATCATCAATGACTGTTCCAAAGATGATGTTGGCATCTTGATGTGCGACTCCGTGTACAACTTCTGCAGCCGCATTAACTTCGAACAATCCCATGCTGGATGGACCAGTGATGTTCAGCAAGATTCCGCGAGCACCGTCAATTGCTACTTCAAGCATTGGGCTCGAAATAGCTGTCTTGGCTGCCACCACAGCACGATTATCGCCACTTGCAATACCAATTCCCATCAACGCCGAGCCAGCATTGGTCAAGATATTCTTGACATCGGCAAAGTCGGTATTGATCAAACCTGGCGTCGTGATGAGGCTCGTGATACCTGCCACGCCTTGTAACAAGATTTCATCTGCCATCTTGAACGCATTAATAAAACTGGTCTTGTCATTGGCCACCATCAGTAGGCGATCATTTGGAATCACGATCAGTGTGTCTACTTTTTCTTTAAGTTTTTGAATACCATTCTCGGCTTGTACTGCGCGACGCTTTCCCTCGAACGCGAAAGGACGAGTCACGACACCAATTGTGAGCGCTCCGATTCCCTTGGCAAGTTCTGCAATCACGGGAGCCGCACCGGTACCGGTGCCACCACCTTCACCTGCAGTAATAAACACCATGTCCGAACCAGTAAGCAGTTCTTCGATCTCATCGCGATGCGTGTCAGCCGCGGCTCGACCAATTTCGGGATCAGAACCCGCTCCCAGTCCACGCGTCAGTTCTCGTCCGATGTCAAGTTTGACATCGGCGTCGCTCATCAGCAGCGCCTGTGCATCGGTATTTATTGCGACGAACTCCACTCCTCTCAGGCCGGCATCAATCATTCGATTAATGGCGTTGACACCGCCACCGCCGACGCCGATGACTTTGATTACTGCTAGATAGTTTTGTGGTGCTCCGGCCATTGGCCCATACCTCCGAGAACGTCGGTCACAAGGACCGTGGTTCTCTTATGCTTCCACATTGACGGGGGTAATTGGTGTAATTCAGCATTTCTGGGGATAATTCCTCGACCGGGGCCCTTATAAAAGCACTATCTCGGCTGAACTGTTGGCTCGCCTGTAGAAACATCAATCACCGCTAAACCGGCGGGATCTTGGCGGCGCAATAGCACAACCACGGCAACCAATTTATTTTGAAGGTTTGTCGGTGGCCCAAATCGCACCATGGTTCCGGATTTAAGAGTCATTGAAAGTTCCCCCGAAAAAGAGACACCAAGTTCTTTAGTTTTGGGCCGAATCTCATCGGGCAGGGCGACATAAAGCTGTGCCGCTGCTCGATACACATCGTCAGCGATTGTGCCTGCTTCTAGTGATGGGCCCGTACCTGTGACTTGGAGATATTTAGTTGGACGTCCGACTGTCACGGAAATCACGAATCCACTCGAATCAATAATCCGCGCCTTGTTGTCGCCACCTAAAAACCAGACCACCGGTTTGCGTTCAGAAATTTCCACCACAACCCGCCGCGGAAAATGGGTCGTGATTCGTACATCGTCTACCCACGGATCTTGGCGTAACATCTGCCGTACTTTGTCAGAATCGAAAGAAAATATCGTTTGACTGCGCATCATCTTTATAACTTGTTCGACTCTATCGCTAGATGTGTACACCCTTCCATCGACATCAACGTCATGGATTCTAAATAGTGGAGACGCCAGCAGGATGATCACGATGATCACGATGATCACTCCAGTGCCCAATATCATTTTCCATCGATGTTTTTTCAGTAGCTCTCGTCGCTCGCGACCTTTTTTACGTTCTTCAAAACTAGAATCAGGTTCATCTCTGTCAATGATCAAAATACGATCTTGCTCTGCAGATTCAGCCACCAACACCGTGTCGTGCAATGAATCATCAATCATGATCACCGATGATTCAGTTTCTAGAACCACGCCTGCTGACGGCGCCACAGACGTCTCCGCTATTGCCTCCGACATTGTGTCACTGGTCTTGGAAGGCTGTTTAACATCTTTTTGCAAAATCTCACTAAGTTCACCCAGTAATGACGCCGGAACGTCCGTTACTGCAGATTCCTGCGAATTCACAAGTGGTTCGTCCGGAGAAGTCATAGCAATGATTTCAGCATCTCTTCAGCGCGGACCACCTCAGGTTCCACACGATGTCTGTCCTGAAAACGTGCAGAAATTTCTGGTGCAAAACCGAGCAGCCGAATCTCGCTATGCATCATGACTCCGGTGCGCGCAAAGACTACGTCTTGGGCCTCGCACATCAATGCGACAACATCTGCAGCGCTTGTATTTTCGTCAGCTTGAATAAAGTTCGCATGTTTCTGTGAAATCTCTGCAGTACCATGCCTCGTGCCGCGAAGTCCCGCTTCATCAATGAGTGCACCCGCACTACTCGTGGTTTTAGCAGGGTTGACAAACACCGAACCTGCATTTTGACCACCAGGTTGATGTTCTCGTCTCCAGGCAACAATCGCCGCGATTTCTTTTTGACTTTTTTCTACATTGCCCCGAGTAACTTGACAGCGTGCACTCACTATGCACATCTCGTCAGCCATTGCGGAGCCGCGAAACCTTAGACCCAGATTTTGACTAGCGATGCGCGCTGTGTGGCCATTTCGAAGATTAATCAACTCTGCGTCAAGAAGCGTGCTGGCCATGTCTGATCCGTGGCCACCTGCGTTCATTCGCACGGCCCCGCCCAATGAACCAGGAACCCCGACCGCCCATTCCAATCCACTCCACCCCAGAGCCGCGGTGCGACGTGCTAGCAGCGGCAATCGAATGTTGGCTGCCGCATCGATCAGGGCCGTTGTTCCTGTTGATTCGACCACGCTGGTCATTGTCTCATCGTCTGGAAGATTCAAGACAACAGCAACTCCCTCGTATCCGTTGTCGCTAATCAAGATATTGCTGCCGTTGCCGATCACGATCACATTCACGTCATCTGAAATACATGATCCCAGTGCTATGGCCTGCTCTGCTTTAGTGATGCTGACGACAAGTGCTACTGGTCCTCCAAGGCGATATGTCGTGAGTCGCGACGCAGGCACAAAAAGGTCGGCACCAGCACCAGTACGGGTGATTTGTTTGGCGATGTCGGTCCACCGATTAGCGCGTTTCATTGCTTATCACCCGTGGCGGCATGTGCCTTGAGAAGTTGGTCAGGGAATTCTTCGATGTCTCCGCATCCCATGCTTAGACAAACATCACCGGTTTTAAGTTGTTGACTCACATATTGCACTAATTCGTCTCTGGTACGACACCACGCAACAACCTTGTCGGAATTTACTCCATGAATAGCCTGTACGACTAGTTCTCCGGTTATACCCGCAATCCGCGGAGTTCCGGACGCATAGACATCCGTGATAGCCACTATGTCGGCTTCACTAAAACAATCCGCGTAGTCCTGGGCCATTGCTGCTATTCGATGATAACGATTCGGTTGAAACACGGCCACTAGTCGGCGTTCGGGAAATCTTTGCTTCGTTGCCGCAATTACTGCAGCAATTTCAGCCGGCAAGTGTGCGTAGTCATCGAGCAATACCGCACCATTTAGAGTTCCACGATCCTGAAATCTTCTTTCGACGCCACCAAAGCACGCCAATGCTTTAATACCATCCTCAACTGCAACTCCAAGTTGCTGTGCCATCGTTAGTGCTGCCACCGCATTTAAGAGATTGTGTCTGCCAAATGTCGACAGTGACAAGTGGTACATATCTCCATCGAGCGTGATGTCGCATTCAGACGACATCGCCGTCAGGGCCACATTCGACACCCTGACATCTGCTTGGGTTGTCGCGCCGTATGTAACAAAATTTATCTCCAGGCCATTAGTTAACGCCTCTGAGAGCATCTTTAAAACTTGTCCGTCTTCGTGGCACACCACCACAGGTCCGTCAACATTTTGGGCAAATAAAGTAAACGATCGACGAATCTCTTCGAGTGAACCAAAATAATCAAGATGATCCTTGTCAATGTTGGTAATGATTGCGCCTCGAAGGGATAGTGCGGCGTGCGTGCCATCGCTTTCATCGGCCTCAACGACAAATACTTCTTCACCAGTCCATGATGCACCGGAGCGAGTTTGTAGGACTTCTGCTCCTATTACATAAGATGGTTTCATCTCTGCGTCTAGCAAGATATGAACCAGCATTGCTGACGTTGTAGTCTTACCGTGAGTACCAGCAACTCCGATACTGCGCGCCAACGAACATATCGCCGCCAACATTTCGGATCGATGCACGACCGTCGTACCGGCACGAGAAGCGGCAAGAATTTCAATATTGTCAAGTGGAACGCTGGTGGAGTATGTCACCACATCGACATTGTCTACAACGTCAGCGGTATGTCCAATCGACACCGCCATTCCTTGTGACCTAAGGGATTGCACTGTTGCGTTATCCCGAATATCGGAACCAGTCACAAGGTGCCCCATTTGATGCAAGACGATGGCGATGGCACTCATTCCAGGCCCACCTATGCCAATCACATGGACACGCCGAGGATGACTCAGGTCAATCTTGCGTTTCATCACCAACCCATTGTCCCACGCTCTGATTGTATTGGGAGCGTTTCAGTGATGACTTGCCGCTTCAATCAAATCTCCAAGAGTTCTGCCCCGGTGCAATTCCCCGCAACTACGGGCTGCTGTCGCAAGATTGTTCCGCTCCGTACCATTCTTTAGCAGCGAGATTATGGCGTCCGTCAGTGCGCCTTTTGCAATATCGGATTCATTGACCACGAGCGCACCTCCGCGTTCTTGCAACCATGAGGCATTCCGGTGCTGATGATTTTCGGCTGCATCTTTCCATGGCACGACAATCGCCGCTACACCCACCGTTGCAATTTCGGCAATCGTGCTGGCCCCTGCGCGACAAACCATGACATCGGTTGCCGCTAAAAGATCCGTCATACGAGTCTCATATGCGACTCGCGTGTACAGCACTCCAACTGGTGCTTGCAGGACTGATACGCCAAGATGACGGTGTCCACAAATGTGATACAGCGCAGTCGAATCTGCTTGCATTTGGCCCATCGCTTCTAAAATTCGTTCGATGTTGTCATTGAGTACTGCCGAGCCCAGTGAACCACCGACAACAGAGAGCATGAGTCGATCTTGGGGAATTCCTAGTGCATGTCGGGCGCTTGCTCGTCGAGCTGCAACATCTAACTCGCGGAGTTCGTGACGAACTGGTGCGCCCGTAATAGTTGCGCCAGGCAATCGGGATCCCTCAAAGGCTACGGCTACCGAAGTTGCGTGTTTTGCTTGGCGACGTGTAGCCAGGCCAGGAGTTCTGTCATAACTCACGCACACAAGAGAAACGCCCCTCAATCGCGCCGCAAATGCCATCGGGGAACTCGCATAACCTCCGACAGAGATAACCACATCGGGTTTCCATCGACGAATTAGCAGATACGCATGCACGTACGACCGCAGAATCGCTTGAGGCAACAAGGCATTGCGCAAAAAACTTTTGATGCTCAGTCCCCTCTGCAATCCAGAGATTGGTAGATACTCACATTCGAATTGGAGCTCTTGCATTAATGTTTTCTCGACACCTCGACGACTCCCTACATAACGAAGAGACTTAGACGAATGCCCAAGATCTTCGAGAAGCTCGAGTATTGCGATCGCCGGCACGACGTGCCCGCTGGTACCGCCACCCGTAACAACAGCAAAAACAGCAGGATGCGACATGTACTACTTCATGTTACGCGCAACATTGAGCAACACTCCAGTAGCAGCCATTGAAATCATCAGTGAAGACCCGCCAGCTGAGAGAAAAGGCAGAGTCAATCCAGTCAGTGGAAGAGTTCCAGTTGCGCCGCCGATGTTGATGATCGACTGAAAAGCAAACCAGCCACTTATTCCAGCAGCCAGTAATGAACCAAACATTTCTCGTGCTCCAAGCGCAACGCGCATACCGAGGAATACGAGACCTAAAAATGATCCAATCACTGCGAGTGAGCCAACCGCTCCAAGTTCTTCAGCAACCACTGCAAAAATAAAGTCGCTATGGGCAAGCGGTAAATAGCCCCACTTGCTAGATCCTTGCCCAATGCCAGCACCTGTTGGCCCTCCATTGGCAATGCTCAGAAGTGATTGATGCACCTGATAACCGAGTTTCCCTTTTGTCTCTAATGGATGCATAAATGCTGTCAAGCGTTTGCGCGCCACCCCCACAAACAGGATGACTCCGGCACCACCCAATACAGAAACGCCCGTAAGTGCTCCCACCCACTTCCATGGTATTCCAGCAAAAAAACAAATCATCAACACGACTCCGACAAACACGAGAGCCGAGCCATAATCCTTTTGAAATCCGCTTAAAACAGCACCCACGGACATTACAATTAAACAAGGCATCAAAGTCTTTTTAAAAACATTGAGATAACGATGTCGCCTTGCAATCAGGTCGGCGCAAAACAAAACCACCACAAGTTTTGAGAGTTCAGATGGCTGGAAACTAAGGTCGCCCAGGTTTACCCACGCCCGTGCTCCGTTTACCTCTTTGCCGATTCCAGGTATAAATGGCAAAAGATTCAGAACGAATGCGGTCACCATCAATGGTTTTACTAATCGTCGGTAATCGTTATATGGAGTCCGATATGTCAGAACCATCGCCAATAAACCAATGGCACCCCACAACGCCTGACGACGAAAAAGGGACCACGGAGAATTTCCGTTGTGAAAGGCCATCACCGAGGACGACGATAAAACCATGACAATGCCGAGCAATGTCAAGAAGGTCACAATAACCACGATTCCGTAATACGTCGCCGAAGGAGCCTTGAGCGATAACTTGCGTTTTGCTGCCGTGCCTGATTTTTGCAATGTCAGAATTCGTCTCTCAGAAACGCTTCTAGGTCTTAGCAACGCTTGCGTGGTTGTCATTGTCTGCTCCCTTGATTGATGGATTTGTCACTGCAAAAGTCTCGTACACAACGCTGAAAATCATCACCGCGCTCGTTATAGTTGGCGTACCAGTCGTAGCTGGTGCATCCTGGAGACAGAAGAATCACGTCTCCACTTTTGGCCATACCTGCTGCTTGCTCAACCGCTTGTTTCATCGTGATTGCTGAACGTATTTCGCAGATGCCTTTAAATGCATTCTCAATAAGTACTGCGTCGTCTCCGATGGCAACTACGCCGCGCATACGTACGGGCTCTGAAGATAAAAGCGTCAGATCAAGATCTTTGTTTCGTCCTCCTGCGATCAAAACAACACTTTCAAAAGATTTGATTGCCGTCAATGCTGCATGTGGGCTTGTGGCCTTGGAATCGTCATACCAGCAAACACCGTCATGGGCCATCACTAACTCGATTCGATGATGAGCAGGGATAAAGTTGTGCAAACTCGTGGCAAGTGTCGCGCGATCAACTAAGCCTGATTCCAGGACGAGCGCACACGCCGCTAACGCATTCGTTATATCATGGGGCAAGGCACGCCATAGATTTGATACATCGCTAAAATGTCCTTGGGGGCCAACGAGGGCTTCATCTTGAACGCAATAATCAGCGCCAGTTAGACCAAACGTGACTGTAGGCAGTCCTGAAATTTCTGCCATTTGGCAGATCATTTCATTCCCAGCCGGAACAATTGCAACATCACCTTCGACGCAATGAGCCCAGATTTTTTGTTTCGCGGCCACATAGTTCTCAAAGTTTTCGTGCCAATCCAAATGATCTGGTGCAAGATTAAGACACACGCTTGCATTTGCCCGAAATAACTGTGTGTACTCGAGCCGAAAACTAGAACATTCAACAACAAATACGTCAACATCAAGATCTAATGCAGCGATGAACGGTAGATCGGTATTGCCTACTTCGGCGACACGTTTGCCTGTACCGCGAAGCAATGCTGCAGTCAACATAGTGGTAGTTGTCTTGCCGTCAGTTCCGGTCACCGCCAATATCGGTCGTGCGCCACCCACTCTGCTTTGCTCCCACTCGTAAGCAATATCAATTTCAGAACGAACTGCAATTTTGTGCGCATGGGCGGCCTCAATGAGAGGATGCACAGGCGATATCCCAGGAGCTGGTACCAATACTTCTACATCATGAAGAAAGGCCTTTAATGACCTTGGATCATCTACACGAGTGAAAGATGCATCAATGCTGTCTGCAAAGTCTGACATCTCTTGCGATTCGATATCATCACCGACGCGCACATCTATTCCGCGTTCGTACATTGATCTGGCAGTTGCTTGACCAGCAATCCCTAGTCCATAGACCGCCGCTCGTTTCATTATTTGAGACCTCGCGTCAAATCTGAAAGACGCGTGAAGTCTGCGATAAAGATTGCCAAAGACGCAGCAACGCAGATACCGGAAATAATCCAGAAACGGATAATCACTGTTGTCTCTGGCCATCCCAAAAGTTCAAAATGATGGTGGATCGGCGACATTTTAAATAATCTCTTTTTGCGACCTGAAGCCTTGAATACCGTCATTTGTATTGCTACCGAACCAGCTTCCATCACATTGAGCGCACAAATCAACGGCAAGAGCAGTTGCGTATTTGTCGCCACTGCCATCATTCCAAGTGCTGCCCCTATTCCCAGCGCTCCGACATCGCCCATAAAAATGCGTGCCGGCGCTGCGTTCCACCACAAAAATCCTCCGCATGCACCTGCTAATGCTGCTGACATAACTGCAAGGTCAAGTGGATTTACTAAGTGGTAGATACTGGGGTTACGAAAAGCCCAGTAAGCAATAATAGTGAACGCTAAAAACCCAAATAGCGCAGACCCAGCAGCGAGTCCGTCAAGACCATCAGTGACGTTGACTGCGTTAGTAGTCGCCCATACCATCAAAGATGTCCATAAGACCCAAATGATTGGTTGCAAGTGCCAGCCCGGAAGATTCCAGCGAGTAAAAGACAATGTTTCGCTGACACCCGTGCTGAGTAGCAGCAGCGTCATGATTGCGACAACGATTCCAAACGTGATGTAGCCCTTCTTTTTCCAGAATATTCCGCGATTATGCGAATACCGCACTTTGAGATAGTCATCCATAAATCCCATGACGGCCAAAATGACAATGCCCAGCCATATAATTAGTGCTTGATCAGAGAACGCCAGACCATGACGCAAATGTGCAACAACCCAGCCGACAAACGCAGCTCCAATAATGGCCGTGCCACCCATCGTTGGAGTTCCCTGCTTAGCCATATGATGCACAGGACCGTGATCTTCTTTACCTAAAATCGGTTGTCCTTTGCCGAGGTCGGCAAAGAAGCGCATCAACAAACGAGTTGCTCCTAATGACAATGCCATTGCAACTGCACCAGAGAGCAGGACGGCGATCATGAGTGTTTACCTGTGGTCAGCAAAAGTAACTCGCGTGCGACGACCGCATCGTCGAATTCTTCGTGGTGGTGTGCAAACTCTTGCGTTTTCTCATGGCCTTTGCCAGCGATGATAACTATGTCCCCTGACGTCGCTGTTCGTAGCACTTGCTCAATTGCGGCCCGACGATCAGGAATACTGCTCACGGTGCAGTTTGTATCACTTCTCACTCCAGCAAGTATTTGGTTAATAATCTCAATCTGATCTTCGCTACGTGGATTATCTGATGTCACCATCACATTGTCGGCGAATTGTGTCGCCACTGCCCCCATGAGAGGACGTTTTCCGGAGTCACGGTTGCCACCACATCCAAACACAACGTGGACACGACCTCGACACACTGCTCGACCTGCTTGAAGCACTTCTGCCAAACCATCAGGCGTATGAGCAAAATCAACGACAACTACAAAATCTTGACCCATATCAACTTTTTCAAATCTTCCTGGCACTGACTCTATTCGAGTAGCTGCGTTGGCAATCTCTTGTGGTGTGACTCCTAATTCACGGGCCACAGTACATGCAGCAAGCAAATTCATAACATTGAAACGCCCACCGATTGGTGAAGTAATTTTTACGCCCTCCCATTCAAACTCAATAGAAGAAGCCGTCACGGTTAAGCCAGAGATGTCACTTGCGCCAAAAGCCGTTGTTGGAATTGTTGCCACATCAAGAAGTAGACGACCCCTAGTATCATCGGCATTCACCACCGCGCGATTTGAATAATCCTGGCCAAACAGGGCCGCCTTAGCAGCGAAGTACGCTTCTTCCGTTTTGTGATAGTCCAAGTGATCTCGACTGATATTTGTAAATACTACAATTTCAAATTGGACGCCATTAATACGACTCTGATCTATTGCATGTGATGTCACTTCCATCACTGCTATTTTCATTCCATCCCTAGCGGCTTGGGCAAGTTGTTTTTGGATAATAGGTGCTTCGGGGGTTGTTCGTACGTTAGTCAAAGTTCCGAACGTCCGCGTCGCGACACCCGCACTGTTGAGAATTGACGACAACAAAGAAGCCGTCGTGGTTTTGCCATTCGTTCCAGTAATTCCGACAACTCGCAGTTTCGTCGAAGGATCGCCATACAGAGTCTTGGCATACTTGCCGATCACTTCACGAACATTGGCGACAATAATCTGAGAAATATTTTCAGCTTCCAAGAGATAATGATCAACCAGTAAAGCCGAGGCTCCTTTTTTGATGACTTCATCTGCGAAGGCATGGCCATCAAAATGCACGCCCTTAACGCAACAAAAAAGATCCCCTTTGTCTACAGAGTGCGAATCCATCGTGATTCCTGTCACCAGGTTGTCTGGGTTGCCTAAAATTTTAAATTCCTGAACATCTGTCTGCCGACATAGTTCATCTACCGTCAGAGTTCTGCAATCTGATTGAGTCGCCATTAGCAAAATCCCATCACCTGTCAGTGTGAACTCGCCACGGCCGAACGCTTTGGACAACCGCTACCAACACCTGTCGGAGATATCTGCAATTCATGAATTGCCACTTCAGCCAAGCGAGAAAAAACAGTCGCTGCGGCAGTTCCACCGAATCTATCGTGAGTATTTCCGTTTGGCTCATCAATGCTGACGAGCATCGTTATTTGTGGATCATCTGCCGGGAAATAACCAACAAACGATGCAAAGTATTTTCGTCCACCAGTATTGGTGGTGTACGTGCCGTTCGTCTGGGCTTTGTATCCCGTCCCTGTCTTGCCAGCAACTTTCATCCCCTTGACTTGAGCAAGTTTTCCCGTACCAGCACAGACAACTTCTTTTAACAGACTTGTCATCGTAGTTGCCGTTGACTCTTTGAGAACTTGATGAGTGGCAGAGAGGGCGGCTTCATGAATCACTCCATCTTCGTCGATTGTTGCCTTTAGAAGTTTTGGAGCCACATAGGTTCCACCGTTGGCCACAACGTTTACACCCGCCAACATCTGTAGAGGTGTAGTCGCATAGCCATAGCCATAGTCCACAGTTATCTTTTGCGTTCCGTACCAATCTTTGGTTGGTCGTAAAATTCCTCGGCTCTCGCCGGGATACTGCAGTCCAGTTTTTTCGCCAAACCCAAATGCTCTGAGATAATCATGTTTTTCCTCCAGTGTTACTGTCTCGCTGATCTTGACGGCACCAAGGTTTGAACTTTCGCGCACGATATCGCGAGTAGTCATTGAGACGAGACCGTGCGGGTACGCATCTCGAATTGTGAACTTATCCATGCGCAGGGTGCCTGGAACTTTGTACGAAGAAGTCTCAGTTGTACGCCCCAAATCAAGTGCCGCGCTCACGCTAAACACTTTGGCAACTGAGCCAGGCTCATGCGCTTCTACTGCTGCAAAGTTTCCTGTTGCTAGCCCCACTGTGCCGTCAAGAGACCGCCGCACATTTGACATCGCATATATTTCACCAGTTCGCGAGTTCATCATGATGACTGTTCCGGCTTTCGCACTGAGTTGCGTCACGCGTTGGATTAAAGCCTGGTCAGTCTGAAACTGTAAGGACTTGTCAATAGTAAGCACTAAATCGTCTCCGGGTTTGCCTGAATTTGTGCTACCCGCAGCGTTGCTCATCGAGTTTCCGCTTCCGTCTAATTCCCGAACACTCACCCCGTCAATACCGGCCAGTAGTTTGTCGTATTGCAACTCAAGACCAGCGGTACCGACACCGTCAGGATCTGTGCGACCAATCACCGCACCAGCCACACCACTTTCCACAACGCGCAGAGGTTCTTCGTCTGACGAGACCCCTGGAAGGCCAAGAGCCAACACGGCCTGTGCGGTTGATTTATCGACTTGCCGCGCAAGATACAAAAAACTGCTCTTCTTGTCGACGAGTACCTGCTGGATTTTTGCTTCTCGTTCTGGAGTAAGTTGCAATAGTCCAGCTAGTGCATGGGCGGTGCCAATGGGATCTACGACCATTCGGGGATCAACAAACAGCGTCTGGCTTGGAACTGAAAGTGCAATCTCGTGTCCGTTACGGTCGAATATTCCGCCACGATCAGCACGCAACGTGACAGTTCTGGTTCGTTGGTCAATACTGGCTGCATGAAGAGTGTCGCGGCTAAATGTCTGCAACATTAGGGTTCTTCCCAAAATCAAGACGAACACGATCATGAAAACTCCCAAAGCCAAGGCCAGCCGAAAACGAATTCGCTGATCAACCACAATTGATGCTTCTTTGGTCTCTCTCTTGGGGGAAACTGTGTGCGCCACAGGCCGCCGTGCTGGTGCGCGACTACTAGACCGCGAAGTCAACTGACGCGAATCTGCACGAGCTCGGGTTGATTGAGTATTAGACGGGGCCACGCGATAGCGCAGAGACAGTGCAGTAATTGCACGACTTATCCGAGATGCGCTCACGGGGTGTTTCCTATTTGAGCCTTCACTTTTCCGAATTCTTTGAGCGCCGACTCACCTCCGACGGCAACATCAATATCTACTTTCCCAACAGTCGCTGCAACTTCGGCTGCAATATCTGCTGGAATCTCAAGAACCTTTGTTCCCCAGACGGGAACCATTCCAATAATTCGTGCCTTTTGCAAAAGGACACTTGGTGACTGCAGTTCTGCGCGAGTTGCACGCAACTCATCAAAGTAATTGCGTGAGCGTTTAATGTCGCGAGTGATTGTGTCAAGACGCATTTGCTGCTGAGCCATGTATGTTCGCAAAGCCACAACACCGCACAAAAATATCGTAACGAGAACAATGACCGCCATTGTTCTGTTGACATACATTCGTGTTTTAGGAACAATAGTGAGCGAAGGCTTCACTCTCTTTTCCGGCTGCTCCAACCCAAATGGTTGCCTGAAAGCGAGTGCCACGATTAGCTTCCTATTCCGGTCTCAAGACGCTCTATCACCCTTAAACGCGCGGCCGTTGAACGCCGATTTAAAGTCTGTTCTGCATCTGATGGAGTTTTTGATGTCCGCACTCGACGCACCAGTGCTTGTCGACCACACACGCAGGATAAGTTGGCCGGACATGTGCAGCCTCCAGTTTCGGCTTGACGCATAATGCTCTTTGTGATGCGATCTTCGCCAGAGTGGTATGTCAAAACAGCCAATCGCGCACCTGGGGCAAGGGCTGTAATGACCCCAGAGAGTGCAACAGGAAGAACGGCAAGCTCATGATTCACCTCAATACGAATCGCTTGGAATGTGCGCTTCGCCGGGTGGCCACCACGACGTCTGGCGGCAGCGGGAATCGCCGCGATGACCACTTCAGCTAGCTCAACGGTCGTGTTTAATGGGCGCGCCAGAACAATTGCTTTGGCTATCCGCCCAGCAAATCGTTCATCGGCATTTTCTCTCAAAATTTGAGCCAGATGTTCCATGCTCGACTCATTAACCACCTGCAATGCGCTCAGGGATTGTGATTGATCCATCCGCATGTCAAGTGGCGCTTCAAGTCGATACGAAAATCCGCGCTCACCTTGGTCTAACTGCGGGGAGGACACACCCAAATCAAATAGGGCTCCCGCAAGTGAGTGGGTATTTGTTTGCTCCAGCACTTCAGCAACGCGATCAAAGCGAGCGTGCCGGAGGGTGACACGCTCGCCAAGAGGAGACAATCTCGATTGAGCAAACGCAAGTGCCTGCTGGTCGCGATCGATGCCCACAAATTTTATATCAGGATGAGCCTCTAGCACTGCTTGCGCATGTCCAGCTCCACCCAAAGTCGCATCAAGAAATGTTCCGGTAGTAAGGCCAGAAAAAACTTCCAAAATTTCATTGAGCATGACTGGCGCGTGCTCAAACATGTTGTTGCTCACAACACCGGCCCTTGGCAGTTTCCCAGACAGCATATGCCCCCGGGATTTCTCCCCAGAATGGGCGCGATGACAGCGGGCGGAGTTAAAGCTGCGCACCGTACCATCCGGGAAACTGCCAAAGACCGGTGTCTTTGACGTGATTGTTGCATGCAAGAATTCATTCCGCACATCGCGTATCACTTGCTGTCTCCAGCAATTTGCTGTGTGCCTGCATCAGTGATGCGTTCGTGTCTTGTGGGGTCCCAGATCTCGACTCGGTCAAATGAGCCAGCAACAATCACTTTTGAGTTAAGTGATAGTCCGGCGTAATCACGTAATTTTTCTTCGATATTGATTCGACCCTGCGCATCAATAGACACTTCAACGGTGTTGGCAGCTAGTGCTCGTTGTTGATTACGATCAATTTCTCCTGAACGAACTTTGTTTAACGTCTCTTGTACAACTTGCTCAAATGCGTCAGCCGTCAATACATCAATGCACTTGTCTTGGCCAAAGGCCAAGTAACAACGAGGCTCTAGACGAGGTCGAAAAGCAGCAGGCAGAGCAAGCCGACCCTTGGGGTCTAACTGCCGCTCATGGACTCCTACAAACACGACTACTCCGCTCCCTGGAAGCGAGGACCGCTTCCCTCCGCCCGTTACATTATCCCCACTAACCCCCACTGTCAACCACCAAACCCCTTTTTTAACCACCAACCCCCATCCCTCTTTTGACGGGAGGATGCCATCCGTTGGTGCTCAAATAACCCAACCGCTTAGTTTCTGGCAGACCCGAGCAGGGTCGTGCTGGGGTGCTGGATCGACGGGGTGCGGTCAGCCCAGATGAGCAGCGAGTGCCATTAATACATCGCCTGGTTCACAATTAACCTCGGCCACGTCTAACGAGCAAAGAGCATCTTGAACCTCTTGACTCACAAAAAGATGTGCGTATTCTTGGGGACGCCATTGGCGATACAACACGCACTGAAATCTCGCACCATCACGATTGCGACGCTGGCTGATGCCAATAACTTTGCGACCAGCAGAGAGCACTTCTCCGCTAGCCATGCCAGCAAAACACACTGATCGCGAAACGACAGGCTTCAATATTGGTGCTGAATACACGTCGAGATCAAGAACCCCAAATTGCTGCAAGACTTCGCTCCACACATGGCCAAGCCAGAGTGCGCTTCTTGAAACATCATCTACCCAATGAGCATCTTTGCGCGTGATGACAACGTCAATCCATACAGTTGATTCGGAATCGAGATACACTGCGCCGCCGCCACTTCGGCGTCGAACAACATCGATCTTTTCTTGACGTGCACGATCGGTATCAACGTCTGACTCATCTTGAGCAGACCCCAGCACGAGCGCAGCATCAGTTGGCCGACACAGCCATACACCCCGCCTCCACTCCAAATCATTTGCATGGAATTGGCGTGCAGTGCCGACGTAGTCGTTGACAGCCCAAGCATCGGGGTTCGAGGCTAAATGACTAGACACGCTTCAGTCTTGCCCAGTTAACTTGCTTGCGCCAAATACGGCTTCCATTCTTCAGGCACCGAACCCACAGAAAAAGTTATCCATGCTGTCTCAAGAGGCACGAGCGGAATCGTGCGTAGCTTCATCCCTGCTTCATCGGGAGTGCGATCTCTTTTATGGAGATTGCAAGAGCGGCAAGCAGCCGTCACGTTTTCCCAAATATGTTCCCCACCCCGTGATCGGGGATGAACATGGTCAATACTGTCGGCGGGACCACCGCAATACGCACACTTGTGATTGTCACGGGCCAAGATTGCCCGGCGGGACAAGGCAGCATGGCGATGATACGGAACCTTCACCACATATCTGAGCTTGATCACGAGTGGCGTGGGTACTTGCAGTTTCTCTGCATGCATCACTGACCCATCGTCTTCGACGATGTCGGCTTTATCGCACAGCACTAGACAAATAGCGCGTTGACACGACACGACGCTCAGCGGTTCGTACGTTGCATTAAGTACGAGCGCGCTTTTCATGCGAACCTACCGTCTCGCCCGTCTGCATTGCGTCGCACAAACTACCCGTGATACTCGCATCATCGTGTTCGGTTCCAGTCGCGACACCACTCTAAATAGTGCACTACGTCTTGGGGCTGTGGCCTACGAACTTGAGTGGCGGGGTCTCCGCCATATTGCGTCACCAAACGAAAATCCAAGTAATCCACCCCAGGAAGTGGCAAGAACGGCGCTCGTCTGTACCAACCCGTGGGCGCAAGTCTAAATACTTGACTAATTGCGGTAGCCCACAACATGGGGCGACGAACAACCCACAGCACTACAGACGTTGACAGAACGTTACGTTGACTTTGCCGGCCACCCTCCATGATTAGACCCGTGGCTCCTTTGGAAGACCAAGAACCATTTCGCCAATAATGTTGCGTTGAATTTGTGACGAACCCGCATAGATCGTTCCGGCACGTGCGTTAAGAAAAGTTCCGACCCAACTATTGCTCGTATTTGCAGCACCTTCGTCATCTGTCTGAAAAGCACTCGATGGTTTGCGACCAGTTGGCACCAAAGCCTCAAGTCCCAAAATGTCGACGGCAAGTTCTGTGACGACTTTGTGATACTCGCTCCAGTACAACTTGAAAATTGCACCGTCCGGACCAGGATGATGACCTGCCAAGAACTTGGTCAGTGTTCTCATTCCCAAAAACCGCATCACTTGCACGCGCGAGTAGCAAGAAGCTAAACGCTGACGAATCACTGGATGAGATGAAAGTCCTCGTTCTTTTGCCAAGAGACACAGACGATCTATTTCTCCCTGAAAGCGAATAGGTAGCGTGGCTGCAGCTTCGCCACGCTCATATCCAAGCAATGTCATGGCCACTGCCCAACCATTATTAACGCCGCCCACAACATTGTCTTTAGGGCACTTGGCATCTGTATAGAAAACTTCGTTGAATTCGCTGTCGCCAGAGATCATTCGAATTGGACGTACTTCGATTCCGGGTTGGCGCATGTCAACAAGCAAGAAACTTATTCCTTTGTGTCGTGGTGCATCGGCGTCGGTGCGCACAAGCGTAAAGATGTGATCGGCAAGATGTCCTGCACTGGTCCAAATCTTTTGACCATTAAGAAGCCACTCATCGCCGTCTAGTACTCCGCGCAAACCAATATTGCTCAGATCTGAACCAGCATTTGGCTCGCTATAACCCTGACACCAAATATCGGCTCCAGACAAAATTCGTGGCAAGTAATATTGCTTTTGTTCTTCTGTTCCCCACTGCAACAAAGTGTTCCCCAGCATTGAGATACTGAAGGTGTCGTTTGGTGCGCCTGTTGGAACTCCGGCTTGTGCAAACTCCTCGGCAACAATCACCTGCTCTAGCGCCGACAACCCGCCGCCGCCATATGCAACTGGCCAACCAGGCGCCAGATATCCAGAACTCGCCAATGTTGCGCGCCACTCACCCACGAACGACACCAAGTCATCACCATCCAACGCGCCAATTCCCTTCCATGAAGTGGGGAGTTTCTCGGCCAAGAAAGCACGAACCTTCTCGCGGTACGACTCGGCTTCTGGGCTATAGGCGGGATGCATGCTCTACAGAGTACTTGGCAAGTGCTGCTGCACCTACGAGTGGGGCAAGACTTCTGTCCGCCACAGCAGAAATTGTGAGGTCTTTCAAAAAAGAGAGCCCTGCATGCTGGCGCGCACTTGCCTGCGCTGCTTCTAAAAATTCTTTGCCAAAACCGAGCGCTACCGAACCGCCAACAGTGACATCCGTGAGGTCCATCATGGCCGCCACACTGGCAATTGCTTGACCGAGCAGCGTGCCCGCCACAACACGCGTATGCACGTTTGCCGTCGATGCAGCCGCACCAATTGCACGCTCGATTGCAGGTCCGCTGATGTGAGCTTCAAGACATCCCCTCGCACCACACGCACACATGTTGCCATTTTCTTGCACAATCACATGGCCAATATGCCCAGCGTTTCCGGTACGACCCATCATCAATTTTCCGCCTGCCATTACTCCGGCTCCAACTCCGGTTGACACCAAAACTGACATCATGACCGCAGGCACCGCGGCAGCATTTTGCTCCCGACTCCAGTGTTCTGCCAGCACAAGTGCCTTAGCATCATTTTCAAGAATGACATCAAGTGCAGTCAGTTGTTGCATCGCTTGAACTAAAGAAAAATTGCGCCAGTCAGGGATATGTAACGGCGAGACAACACCGTCCTCCACGCGCATTGGTCCGCCACAGCCCACGCCGCAAGAAAGTAAACTTATGCCGTTTCGTGCACTCCACTTCAGCGCATTAGCCACCTGTTCAGCCAGTGAGCCCCACACATTTATTGGGGGCGTCAATATCCTAGATTCATACAGCACTGTTCGCATTGTGCTGACTACTCCAACAGAAATTTTTGTGCCCCCAATGTCAACTGCTAGGTATGCATCTACATTTGATGCAGTGCCGACAGACACGATTGCTACTCCCTAGGGAAACGGTCGCGTATTTTTTGCGCCGCTTGACGCGGGCCACGCAATGACTGAGCAATGTCTTGTACGCCAGCCTTGCCCATCAGACGAACTTGTCGTTCAATTGACAACGCACTCACCAACATGATCATGAATCCAGCAAATGACACGACGTAGTGAATCTGCAGCGACAACACCATCACCAACAACCCAGCGACAACACCCAAGATTGCCCATCTCACTGTCTTGGCGGAGTGTCGATAAAGGCCAGATGAAGAGACAGCCTGAGCAAAGCGCTCATCAGTTTCAAGTTGTTCTTCGATTCCGCGCAGGATGCGTTGTTCTTCGTCTGAAAGTGGCACCTGTCTAGTGTTCCACCTCTTCACGCATTACGCAACGCAAAAACCTAGTTGTTTCAACCAAGTTCATCTGGACCATAAGGGGAATCCCCTGGCGCTGTGCGATCTGACAGCGCACTTGCTGGTCTGATGGCCTCGCGACCATATCGGCTCACGATCTCGTCGATGGCCTCGTTCGTGGCAGACCACTGTTGTTCTACTTCTTCGACCGAATCGTCATCATCGTTAAACAGACGGGCCGGACTTGCTGGTTCTCCCAATTTTTGAGCATGCACACCTAATAACCGCACACCTTGTGTGGTGTCAATTGTGGCGAGCAAGGGCAAAAGTGCTGCGACAAATGCAGGACCAGTCGTGATCGGACTACGCGGCGTCACAGAACGCGTGATGGTCTGAAAATCGGAAAACTTAACTTTCAAAAGAACAGTTCCAGCAGCAACTCCCGCGCGGCGCACTCGCCTAGCTACTGCCTCAGATAATCGCACTATCTCGTCTCGCAACTCTTGTGCCGTTACAAGGTCGACAGAAAAAGTTTCTTCATGACCGATTGATTTGGCAATACGGTCTGGCTCAACTGGTCGGTCGTCATCAGCACGACAAAGGGCAAACAGATGCGAGCCGTGGGACATTCCAAGCGTTGCCTGGAGGTCGCTCTCTTGCAACGCAGCCAAGTCTCCAACAGTCCTAATACCGATGCTTTGTAACTTCTTGAGAGTGACAGGACCAACCCCCCACAACGCTCGCACCGGAAGCGGATGTAGAAATTCGAGTTCTGCATCTACCTCAACGCGATACACCTGGTAGCCAGGCTCAATTCCTTTGGCGGTGACCTGGGGCTTGGCAAAGTCTGAGGCAAGTTTTGCTAAGAACTTATTTCTGGCCAGACCGACACTGCACGCCAGTCCCAATTCATTCTGCACTCGTGCCCTTATCATCCATGCAAGGTCTACAGCACTCCCCAAAAGTTTTTCTGAACCAGTCACGTCAAGAAATGCTTCATCAACTGAAATAGGTTCTACTAACGGCGTGAACGACATAAAAATATCATGTAGTTGATGGCTTATCTCTTGGTACAACGAATGATTAGCGGGCAAGAAAACTGCCTGCGGGCATAGTTGGCGTGCTTGCGAGGATGACATTGCCGAGTGCACCCCAAAACGCCTAGCTTCGTACGACGCTGCCGCCACCACACCGCGTCCTGCTGTGCCACCGACCACCACTGGTTGTCCCAATAGATCTGGGCGTCGCAACAACTCCACGGATACGAAGAATGCATCCATGTCAACATGCAAGATGGAGCGAGAAGTAGACACGTCAACTATTACGCTAATCCAACATGGAGCCAGACACCCCCGACACGACTCTCTCGGCAATTCCGTCGCGGCTTTCTCGCGCCCTGGCGTTTGTGGCGATTTGCATTGGCGGTCTCTCTGGCGGTCTCATTGGCTATGCCGTCGTAGACCTGCAATGTTCTGGAGACTGCTCTTTGCCTCTTGGCCTTGGGATTCTGGCCGGAGCAATCCTTTGTGCGGGCGGAACAGCCATCGTGTCAGTGCTGGTTCTGCGCGCCCAAGGAGAATGGCGTGAACTTCATGACTCCCCCAAGAAAAGATTTGGTTAGGCCACATGTTATTTGAACAAGACTTGCTAGAACTCGCCGTCTCTCTTGCACATGCTGCCGGAGACATGGCGCTCGCCGGACGCAAACAAGGTCTCCAAAACATAGTTACAAAATCCACGGCCACCGACATGGTGACTGAGTTTGATAAGGCATGTGAGGTGTTGATCACTGACGGAATCCGCCGTGCCAGACCTTCCGACGGAATCGTTGGAGAAGAAGGTGCGCGCCAAGAGTCTGCATCAGGAATCACTTGGCACATTGACCCCATTGACGGGACAACAAACTTTTTCTTTGACCTACCAACATGGGCTGTATCAATTGCTGCAGTAGATCATGACGGAAGTCTCGTCGGCGTCGTTTATATCCCAGCACTAAACGAAACATTTACCGCTATCCGTCACCAGGGAGCATTCCTGAATGGACAACCCATCTCCGTGCGAAAAAATCCGTTGCTGAGTGATGCACTGGTCTGCACAGGATTTAGTTACTCCGCCCAAAAACGCGTTGTACAGGCACAGCGCATTCCGATTATTATTGAACAGGTTCGCGATCTTCGCCGCTTTGGTGCCGCGGCAATTGATCTGTGTTTCGTTGCCTGCGGACGCTTCGATGCCTACTTTGAAGAAAATCTTATGTCGTGGGATCTTGCTGCTGGTCAACTCATTGCCACCGAAGCCGGCGCAATCGTCACCGACTTCTCGGGCAACACAGTTCATCCGTCTGAAGTGCTTGCCAGCCAACCTCACATACACCACGAACTAAGTGCCCTTATTTTACGAGCAAGTAAATAGCAACCCATGACGACCGTTCTTGCTATTGATGCTGGCACCAGCGGAGTACGAACCCGAGCAGTCTTTGCCGATGGTCGTCCATCGATCTCTTCGTACCGTGAGTTCCCGCAATATTTTCCTCAGCCAGGCTGGGTAGAACACGATGCCCAAGAGATTTGGTCTGCCGTGCTTGACACTTTGCGCGATGTCATCGCTCGCGTCGACGACATCGCCGCGATCGGAATCACTAATCAGCGCGAAACAATCGTGGCGTGGAACAAATCAACTGGCGTTCCGTATGCCAAGGCCATTGTGTGGCAAGATCGCCGCACAGCAAATGTATGCGAATCGCTGGCTTCTTCTTTGCCTCTTGTGCGCCAAACCACCGGACTCGTACTTGATCCGTATTTTTCTGGCACCAAAGCAGCATGGTTGCTTGCGCACGGTGTTCCAGACAACGCAGATCTTGCCATTGGGACTATTGATTCATGGTTGATCTGGAAACTGACTGGTGGTACTTCATTTGTCACTGATATGACAAACGCATCGCGAACAATGTTGTTTGATATCAACGCACTGACGTGGAGCGCCCCGATGTGCGATCTCTTGGGCGTACCGATGCGCGCACTTGCACATGTTCTGCCGTCGAGCGGACATTTTGGCACTACTTCGATTGATGGTCTGCCGACAGGTCTTGCGATTACCGGAGTCGCTGGCGACCAACAGGCTGCTTTGTTTGGACAAGCTTGTTTTGATATCGGCATGGCCAAAAATACTTACGGAACTGGCAGTTTTGTTTTATTAAATGTGGGCTCAACATGTCCGCAGCCAACAGATGGAATGCTCACCACTGTGGCTTGGGATCTCGGCGATGGTTCGGTCACATACGCACTGGAGGGTTCTATTTTTGTCACAGGTGCAGCTGTGCAATGGTTGCGTGACGGACTTGGCATCATTGAAACATCCGCCGAGATTGGACCACTTGCTCAATCTGTTTCTGATACCGGAGGCGTCTACGTGGTTCCTGCTTTTACGGGGCTTGGTAGCCCATGGTGGGATCCTCATGCGCGCGGAACAATAGTCGGAATAACAAGGGGCACGACTCGCGCCCACATCGCGCGTGCAGTTGTTGAGTCGATGGTGTTTCAAACCCGTGATGCAATTAATGCCATGACAAAGGCATCTGGCGTACCACTTGCCGAACTGCGCGTTGATGGCGGTGCTTGCGTGATGGATTTTATGTTGCAACACCAAGCCAACGAACTCTCGGTACCTGTTCTGCGCCCCGTTGATTCTGAGTCCACTGCACTCGGTGCCGCCTTCTTGGCTGGACTTGCCGTTGGTGTCTGGCCCTCGCTAGATGTCATCAGACAGACATGGAAACTTGATAAACGATTCGAACCCCAACCCGAGTCTGGCAACTACGCGCAATGGACACGCGCCGTACAACGTTCACTGGGTTGGAGCACGACCTAACTACATCGATGCTCCCAAGAGTGCCGCACCAATAGCACCTGCTCGTTCTCCCAACTGTGCGCTTTCAAGTCGCGGATGGGTGCGGCTCTGCGCTGAATAAAGCAATCTGCCGAACCACTTTTGTACTACAGGCATAAACACTGCAGATGATTCGATGACCCCACCGCCAATCACAATCACTTCAGGGTCGATGATGTTGGCCAGGTTTGCAAGACCTATGGCGACCCATTTAGAAAAAACATCCACGACCTCGATCATTTTTGCATCACCATCGGCGGCACGTTGTGCCACTATCTCACCTGCGACTCCCCCTGCAAAGTTTCCAAGTGCCCATCCCGAGGCGTAGCGCTCCCAACAACCCCGAAGACCGCACACGCACTCAAGACCATCAACTTGCACCACCATGTGTCCAATTTCACCGGCGTATCCATGAGCTCCGCGTTGCAAGCATCCGCCCGCCACAAAACCAGCTCCTATGCCGGTTCCGAGTCCTACAAATGCAGCGTCGGTGGCTCCACGTGCAGCACCAAATTTCCATTCCGCATACGTCGCTGACGTTGCATCGTTTTCGACATGAACTTTTTGTCCACATCTTTTCTCTAACTCTGTTGCAACTGGCAGTTCTACGACATTTTTTAGATTTGGTGCCGCCTGCATGACTCCCCCCGGAGTGATTAGACCTGGAAGTCCGATTCCGATTGTTGGCGCAGCACCAAGTTCTTGAACAATTTCCTGCAGCGTGTCGATTAGACCCTCTGTTGACGGAGTCGGCTTACGTACCCAAGCGAGAATGTTTGCGTCGCTGTCAACAAGAACACCAAGACACTTCGTGCCACCGACATCAATGCCAATGGCGTTCACGACTCAGCGCGGGCTTTGAGTTCTTTCACAGTATCGAGAATGCGGGCTTCGGCACGCCGTTTCACAAAACCTGGCAGCGGGATAACAAGTTCGATTGCAACTTCATAAAAAACTTGCGTGCCATCTTCGACTGCAACAAACGAATACGCGCCATCAATCGCGCGCATGATGTCGCCATCTACAAGACTCCAAGACAAACGGGCGGGCGCATCGCTGTAGTCATAACGCAATGTGTAGTGCGTACTGCGACCAAGTGCTGACGCCCGAAACTCAACCTGGGACGCACGACCCTGATCGTCGCGCGCAATAATATTTGCCTCTTTTACATCGGTGGCCCATTCTGGGTATGACTCGAAGTCGAGTGCAACGGCATAGCAACGCGCGAGTGACGCGTTTATCAAAGAGGTCTGGGCAGCGCGATCAGTCATGGTCTTTATCATGCCCTGTCCGAGACCCCTCTGCTGATGACCCTTGTTCTTTTGGGGCCAAAATTGCATCACCCTGAGCATCTATTCTTGGTCCAAAAGTGCCATGAAACGCCGCCCACAGACCGTTGAGCCCGAGCCCGAGCATCGGCGCCAAGATGCCAAAGGCCAAAGTGCTACCGGCTCGTCCATTTGTTGAGCCTCGCGCCAGTGCGGCGGACAGTGCAACGACGGATTGCGCCGCCAGACATCCGTTCATGATTTGACCTACTGCGCGGGGTGCCACGCCATCAAGTAAAAAATACATTGCCCCCACCCCAATGTTGTCGGCGCGACTGCGCTGTACTGCGTTCCAGTATCCCCACAAAAACACCACGACTCCAACCGAGAAACAGGCCAACGACACGACGACGGCAATGCCTTTCCATGGTTGTCTAAATAACGTGGCAGACAGAATCGAAGCCAGTATAAAAACTGTCGTCATAAATATATTTATCCGCAGAATCAGGGCACCAGAATTTTGTGCATCGCTAGACATCTTTAACATTATGACATCGCGTGCAGGGCAACTGCTAGTTGTTGCGATAAGACGTCATAGCTAAATGTCTCTACTGCTCTACGACGCGACGCGATGGCCATCTGTGCGCGCAACGATTCATCTGTTAGCAGCTCCACTAGAGATTCGACCAGTGCATCTACATTTTGTGGATCATTAATTACGTATCCGGTTACCCCATGCTCGACTGCTTCGGCGGCACCACCGCTCTTTCCGGCAATCTGAACAACTCCGCACGCCGCTGCTTCAAGGAAGACAATGCCAAACCCCTCTTGTTCTAACCCTGCCCAGCGGTTGCGACACATCATCGTAAACACATCAGCACATCCAAACAGTCTTGGTAAGTCTGCGTCGCTCACGCGTCCCAAAAACTCCACCGGCGCTTGCAGCTCATGTGCCAAGTTCTTGAGTCTCTTGAGGTCGCGCCCTGTGCTGCCGATAACTGCCACCAAATTTGGCCTCTCGCGCGCCAGCATGGCAGCTGCGCGGATCAACACATCAAAGCCCTTGCGTGGAACTATTCTGCTCACCCCCAACACGACTTCGGCATTGTCGTCAAAACCAAAATGGGCGCGAGCAGAAGTTCGTTCTTGTGTTGTTAGTGGAACAAAACGATTGGCGTCAACACCTGGGGGAATAATTGTGATCGGCAATTTTTTTCCGGCAGCGTGCTCACCTTCGGTTGCCGGGTATCCGCCAGCAGCAATAATGTGTGTTGCGCCACGCAATACTCGACCTAGAACTTGTTTTGAGCCGGGCAGTCGGCCTGGCACAGTTATTTCTGCACCATGCAAGACAACCCAATACGGCAGTTCAAGAGCAGGACCGACTAATCCAAGTGGCAACGCCGGATCAAGAACAACAAAATCTGCACCACACTCTCGTGCATACGCATTAATTTGACGCACCATCCACGGATGCGGCAACAACACGGGTTCGCGGGTTCGACGAATCTCAAAAGGTTGCGCCACATCAAATTCGGCGGCCCCATCATGGGGACTCGTCAGTACGGCGAAAGAATCAGGCGGAAGTCGACGCCACCATTCCCACAACAAGGATTGAATGCCACCTATCTTGGGCGGAAAATCATTCGTTACCAATAAATGCTTCATAGGTCGCCCCGTAAGGTTGGCAGATTTTCAAGTTCATCGCGCACCATCGCATCTTGCTTGGCGTTATCGAGATGAGAAAAGAGGCTCACAAGACCAAGCCTGGCTGCGGCCCACACAGCATGTGCCCGCAACACTGGTTCTTGGGTGGCAATATTTGCCCGCAATGTCTCCACTACGCGTTCGTCTTTGGGGTGACCGATGTTTGCAAGAATCACGAGTGCATTACGCCTCAACCACAACGGGTTGCGTTGATGCACATACCACGGGTCGCAACGTTTCATGAGTTCTTCGTCACTCGCGTCAAGTATCCAGAGTGCATCTATATAACGCAGTGCGGTACCAGTGATTTTAACGGGAACTGATTTTCGCTGAGTGGGCGGACACGCGGTCTGACAATCATCGCATCCGTAAATACGATCGTTTAGGGCAACGCGGTATTGGCGGTCAAAGACGCCAGGCTTTTGCAACAGCCACGATAAACATTTATTGGCGTCGATGACTCCGGCTTTGCCAATGGCACCTGTGGGACAAGCAGGAAGACAGCGGGTACAAGTTCCGCAAGTAGCGGTGGACTCTGCTGAAAATGGCAAATCTGCCGTGGTGACAACGCTTCCCAGCACAAAAAAACTTCCAGAGCCTTCAATTAAAATATTGGCGTTCTTGCCATACCACCCAAGTCCAGCGCGCTTAGCCGCTTCTCGATCAACAAGCGCGTTGTCGTCGGCAAACACAACTGCCGCATGACCATCGTGTCGCAACTGATTACTTACAACTGTCAGTTTGTCTTTTAGGACCTGTTGGTAATCGGCCCAGGCGTATCGCGCTACGCGAGCCCGATATTCAACAGCATCTGTCATGTCATCTGCATCATCAACGGCGGCATACGACAAGGCAGCAACAATCATCGACTGAGCACCCGCAACAATCTTTTCTGGTGTCGTACTGCGATGCGGATCACGAAACGTGAACTGCATTCCATTGACAAGTTTTTGGTCTATTCGATGATGCAACTGCTCTCGGGTATGCAGCATCTCATTTACTGGTGCTACTCCTACAGCATGCAGGCCCGTTGAGAGCGCAAGATGTTGTAACTCATGCCAGTAGTCAGCGCCTCCGCGCAGCGGGCCGTTAAGCCGACGTCGCCTCACCCTGGGTGGCGAGGAAGACTGTGTCGTGATCGTGACCATTGGCATGATGACGAAGCGTAGGCACTAAACCAGCTTTTGCCAGCAAGCGCACAGCACGAAATTCTGCAATATCAAGAACTACTGCTCCGTGATGCTCTGTATCGCACAGGACGTTCATCATGCAGTCCGAACATGCCTCTGTGGCAGCCATCACGCAAGTATCACAACTAATGACAAGAACCCCAGGGTCATGGACTTTTGTGGAGCCAGAGATGCTGACTGGGGTCTGATGGGGCATGGGGGAAGCGTTGCTCATAGAGCCACAGTGACAAAGGGGTGTTACAGGTTTAGTGAAACCAAAGATTTAGCAAGTCTTAAGAAGCGGCTCGAGCTGCCAACTCTTGACTGTGTTGAATTAGAGACCCAAGGACGCGTGCTGCTGCGCCACTATCAATTGATTCTTGGGCCATGGACTTTGCACCTGATAGATCTGCGGCGGCACCCGCAACGACAAGTGCGGCGGCAGAGTTGAGCACCACGATGTCGCGCACTGGTCCCTCTTGAGAACTCAGCACTGCGTGCACCGCGCGTCCGTTTGTATTTGCATCGCCACCTTCGATGTCTGCTTGATTTGACCGTGATATGCCTAGGTCAACGGCGTCGACTACTAACTCAGTAACAACTCCATCGCACAATTGAACCACTGTGTTGGCGCCGCTCAAGGCCAGTTCATCGAGTCCACCGTGTCCGTGCACGACCCAAGCGCTAGTTACGTCACGAGATGCAAGCACCTGGGCCATCTTGTGCATCATTGAAGATTGGGCAACACCGACCAACATATTGGCGATCGGCGCAGGGTTGGCCATTGGTCCCAATAAATTAAACGCAGTGGGAACTCCGATTTCTCGGCGGGACGGACCTGCGTGACGAAAAGATGGATGAAAACGAGTCGCTAAACAAAATCCCATACCTGTAGTTGTGATGCACGATTCAACATCGTCTGCGCCAAGGTCAATTGCAACGCCAAGTGCTTCAAGTACATCAGCTGATCCGCACTTCGAACTAGATGCGCGATTTCCGTGCTTACACACCGGCACGCCAGCACCAGCAACAACAAAAGCAGTCATCGTTGACACATTTACTGAATTGCTTTTATCGCCACCAGTTCCGACGATGTCAATTGCTCGCTTGGCAATGTTGTCAGGCAAGGCCATGGCCACACCAGCTGATCGCACTGCGCGCAACATGCCTTCAAGTTCTGTAACTGTTTCGCCCTTGGCTTTCAACGCAATTATGAAGGCCGTAATCTGTGATGGTGTCGCGTCGCCGCGTAAGATTTCAGATACTGCCAAAGCCGCCATGTTGGACGATAAATCTTGTCCATCTAGAAGTACGGAAATCAGCGCGGGCCATCCGAGGAACTCGGAGTCAGATGTCATGCATTAAGTATCTACGCCGAGCGTCGTCTTTGACGAATGATTCTACGACGCTCGCGCTCCGTGGCCCCACCCCAGACTCCGTCGCGCTCATGGCTTGCCAAAGCATGCTCTAGGCAGGCCACTCTCACATGGCAACCAGCACACACGGCTTTGGCTTCATTGGCATTGAGTTCAAGTGGATCATCTTCATCGTTGGGGAAAAAAATCCTTGCATCTAAACCGCTACATGCTCCCCGTATTCTCCATGACGCTTCAGATAATGACATCGTTCCCCCGATCGATGTTCGGGCACTTCAAACCCGCTAAGGCGACTCTAGGTGGCACTTGTCACACTTAGCAAGTCCAAATTTAAAGTCCCCAAGAGTCCCGATCTGGCTGATTTGGGGCTCTGTTAGCGCAGATCTAGCAGTAGTTCTGCCACCACATCAGGGGATAAGTGAGTTGCTTCTAAATACTTGCTCAAGGCAATCTCAATTGCCACGTCACCCCGAGCAAAAACGCCGACCTGGACAGGGTCAAGGTCAAAAGTTAAATAGTGCACGGCGGCAGTGATGTCTGGTCTCGTCAAACCGGCTTCGTGCTGGGCATCGAGTTTGCCCCTAATGATCGTGCCATCGCACAGGCGAATCTGCACACTCTTTTCAATGCCTGCGAACTTGGGCAACCACTCGCGAACCGCTTCGTCAGACGTCAGTTCTATAAATAGCGTGAGGCACAACGGACAACTTCTGGAATCATCGGGTTATACGCGTCGAGTTCTTCGAGCACGCCTTCATCGCTCATTACTTTTTCGGCCCGCAACATTTCTTGAATCTGTAGCCGCATCGTGTCACGATTCTCAAACATCACAGTCACCAATGTGCCGATTGCAACTCGCCGCCGCTCTTTGACAGCAATCATGTGGGCACGAAATGCATCTCTTTCTCCTTCGTATGCGCGCAGGTCTTGAATGTCTTTTAATAACAATTTACGACTCATCATTGTCTCCGTGGTTCTTCTGGTATGCCGTACGCACGCGCAATCATCTGTAGCGGATGCAACGGCTTCTGTCCGGTTTGTTCGGTTATTGCCGTATTCGCTAGATGACAGTCGCCGGCAACAACTTCACTCGCTGCCGTGTTTATTCTGTCCGCCAATTTCTTGGCGATTGGCAGAGAAAACTCCGCGTTCTCGGCACGTAGCCCCCACATTCCGTCAATGCCTGAGCACTGATCAATCAATGTGATCTTGGTGCCAGTTAATTTCATTAAATCACGACTCCGCAAACCAATATTTTGAGCGCGCAAGTGGCACGGGATGTGATAACTCAACGTGGCTGGGATATCACCTTCAAAATTTGTGTCAAGTTCGGTGGCATCTGCTTTATGCAGATTGATCAAATACTCAGAAGAATCGAAAGTATGTGCAGCCACTAATTCTGCGTCGGGACCGCCGACATAATCAATGTAATCTTTTTTCAGGATGTATCCGCATGTTGGCTGTGGCACGACAATGTCTTTCCCTTGGCGCACTGCAGCGGCAAGAACTTTTACCTGTTTTGCAGCGACCTTTGTAAAACCGTCCATGTCTCCGCTATGCAAAAATGGCGCACCGCAACAACCGGCTCCGTCGACTAATGAACACTCCACGCCGTTGCGCTCATAGACCTTCACCAAGTCTTGACCAACGCCTGGTTGTTGGTATTCCACCAAACAGGTAGGAAAGATCGCAACTGACCCTTGTTTTTTTGACAACACTGGCGCGACTCTCTTTTTGAACCATGTCGAAAAACGCATCCGCGCAAATGGTGGCAACATGCGCACCGACGAGACACCCGAGGTTTTTTCAATAATTTTTCGAACAAGTGATCCAGGCTCTGCCCCCATCACGAGATTGGCGATTGGCCCGAAAGACGTGGCTACTTTGCCCAATGCATCAGTATGACCCATGAACTCAGTCGTTAATTTTTTACGCAATGTGACTTGACCATTAGCGCGACGCATCGAGTCGGTGCGCAACATCAAACGTGGAAAATCCAACGCCCACTCATGAAGACCCGGAATATATGGGCAGTTGACGTAACACAATTTGCACTGGAAACATTCGTCAACCACCTGGTCTTGTTGCTCTGGAGTGAGCCGACCAGAGTCTTGATCTTCGTGTGCATCGACATAGCTAAAAAGAGTCGGAAAAGAAGAGCAGTATTTAAAACATAAACGACAACCGTGGCAGATGTCGTATGCCCGCGTCAGTTCTTCCCGAGTATCTGCCTCATCCAAATACTTTGGGTGCTTGGGGTCATAGATAATCGTCACGGGGCAACTTTCTGGAATTAATCAACGCTTATCAAACGAGAACGGGTGACTGCTGATTTGCAACATCCACCCGGTTCGTAGTTTTTCTGGCGTAACAACACGCCAATTCTTTAGAGGGCAGCGAGGCCCTGAGCAAAACGACCAGCGTGGCTTTTTTCCGCGCGAGCCAATGTCTCGAACCAATCCGCGATTTCGGCAAAACCTTCTTCGCGGGCCGTCTTAGAAAAACCTGGGTACATCTGTGTGTACTCGTAGGTCTCGCCAGCAACTGATGCCTTAAAGTTGTCTGCTGTTTCGCCAATCGGCTCGCCACTAGCTGGATCTCCAACCTCGGCGAGGTAATCCAAGTGGCCGTGAGCATGTCCGGTTTCGCCTTCAGCGACAGAGCGGAATAATGCTGCTGCATCGGGGTAACCCTCGATGTCAGCTTTTTGTGCGAACCACAAGTATCGACGATTTGCCTGGCTCTCCCTAGCAAACGCCTCCTTGAGGTTTTCGTGTGTCTTGGTGCCTTTGACAGCAGTCATGACGTTTCCTTTCTGGGTTTGTATTAGTAGAGAACTTTTTAAGAAGCGCAGTCTGCGCATACTCCGCGATAGACGATATGTGCGTCGTGAATATCAAAGCCTTCGAGGCCTGACATTTTTGGTGCACGCGAGACATGTACATCATGCACCGTTCCGCATTCATTACACACGGCATGCTGATGGTCTGTGACGTTGGGGTCAAAGCGAGCAGAACCAGTACCAAAATCGATCGAATGCAGTTCTCCCATCGAGGCCAAATCATTCAGTGTCTGATAAACCGTGCGCAACGAGATTCCGGGCATCTCCTTTGATGCGAGAGCAAACAATACGTCTGCACTCGGATGGCTGGTGTTGCCGTGCAACAATCGAAAAAGGAGTTGGCGTTGAGGGGTCACCTTGAGGCCAGTCTGGCGAAATGCTTGAGTTAATTCTGCTGGCGAACGCATAGAGCAAAGATAACCCAGTCTCTGCCAATTTGCAAGCCTTGCTAATTAGCAACTGTTGAGAATTAAGTCACTCCTTGACCTAGGGCGCAATGCCTTCTACTCCAGGTCTACTCTTAGTATCAAAGGGTATGTCTTTTTCTTATTCTTCTGATGCACGCCTAGACCGCCAATCTGGGCTCTCGCGCCTCAACAGCGACACTTTTGACGTGCTCGTCATCGGTGGCGGAATTACCGGCTCTGGTGTGGCCCTAGACGCAGTAACGCGTGGCCTCTCGACCGCACTTGTGGAACGTGACGATTTTGCCTCTGGCACCTCATCAAAGTCTTCCAAGTTGATTCACGGAGGGTTGCGCTATCTACAGCAAGGCGATATTCGTCTCGTCTATGAAGCGCTCCGTGAGCGCAAACGTTTGCGACGCAACGCATCACATCTTGTGCATGTTTTACCATTCATGATTCCTATCTTGAGCAAGGACAGTGTTGTTTCGAAAAAAATCGCCCGTGCTCTTGGTTCGGCGATGTGGATGTATGACCTCACCGGTGGCTGGCGTATTGGCAAGTTACATAAACGCCTCAATGCAGATGAAGCCTTTGCTCACATCCCCACGATGTCGCGCGAACGATTCTCTTCGGCGTACTTGTACTACGACGCCGAGGCCGACGATGCGAGACTGTGTATCGCGGTGTTGCGCACTGCAGCCCAACATGGTGCAGTTCTTGCTAATGCCTGCTCGGTAGTTGCAATTGATACAGACTCCGATGGCACAAAACTAGTAACGCTCGTTGATAAATACACTGGAGACAAGATCGCCGCTCGTGCTCGCGTGGTTGTAAATGCTTCGGGTGTCTGGGCCGATGATGTTCGCGCACTTGACGAAGGCGTTCATCCTCATACCATTCGTCCAGCCAAAGGCGTACACCTGACTGTGTCGTGGGACAAAGTACGCAACGACATTGCCGTTGTGATTCCGGTTCCTGGAGACAAGCGCAGTCTGTTTGTTATTCCGTGGGTGTCCAATGGAGACGGCACATTCAAGTACACATACATCGGCACCACAGATACTGATTACAAGGGACCAGTCAACGATCCGCAATGCACCAAAGATGACATCGAATATGTTCTGCACGCATTAAACGCCGCCGTCAACACCGGAGTAACCCAAGCCGACATCACTGCAGTATGGAGTGGATTGCGACCCCTCGTTCAAACATCAACTGGTGAAGCAGTCAAGGGTCGTACAGCCGACTTGAGTCGTCGTCATCGCGTGACCACGTCGGCAACCGGTGTCGTCACAGTGACGGGCGGCAAACTCACCACGTATCGAGAGATGTCTCAAGATGCAGTTGACGCTGTGATGCAAGTGCTGGGTTCTCGTCATCGCTGCTCAACACAACGCCTCTCGTTGCGTGGTTCTGCACGCTTCTCGCCCACCAAAAATGCAAGCGACTTGGTGCGCCACGTTGAAGGCCGTTATGGCTCTGATGCTGTACAGATTTATGCTCTGATTGAATCCGAGCCTCACCTCGCAACCGCGCTGATCAAGGGTCTGCCCTATGTCAAAGCAGAGGCAATCTTCGCCGTCACCCACGAGATGGCCACCACTCTTGACGATGTGTTGTCGCGGCGCACAAGAAGTCGTCTATTTGATCGCCAAGCCACCATCGCCCAGGCCGGCGAAGTCGCTGCTCTTATTGCCCCCCTTTTGGGTTGGGATGCAGCACGAGTTAATAATGAAATAAGCACTTTCATAGATGCCTGTGCTCGCGAAGATGCTGCCGCTCGAGTGACCGAGGAAGAATTCATCAGATCAACGCAATAAGGTGAGTCACATGACACGCCACACATTTACATCTGCCGCAACAGAACCAATCGAATTCTCTGAATCAGCAAATACTGCCACCTCGTACTTTGGAGATTCATTCGTCATCACCCCCGACACAATGAGTGCGTTGCAAAGTATCTGTCCGTGTGACACAAATGCTGACAACCTTGCCCAGAGCGGTCGTGACTGGTGGCCTCGCGCCATGAACTGGGCTCTTCGTAATCAAACCCCTCAACGCGCAGGTGTGGTCTGTCGACCTACTTCTGTGCAACAGGTATCTGCCCTCGCAATCTTTTGCAATCAAAACCGTATTCCAATTACCGCCGCTGGCGGTCGCAGCGCCGTCACTGGTGCCGCAGTGCCACTGCGCGGCGGCGTTGCCCTTGATATGACTTCTTTGCAGGGGATCGAATCAGTCGACACAGTGTCGGGCCTCATTGAAGTCTGGGCTGGCACATTTGGACCAGACATGGAAGCAGTCTTACAAGAGCAATACCAGCTCACGGTCGGTCATTTTCCGCAGTCCTTTGATATTTCTACTGTTGGCGGATGGGTTGCGTGTCGTGGGGCAGGACAATATTCAACGCGCTACGGAAAAATTGAAGACATGGTGGCGGCACTTGAAGTCGTGCTTGCCGATGGAACAATTATTCGCACAGGGGGTGCCCCTGCTGGTGCAGTTGGTCCAGATCTGACACAAATATTTCTTGGAAGTGAAGGAACACTCGGCATCATTACCAAAGTGTGGTTGCGTGCACACCCTAAGCCGCACTACCAACAACGCGCCGCCTATACGTTTGCCTCTTTTGCAGATGGTATTAATGCCGTCAGAACTCTTATTCGTGATGGCGCCACACCCGCGGTATTGCGTCTCTACGACGGCTCCGAGAGCAAGCGCTCCCACGGTGGCAACGGCACAACCGCTACATTGCTTGTTTTAGACGAAGCCAATCAGGCTCTTGTAGAGACAACGATGTCAATGGTTCATGAGGCAGCATTGGCTAATAACGCGGTGTCTGCAGATGCCGCACTAGTTGAAGCATGGATGCATCACCGCAACGACACTTCTGCTCTGCAAGCACTCACGCGCAAGGGATTTGTTGTCGACACCCTTGAAGTAGCTGCGTCCTGGAACATTGTCGACGCAGTTGTTAATAATGTCGAATCAGCAATTCTGGCAATACCCCATGCGCGCAGCGCAACATGCCACTTATCGCATAGTTACCTTGACGGGGCTTGTTTGTATTTTACTTTTGCAGCGACTCCACCAGAGGATGAATTTGATTCGACATACCAAGCGTTGTGGGATGCTGGTCAACATGCCGCACTAAATGCTGGTGCTAATCTTTCTCATCACCATGGCGTCGGACTAAATCGCGCTCGCTTCATGAAAGATGCCCTTGGATCTGCCTTCGTTGTTCTGCAGGCACTCAAGACAACACTTGATCCGCACAACATACTGAATCCTGGCAAACTCGGATTCAAATGACCACACCAACTCGATTGGATCACCAAGCGCTCAAGGCTGGTGCCTCTGTCACGCTGATGCTTGCTGTTCCGCCAACGTTGATTGCTCGATTTGTTCTTGACACACAAAATAACTCCAGTGGTTGGGCTCCATTCCTGACTCTGATCGCAGTTGCCGGATTCGTCATTGGCGCTGGAGTTGCCGCTCAACAGCAAACTCGTCTGACTCCCCTATTGCACGGAGTCACCGCATCAACAGGCTCATTTCTAGTGGTGCAGGCAGCCCTTGTGCTCGCCAAACTTCTACTGCGCAGCGACATTCGCTTCGGTCGTATGCTGACATCGTTAACTGTTTCATTGGTGGCAAGCGTCGTGGGCTCTTTGCTTGGAATGTTTGTCGCCAACCAAACACCACAGAAGCAGTAAAACTGCAATAGAAAAAGGGAGACAGCGTGTCAGTACTTGTCATTGATGTTGGCACTAGCGGATTGCGAGCGGCAATCGTCAATCACGACTCCACTCTTGGACAGGTCTGTTACGAAGAATTTGCCCCCTCAACTCCAGCTCCCGGAATGGTTGAGTTTGATGCCACAGCCATGAAGCAGGCCGTCTTGGGAGTTGCGCGCACCGCACTGGCTTCGGCATCGCAGATACATGCGGTCGGTATTACAAATCAACGAGCCAGCACTATTGCATGGCGTAAATCAACTGGCGAACCACTGGGTCCTGCAATTGGCTGGCAAGACCTGCGCACAATTTTTGATTGCATAATGGCCAAGACAAATCACTCCATCGCATTACAGCCAAACCAAACTGCCACCAAGGCAGCTTGGATGCTCAACAACTACATCACTGACGAAGCAGAACGAGCGAGCGAAGATATTTGTATCGGAACTGTTGACTCATGGGTGGTCTCAGTTCTCACTCGTGGGACAGTGCATGCCACTGATGCAAGCAACGCCGCCGTCACCGGCCTTAGCGACTCTGGCGGACAAACATGGAACTCTGGTGTGATGAAAATCCTTGGATTACATGAGCACCAGTTCGCAACAATTGTGTCATCGAGCGGATTTATTGGCAATGCAACAGAACTAGACGGTGCGCCACCAATCATGTCAATGGTTGGCGACCAACAGGCATCGCTTGTGGGTCAAGGTTGCATCTCTTCGGGCAAAACAAAGATTACGTTTGGCACCGGCGGCATGTTGGATGTCTTCATCGGATCACAACCACCAGTGCGTGCCCAACGTTCTACTGGCGGAACATTTCCTATCGTCGCGTTTAGTACAAGCCAAGAAATTTTCTACGGAGCCGAAGCAATTATGTTGTCTGCCGGAACAAATATCGAGTGGTTACGTGACGACATGCAACTTGTCTCTTCGGCAGCCCAAACCGACGAAGTCGCTGCCACATGCGCCACGACTGAGGGAGTTGTTTATGTTCCGGCATTGCTAGGACTTGGTACGCCCCACTGGGACTACGGCGCACGCGGAACACTGCTGGGCATCACCCGTGGCACCACCCGCGCCCATGTTGTGCGAGCAGTGCTCGAAGGTGTTGCTCATCGTGGTGTTGATCTTGTCGACGCGGCCCAAGTTGATACTGGTCTTGATGTGACCGAACTACGTATTGATGGCGGGATGAGTCGCAACGCCACCTTCGTGCAGGCTTTGGCTGACGCCTCTGGTCGCGAGGTACGCGTCTCTCCGATCACGGAAGCAACCACTCTGGGCGCAGGTTTTCTTGCCGGAGTGGCCGCTGGAGTCTGGAGCTCGCTTGAAGAGCCCTGCAACGCCATTGAACCGGCATCAATCGTTGCTCCATTGGGTAATCCAGGTGTGTCGCGACAACAATGGGCGGAGGCAATCTCACGGGCTCGCTCGTGGATACCCGACCTCTCGGCACTGGACTTCTAGTGTTGTACGGACGTCGCTAGCGCAACAAAACTAAAGACAAAGGATCTCGAGTGAATACCCCAGAACAAGCAGAACTAACAGAGCCCAAAACATCGTCACGTCGTCGCCTATTCACCACACTTCTTGGTGGTGCAGCAGCAGCCGTTCCGACACTGATTACTTCAGGTGTGCGGGCTGCTGGTGCCACCACTGACACCACAGTTCCCGAAGTCCAAGAATTAACAACCACTGACTACGCAACCACAGACACTGTGCCTGCCAAAGATGCGACCACAGACTCCATGCCAATGATGATGGGTGGCGCACCGCCGATGCAGTCAAAGACCGTCTCCGCCGGAGCAATAGCCCCGCCATTGCAACCCACTGCACAAGACAAAGAAATCCTCAATACAGCACTTGGTGTTGAACTCGCAATTAGAGACCTCTATGCCGACATCGTTGCAACCGGAGATCTTTCTGATGAAGAACTCCCTGTCGTTTTATTAATTCATTCACACCATGTTGCGTATGCTCAGTCATTGGGTGGCCTGCTTGGCCGTGCGGCAATCAACAAGCGCAATGACAACACCTACGCCGAGTATGCCGACAAATTAAAGGGATCTTTCAAGGCGCTTGTATTTGAGCTTGTCACCATTGAGAACGGGGCGACAACTCGCCACATCGAATCGCTGGCAATGCTTGAAGGTCTCAACGGCGCCACGTTAATTGCTTCAATCATTAGCATCGAGTCTCGCCACGCAGCTTCGCTTGCCTCGGTAATAAAAAAACCACTCAACGCAATTATTGAAAACAAACAATCGCCGATTGCGATTGGTGCCTAAGGAACTCACTATGAACGACATCAATAAATCATCCCGGAATAATGCCTTTAGTCGTCGTACAATGCTGCGCACAAGCGGCATCACCATCACCGCCGGAATGCTTCTTGCAGCGTGCACCAAAAAGGTGTCTACCGGCGCGCTTCCGCGCATTGGCGAATCACCCACCACCACGGTGCTGCCAGAAGGACTCATTACAGACGAAGTACTACTTCGCACAGCGATGTCGGTTGAGTACAACGCCATCGACACCTACGCAACTGTTATCGAAGCTAAAATTTTCAAAGCGGGCACGAACAATCTCTTGAAGCGTTTCTCTCAAGACCATGAGTCCCACGCCGAAGCGCTATCTGGGTTAATCAAAGAACTAAATGGCTCTCCGTACAAAAAGGCCAATCCAAACGTGACTTCTTTGTACATCAATCCTGCTCTTGATTTGGTGACATCTAGTGAAGATCCAACCGCCGATGCGCTGGTCCTAGCGCATGCCCTCGAAACACTTGCTGCCCAGACATATCAGGCATTTGTTGTAATGCTCCTTGATCCTGCCTTGCGATCTGCTGCTATGTCGATTGCAGATCAAGAAGCGCGTCACACAGTTGTTCTTGCCCAAGCAATTCGGCCAGGGCTTGCTGGTCTTTTGCCCGGAACCAACGAAGCAGGAAAGCCTCTGATTGCTGCTATTCCCAGCGCCTTTGGGTCGCTCTCAACGATTCCGATCGCAGTCGGAAAACCTAATGAGTCGGGTAATAAAACCACCTTGGTGCTTGAGACACCAAGCCTCAACTCATTTATCTACGACTACATCGACTGACCGCGCCCTACACTGCAAGGCGACGGTGAGTCAGTTGGGTGACCGCGGCACAAGCAATTGTGTCGAGGAAAGTCGGGACTCCATAGGGCAAAGTGCTAGTGAAAACTAGGTTGGGGCGACCTGACGGACAGTGCAACAGAGAGTAAACCGCCGATGGACTAGCAATAGTCACAGGTAAGGCTGAAACGGTGCGGTAAGAGCGCACCAGCG
>SHUT01000054.1 GCA_009691255.1 Ilumatobacteraceae bacterium
CGATGGCAACGTGGCAGCGCGCAGTGGCAGGGTTGCACTTGGTGATGCAATATCCAACCGAAGTTCCTGGTGTCAAACTCGATGAAGTGTTGAGCGAAGCGCTCAAAGCTCGTGGTGGTTCGCTGCCAGACCTCACAAAAACAATTGCGGCTGAAGCGTCACGCATTGGTTTTGATACCGAACTTGTGCATCGTGCTGTCAACGTCGATTTTTCTGGTGGCGAAAAGAAGCGCAACGAGACATTGCAACTAGCAGTACTACAACCACGCATTGCAATCATCGATGAACTTGACTCTGGTCTAGACATCGATGCGCTTCGCGATTGTGCTCAGCGTGTTGAAGATGCAACTAAAGAGTCAGATTTGGGCGTGCTGGTAATTACCCATTACAGCCGCATGTTTGAGCAACTCAAGCCAGACTTTGTGCACATTTTGGCAAAAGGTCGCATCGTCAAGAGCGGTGGGCCAGAGTTGGCCGACGATCTCGAGCGCAACGGCTACGCCGCATACTCCTCAGTTGACTGATTAGCTAAAAACAATCAGGAGGGTCGGCTTTTTCTTTCTGCGCGAATGATGCTTGCTCCTGCAAATAGTGCGCAGAGTCCACATACAAGTGCTGAACCAGTAATTACGAGTCGCACTGGAAATATTTGCCCAAGACTGCCTGCTATGCCGGTTGAGAGAAGGATACCTGCAGTCGTGAGAGACGACGATGCAGCAAAAACTCTTCCGCGCTCGGCTTCGGAAGTATGACGAATGATAATTGGAGTTCCAAAGACGTGAAGGCCAGTGAGACCGATGCCATTGATTGCAAACGCAGCCATAGCAATATAGATATTCGGCGAAACACCATATATAAACATGCCCAATGCCGAAATCATCGCTGAAGCTATTAATGCGTGCGCGTCACGAAACTGGACGCGAATTCGGCTGAGAGTAAATCCAGTTATCAACATGCTCACCCCTAAGGCCGAAAAGACAAGCCCATATTGAGAAGCGGAGCCATGGAGTGTGTCGGTAATAAGGAATACACCGAGTACTTCGTTGACACCTGCGGCCATATTGAATGCAGCAAGTAGAACAATCGATGCAATAAGCACAGGCGCAGTAAATATTCTTTTAAAGCCTTGCACTGATTCACGTTTTGAAAAGCTACCCAACTCGGGTTTTCTCTCGTTGCGAAGTGTTGCGCCAAATATTCCCACTACGAAGAACGTGCCAGCGTCAATCAACAACGAGGTGGATGTTCCAAATTTCTCAACTAAAAGACCACCTAGTCCCGCACCTAGGACGATTGAAAATGAACGGTGTGTTTGGATGAACGCATATGTACGCGAGAGGTCGCTGGCTGGCACAAGGACAGGAATAAGCGCTTGCCAGAATGGGCTAATAATTGATGCTCCAATGGCAAGTATGAATACAAGAACATAAAGTGAAACACCATTTGAAAATGCGAGACAAATTGCAACGAGTGTTTGTAATACAGAGACACTTGCGATGAGACGTCGGCTGGGGAACCGGTCAACAATAGATCCAGAGATCGGCGCAAGGATGATGCGAGAGAGGGCAAAGAGTGCGAAGATCGCAGATATTGCTGCAGGTCCAGACGATTTGACACGGAACAACAAAGCAATAAGCGCCATCTCGTCGCCCATTTCGGAAATCAATCGAGAGATTGCAATTGCGCGAATGTCTCTGGGTCGATGAACGGATTGCTTCATGGCATTCATCTCCCAATTGTGACGGTGCAAAAAAAGAGGGGCGGTCCTAGTGGACCGCCCCTCTCGTAGTACTGAATTATTTCTTTACTTCATGAAACCGATCTTGGTGTAATCACCACTTGAGAACCCGAAGGCACCAAAGTTTGCCAGTTTCGCATCAACTTGCCAGATGTCTGGACGCTGGTAGTTGATGAGTGAGTGGCCTACTGCCCAGATCTTTTTGTCAATCTGAGTAGCGATGACGCAACGCTTAGCAGGATCGAGCTCTGAGTTGGCTTTGTTGAACAAAGCATCAATCTCAGCTGTACCGATCTTGCCGAAGTTTTGTCCACCATCTGTTGCAAAGATTGCCTTGGATGACGAGATTGGAAGGGAAGTACCCAACCAAGTAAATACCGTCATTTCATAGTTGCCAGGTGTGATGTATTTCGAGAAGAAATCAGCAGATGGCACTACCTGAATTTCGAGTTGCACACCAAGCGGTGCAAGCATCGCTTGCATCAACTGTGCTTCTTGTGCGCTCGTCGTAACTCCGGCAGGGATTGTGATCTTTGGCTTGAGCTCCACGCCACCTTTTGTGCGCTTCGTACCCGATTTCACCCAACCAGCCGCATCGAGCAGTACATCTGCTTTTTGCAAATTATAGGTGCCATAAATTCCGGCATTGCTCTTGTAGCAACTAAGACCCTTGACAAAGATGTGGTTATCCATTGGCGTTGCTGTCGAGTCAATTGGTCCAATCAGTGCTTGGGTGATGACCTTGCGATCAATGCCCATCATGATTGCTTGACGAACTCGTGTGTCGGTCATGAATCCTGTGTTGCCGAAAGTCATGTGACGGTAGTTCGGTCCAACGCTTCGACGCACAGAAACGCCTGGAAGTGTCAAGCCACGCTTGTATTGGTTGGCATCTGGGCCAGTGTTGGCAGCATCGACTTCGCCGTTAGCAAGGGCATCAAGTTGCGCAGCGGCGCTGACAACCTTCCACAACATTTTGTCGAGGACAGGTTTGTCGCCCCACCATGTTGTGCTCGGAACTATCCATGCAGTTCCAGCGGTCAGATCGGTGCCACCCCATTTGAATGGTCCGGCTGTAAGAGTTGGAGCGGCCACCCATGACGTGTTGAACGCAGTTGGTGTTGCTGTCATTGAAGCAGGAAGGAGACCTCCAAAGAGACCTTGCCAGTCTGCGTATACATTCTTGAACTTGACAACGATTTGACTGGCTGAAGCACCTTTCGTGACACTCGCAATATCTTCGTAGCCAGTTGTAGAAACGACCTCGAATGCCTCATTCGAACCATTCAATGCTTTCCAGTAGCCAACGAAGTCCGCCAAGCTAATTGCTTTGCCGTCGCTCCATTTTGCTTTCGGATTCAGTGTGTATGTAATTGTTTGAGGTTTTGTACTCGTCAACTTGATATCGCTGAAATAATTCTTATCAATTTGAAAGGCACCCTTTTCGTCGGTGTAGAACGTGCTTGGTAGCAAACCGTTCATGAGGTAACTGCAACCGGCGAAGTTGCCGTCTGAGTGATTCGTGTTGTAGTTGTCACAGATTTGAGTAGTTGCCCAAACAAAGGTGCCACCCTTTTTCAGTTTTGATACTGGCTGTACATTGATGTCTGGAGCACCTGCTGAATCACCGCCATCTTTGGCAGCAGAAGCAAGTCCAGGTGTTACCACTAATGCTCCGAGGATGGCAATTGTTGCGACACCCTTCAACAGCAATGAGTGACCCTTTGAATGTTGTTTCATGTGTATTTTTCCCCATTTCTAGTTAAGAAGAAGTCGCCGAATCGCGACTTTTGGTCAATGTCCAAATTCTAATGTCAAATTTGGGGATAGTTCACCATAAATGCCTTCATTGTTGACCTAAAATTCACCCGTTTACTCAATTCGCTTCTGCTTTGAGGAAGTATCGTCTGCGCCATTTTGGGGCTTCTGTCCTAGTATGTCTCCCTGTGGCGAGATACCTGATCAAGAGAATCCTCAACTTTTTTGTCATGGTGATTATTGCTTCCACCCTCGGATATGTGCTCTCATCTCTTGCATTTAATCCGCGCTCAAACTACGAAGGCGGTAACCCGCCAATTCCAGAGTCAACAATTATCGCCAAACTGAATCATCTTGGGGTAAACCCTGATGTTCCAATTGTCAAGCGGTATGCAACCTGGGTTGGAAATGTCGTTACTGGTGATTTTGGTTTAACGATCGGCGAAAAGAGCGTTAACGAAGAATTTTCTCGGCGTATTTGGGTGAGTTTGCGTTTGCTGATTCTTGGTTCTGTACTTGGCTCCGTGTTGGGCGTCGCATTGGGGGTGTTTTCTGCAGTACGACAGTATGGAATAGGGGATCGAGCGTCGAGTGTCGCTTCATTCGTTTTTCTGTCAATGCCCGTTTTTCTTACTGCGATTCTCTTGAAGTACGGTGCGATTTCATTTAATCAAAAAATTGGAACAACATTTTTTTACACCATCGGAGAGAGTTCGGCTGACTTCAGTGGTGGCAGTATGGAGTTGTTTGTAAACCGTCTTCAACATCTCATGTTGCCAACGCTGTCGATCACGCTTGGCGGTATTGCTTTTTATTCTCGGTATCAGCGAAATGCAATGCTTGACGTCCTTGGCAGCGACTTCATCCGTACAGCCAAGGCCAAGGGATTAACAAATCGACAATCCCTGTTCCGCCACGGATTGCGCGTTGCGATTCTTCCGATGGCCACTTTTTTTGCGTATTCATTCGGATTGTTGGTAACCGGTGCTCCGTTCACTGAATCTATTTTTGCCTGGAACGGAATGGGTCAGTGGTTTATTACCGCTGTTCAGTCAAATGACATCAACTCGGTGTCGGCGGTCATTGTGTTCTCTGCAGTGCTCGTTTTACTGTCAGGACTTTTGGCAGATATTGTCGTTGCTGCACTTGACCCACGTGTGAGGCTCCGATGAGTGCGAGTTCTGAGACTGTCGAAAAGCGTCTCACTCGAATGGCGCTGGTTCGAAAGCGCTTTGCTCGCAACAAGCTGGCAGTAGCAGGTCTCGTGATCCTTGTTGCGATGTTCGTTCTCGCTTTTGTGGGGCCGTTTTTTGGAAAGCACAGCTGGGATAGTCTCGATTTTTTTAATCTCCTCCAGCCGCCGTCAAGAGAGCACTTCTTCGGCACCTCTCAGATTGGAGGGGATGTGTACGCGCTCACGCTTCGCGGTCTGCAGAAGTCGCTCATCATCGGAATTTTGGTTGCTATTTTCTCAACAGGTTTGGCTGCCATCGCCGGTGGGTTTGCAGGTTTTTATGGTGGCAAAGTTGATCGCTCGGTGATGTGGATTATTGATGCACTCTTGGTGCTTCCATCGTTTTTGATTATCGCTGTGATGTCGCCTTGGTTTAGGGGTCGAACTTGGCTGATTTTTGTGGTGCTGCTAGCCGCATTCGGTTGGATGATTACGGCCCGAATCATCCGAAGTGCAACGATGAGCCTTCGCGAACGCGATTTTGTTCGAGCAGCTATTTACATGGGCATCCCTGCTCGCAAGATTGTTTTCCGACATCTCCTTCCAAACGTGGCATCAATTCTTATTATCGATGCGACTCTCAACGTTGGAGGAACAATCTTGAGTGAAACCGGTTTGTCGTATCTTGGATTTGGTGTTCAACCACCAGATGTGTCATTGGGAAGTCTCATCGCAGAAGGTACTGCATCGGCCCTTACCTACCCCTGGCTTTTTATGTTTGCAGGTGCAGCCTTGGTGCTTACTGTGCTCGCTGTGAGCTTTGTCGGTGACGGTCTGCGAGACGCTTTTGACCCTGGCTCGGCAATGGGTAAAAAATTATGAGCAACAACTTGATCGAAATTCGCAACCTTGCGGTGAGCTTTCCTAGCGAGGCTGGAGTAGTGCAGGCTGTTCGTGATGTTTCACTAGACATTCGTGCTGGCGAAGTGCTTGGAATTGTTGGTGAGTCGGGTTCGGGCAAGACGGTGATGTCGCTGGCAATGATTCGATTGCTTGCTCGGACGGCTTCTATCTCCGGTTCAATAATTCATGACGGTGTCGATTTGTTGCAATTGAGTGATGATGCGATGTCAAAATACCGTGGCAAAGAGATTTCGATGATCTTTCAAGATCCATTATCAGCACTCAATCCAGTGCACACGATAGGTCACCAGATTATTGAAGCTCTGCAAATTCACAGCGAAATGAATAAAAACGATGCGCTCAAGCGCGCGATCGAACTTCTCGAAATTGTTGGAATACCGCGCCCTGCAGAACGCGCGCAGTCGTATCCACACGAATTTTCTGGTGGCATGCGTCAGCGCGTGATGATTGCTTTAGCAATTGCCAATCGACCAAAAGTAATTCTTGCAGACGAACCAACAACTGCTCTAGACGTAACGGTGCAGGCGCAAATCCTCGATCTTCTGAAGACCGCTCGAGACATGACAGGCGCAGCGGTTGTGCTTGTCACTCATGATCTAGGTGTCGTGGCGGGTCTTGCCGACAGAGTGGCAATTATGTACGCGGGCAAGATTGTCGAAATTGGTCCAGTAGAAGAGGTGTTTGCACAACCTGCAATGCCATACACGATCGGTCTATTACGTTCGATTCCTCGGATCGACACCGTGGGCTCTAGCCGTCTCACCTCAATTTCGGGCGCACCAGTTTCACCAATCAATCTGCCAAAGGGTTGTGCTTTTGTTCCACGTTGCCCGGCGGCGAGCGATGTGTGCACAGTAAAGACACCAGAACTTGTCAGTTTGTCGCCAACCCGAATGACGGCATGCGTTCGACAAGGAGAAATCTTTGCACTGCAAGATGCGGGGAAATTGTTTCAGACCGGTCCAGTTCACGTTGCTCCAGAGACCACAAGCGATGAAGTGACGTTGGAAGTTCGAGGCTTAACGAAGACATTCCCACTGATGAAAGGGGTGCTGCTTCGTCGACGAACTGGCTCTGTTTATGCAGTGGATGGTGTTGATCTGGTGTTGCGGCGAGGTCGCAGTTTGGCACTTGTTGGCGAGTCTGGATGTGGAAAGACCACCACGCTGATTGAAATACTCAACATGGTCGCACCTGAGTCTGGAACTATTTCGATACTTGGACGCAACGTTGCCGAACTTTCAAGGTCTGAGCGGTTAGGTATGCGCAAAGATTTGCAAATCGTTTTCCAAGATCCTTTCGCATCACTCGACCCACGACTACCAATCGGTGATGCAATCGCTGAACCACTCGGCAATTTTGGTATGTCAAAGGCTGATCAAGAGAATCGTGTGAAGGAACTACTCGAACTCGTCGGTCTAAATCAATCACAGGCAAGCAAATATCCAAACGAATTCTCGGGTGGGCAACGTCAAAGAATTGCAATTGCTCGAGCCCTTGCATTGAATCCACAGATAGTTGCCCTTGATGAGCCAGTGTCTGCATTAGATGTGAGCGTGCGAGCAGGAGTACTCAACTTGCTCGCAGAGTTGCAAGAGAAATTGAATCTGAGCTATCTCTTTGTCTCGCATGACTTGGCAGTTGTGCAACATGTCGCTGACGACATTGCGGTGATGTACCTCGGTTCAATCGTTGAGTCTGGTCCTGTTCGTGATGTATTTGCTCACCCAAAACATCCGTATACGCAAGCGCTGTTATCGGCTGTTCCAATTCCGGATCCAAAAATAGAGCGCACCCGTACTCGCATCATTTTGCAAGGCGAGCTGCCAAGCCCCGCCAACCCGCCATCTGGGTGTCGTTTTCACAACCGCTGCCATGTGCGGTCAACACTTTCACCAGAACTGGCAGAGAAATGTTCGGTCGTGCGTCCTGAGATGTTAAAGATTGGCACTGGTTCTGTTGCTTGTCACGCACCGCTTAAGTGACAAACTAGTAACCCATGACATTGGGTTGGGTTGAAAAAGACAATTCGCTGTATCGCAAATTTGAATTTGCCAATTTCGCCGAAGCATTTGAGTTCATGACCAAAGTTGGGGCAATAGCCGAAGAGCAAGATCATCACCCTGATTGGTCTAACTCTTGGAACATCGTTGAAATCAACCTGTGTAGCCATGACAAGGGCCGGACGGTGACTGCTCGCGATCATCGACTTGCCGTTTCGATCAATGCACTAGTGAATGGGAGCGTGGCATGAGTGATATTCATCCAAACGTTGTCCGAGTGATGGAAGCTGCTCGCGAACGCGGGCTCGAGATCACCACCAAGCGATTTCCTGAAGGTACTAAGACTGCAGCAGATGCCGCTGCCGCAATCGGTGTGTCCGTTGGTCAGATTGTGAAGAGCTTGGTATTTGGCGTTGACACCGAAATTGTGATGGCTTTGGTAAGTGGATCAAATCAACTTGATGAGAAGAAACTTGCTCTTGCTGCAGGCGGGACAAAGTGCTCGCGCGTTGACGCTGACGCAGTGCGCGCGGCAACTGGCTATCCAATTGGTGGCGTGCCTCCCTTTGGTCACAGCACTCAACTGCGAGTGTTCGTTGATCCTGATTTGTTGCAGTACGACGAGGTGTGGGCTGCTGCAGGAACGTGGAACGACAACTTCGGTGCAAACCCGAATGACATCGTGCGTGTTGCTGGCGGCGTAGTCACCGACATCAAGCGTTGAGGTTTAAGCACATCTCAAACTCAACTGCATTGTCTCGCTCTCGAACTTCCGTTGCATCAGTTCTGGCGAAACCGTGTCTCGCGTAGAGATGCTCCGCGTGAACGTTTCCTTCTGTGCAACTCAACTTGATTTGATGAGCGCCGGTAACGACTGCCCAACTGACTATCTGCTCCACTAACTCGTCAGAAACTCGGTGACCCCGTTGATGTGGAGAGACCCACATAGACACAAGTTGCGCCGCTGACCTTTCATCGGGGGCAATCCCACCAATCAATCCATTGATGGCCCCATCATGTTCATGAATAAAAAATGGGTTGCCTTCTGGTCGCAAGATGTATTCCCAAATCTGAAGAGAACGTTCAGCAGTTTCTTGAAGAGTTGAACCGAATGCATCCGGAGCGTCCGAGATTGCCATCAGCCTGAGTTCCCGTAGAAGTTGGGCATCGGCAGGTGTTAGGCGTCGGATCACACCAACAATCTTTGCAGAGTGAATCGACGTATTGGGTCGGGTTTCTTAAACCAACAATGGCGTGCCTCCCTTTGGTCACAGCACTCAACTGCGTGTGTTCGTTGACTCGGACTTGTTGCAGTACGACGAGGTGTGGGCTGCTGCTGGAACGTGGAATGACAACTTCGGTGCAAACCCGAATGACATCGTGCGCGTTGCTGGTGGCATCGTCACCGACCTAAAGCGTGGTTAATCGCTAATTCTGCGTATCTGGCAGGTTGTTGTACGGATTACGATTCGGTGATGTCAAAGACCGTTGTCTATCAGGCCAAGCGCATCATCACAATGAACGACGATTGCCCGTCGGCGCAGGCAGTAGCTATTCGAGACGGTCGGTTTCTCGCCGTTGGATCACTGAA
>SHUT01000055.1 GCA_009691255.1 Ilumatobacteraceae bacterium
GTCGCTGCCGACTCGCATCGTTCACGTGACGGTCGCTTCATTGAGATCCTTGGTCAGTACAACCCTCGTACAGAACCATCCACGCTCACCATTGACAATGCCAAGGCCATCAAGTGGCTTCAACAAGGTGCACAACCAACAGAGCGCGTCCGCAAGTTGCTTGAGATCAGTGGCGCATGGGCAGAGTTCACTGCCTCCAAGGCCAAGTAGTTCACTGTGTCAGATCACGACGATAACGTCATCGAATCCACTAATGCCGTAGAGGCACCAGTGGCTGTTGCAGTACTCACGCACATTGTAAAAAACATTGTGGACGATCCAGAAGCCGTCAACATCAGCACTTCGGCTGGTCGTGGCTCTAAAATAAGTCTTGATGTCAGCGTCGGACCTGGCGACCTCGGTCGAGTCATCGGTCGACGCGGACGCACCGCACAGAGCATTCGAACTGTAGTGCGTGCCGCTGCAACGCAAGATGGCGTCGACGTCGACGTCGAGTTTATAGACGACTGAAGTTTGGTTTTTAACGGCAACAACATGTTGGTGGTCGGCCGTATCGGCAAACCGCACGGTCTTCGTGGAGACCTCGTTGTATCTTTCACAACCGATCGCTCAGAGCGTTGGCAAATTGGCGCCAGAATTACTGCAAAAATAGGCGCATCAGAAACAGTACTTGCAATCGAATCTGTCCGCCCGCAGAGCGACCGATGGGTTGTGCATTTCGTCGGATACGACACCCGCAACGACGCCGAACGTCTCGTCAATGCCGAACTTTTCGCTGAACCCATTGATGATCCAGATTCGCTGTGGGTACATCAACTCATTGGGTCAGTCGTGGCAGACACTGCTGGTCGCTTGCTGGGAACCTGTATCGCAGTCATTGATAATCCGGCGCATGCCATTTTAGAACTCGATAATGGTGGACTCATTCCAGTGACCTTTATTGTCAGCAGCACCGATGGTCACACGATTGTGGACCCACCCGAAGGTCTGCTTGAATGAGAATGGCTAGCGTGAGACCATGATGCGGATTGATGTGTTTTCGGTATTTCCATCTCTAGTAGATGATTTTTGTTCTGGCAGTTTGCTGGGCAAGGCGCGCGAAAACGGCGTCGTCAATCTTGGAGTACATGATCTGCGCGACTACACCCACGATATTCATCGAACAGTCGACGATACCCCTTACGGCGGAGGTGCCGGAATGCTGATGCGACCTGAGCCGATTTTTGAGGCAGTTGAAGCCGTGCAACCCCTGCGACCATTATTTTTATTAGGCCCTGGTGGCAAAAAATTTGACCAGGATTTTGCCCGCTATCTGGCTTCCTTGCCTGGGTTCAGTTTGCTCTGTGGTCGCTACGAGGGCGTCGACCATCGCGTCCACCAAGATCTGATTGATGCAGAAATTTCTATCGGTGATGTGGTGCTAGCGGGTGGAGAAGTAGCGGCCTGTGTGGTGATCGAGGCGGTCACGCGCCTATTGCCCGGCGTCATGGGCAACTCGCAATCGCCAATGACGGAGAGCTTTGATGACCGAGGCTTGCTTGAAGAGCCCCAATTCACGCGTCCAATTGAGTTTGGCGGAACCTCCGTTCCGGATATTTTGCGGAGCGGGGACCACGCTGCAATTGCTCGCTGGCGACTCGCACAAGCCCTCTGGCACACCCAAACTTCACGACCAGACCTGATTATTGCTCGGGGCGGACTAACCCCAGATGAGCAGTCCTTGTTGGAAGCGGTAGTACCTGTCTCGTATCCTTTACCCTTCACCTTTCGACCTGCCACCAACGGCGAGTCGAGCGGCACACATTCTCACGAATCCCCTACGAAGGAAACACCATGAAGACCACAGACATTGTTGACAATCAGTACTTGCGCCAAGATATCCCGTATTTTTGTCCAGGTGACGAAGTCAAGGTGCATGTTCGCGTCGTCGAGAGCGGCAAAGAGCGCGTGCAGATTTTTCAGGGCAACATCATCGCGATTAGTGGTTCAGGGATTGCCGAAACATATACGGTACGCAAACTCAGTTACGGCGTCGGAGTTGAACGAACGTTTCCAAAGCACAGTCCATCGGTGGCAAAGATTGAAGTCATCCGCAAAGGAGACGTTCGTCGTGCCAAGTTGTATTACTTGCGTGATCGCACCGGCAAGGCCGCAAAGATTCGCGAAAAGCGTGACCGCTAAGTTCAAGAACACCAACTGTTTGTAACTGGGGGTTGCGTTGAACACCGATGATCTAGAGAACTTTGAAGCTGAGCGAGAGCTCAAACTTGCGCAGGAATATCAAGACGTGACCAGCATGTTTAGGTATGCCATAGAAACAGAGCGCCGTTTTTATTTAGCGAACTCCGTTGATGTCACCGTGACAGGTGACTCGGCGAGGCCATTAATAGAAGTGGTACTAAAAGACGCATGGGTATGGGATATGTACCGAAAGACCAGATTCATCCCGCGAGTGAGGGTGCTGAGCTTCAAAGACGTCAACGTGGAAGAACTCCCAGTCGACGTACTAATCGAACCAGCTCCATAGAGACCCCAACTAGCGCTATTGAGGCCGCACGTGCCCGTGGCAGATGGGCAGAAGACTTAGTCGCTCGGTGGTATGAACGGCAGGGATTCCAGATCCTGGCTCGCAATTGGCGCATCAGTACTGGCGAACTCGATGTAGTTGCACGTAAAGACAATCTTGTGGTGGTATGTGAAGTCAAAGCGCGAGCCACTAATGCATTTGGTACGCCAGCAGAAGCAATGACAGCACGCAAACAATTTGTGGTGCGGCGCACCGCTTTTAAGTTTGTTCGTGACCATCAATTACAAAATTGTGTCTTGCGATGTGATGTCGCGTGTGTTACTGGAACTCAACTCGAAGTGCTGATTGACTCGTTCTAAAGCCCAGCATTATTTGTTTCGTTCCCAGCAACTCTTGTGCCAATGTCGGCGCAGATCAGGAGCATCGGCTGGTACCGCAACGAGGTGTCCTGTTCTGAGCGGAATCATCTGATGGCATCCTGGGCACACGTATTTCTTGAGTGCCTCATACGGCTGAATACGCCGTATTTCGACTGCACCATATGACCCATCCCATAGTCCCATTGCTCAGCCCAGTAACGCCCACGCCACAAGCGCTGCCGTTATTGCAATGGCGGTCACCACAAACCAGATATCTGTCTTGCGTTCAACACGTCCTCGTTGCGGATCAAAGCCCATCTTGCAAGTATTGCCGTTGATTTGCTCAAATCAACTGATTGCAATGCTTCGCACAATGACATGTGGCTCGCTAGCGTTGTAAATGATGATTCGCAGGTCGGTACTCGCAGTGGCTTTGGGTTTCTTTGCCTTGCAGATATCGCCTGCCCACGCCACAGATTTATCTAACTGTCCAACCGCACTTACGGCTGTGGGCGTTTTTGTTGGAGTATTGCAATCCCGCGACGACATCACCGCCACGTTTCGTGTTGAGCAAGTACGTGCCGGTTCTTTGGAGGGATATGCCACAACCACCACAAATACTTTGGTCGATATTCGTTATGGCAACGATGTCAAATTTTTATCAGTCGGAGAGTCGTATTTAGTCGGCGCCGGAACAGATGCAGCCACCCTTGTGCTTTCGTCATCTGTTCGAAAATCAGAGGCACTCTTTGGCGGCAATGAGGTTGCTGGTATTGATAACGGCGAAGAAAATTGCCCCAGACTCGAAGACCCTATTCGCACGCTGCATGTTGACGGCTCAAGTATTGACTCAGGAATATTTACAAGTTTCTTTAGCCACAGAGGGGCTCTTGCGGTAGCAGTTCTGGCGCCATCACTGCTCGTGCTAGCACTGTTGATTGCCTTGGTACTGGGACGCAGAGTAATCAGGCAGTAGCGACTGCTTCGGCGCGCGTACGAAGATCAGCAATGGCATGAGAGAGGCCTTTGGGGTCTTTGAATAATGCGCTTCCGGCAACGAAGGCGTTTGCCCCAGCAGTTCGAGCAGCAGTGATCGTTTTTGCAGAAATACCGCCATCAACTTCAAGATCAACCTTGTCCGACAGCCCTGCTTTGTTGATGAGTTCGCGCACCTTGCGAATCTTGGGTTCCATCGTGGCGATGTAACTCTGTCCACCGAAGCCGGGATTAACAGTCATGACAAGCACCAAGTCAACAAGATCAAGTACTTGTTCGATGACATGGTAATGCGTATGCGGATTAATCGACACTCCAGCCGTGGCACCCATTGACTGAATCGATTCAAGCGTGCGATGCAGATGGGTGCATGCTTCAGCATGAACGATCAACCGAGAGCAGCCCGCTTCAATAAATCGTGGCGCAAGCAGATCGGCGTTTAAAACCATGAGGTGTGCCTCGAAAGGCAACGATGTGTGTTGTCGGGTTGATGCAACGACATCAGGACCAAAAGTAAGGTTGGGAACAAATTCTCCGTCCATGACATCCCAATGAATACGGTCAGCACCAGCGGCTTCGAGGGCGCGAATTTCCTCGCCAAGGCGAGAGAAGTCTGCAGGCAAAACAGACGGGGCAATATGGATTGGTCTTGGCACACCATCAGCCTACCGAATGATGAAGACACGAACATGTGACTATCACCTCGTACGCTATTGAAATGGAATCTGAGATACATCGCGTACAGGTAGAAAAACTTGTCGCCGGCGGCGAAGGACTCGCTCGCCTCAAGGATGGGCGCGTGGTCTTTGTTCCTGCCGTGATCGCTGGCGAAACCGTCGATATTCAATTGGTCGAGAAAAAGACCGACTTCGCCCGTGCGCTTTTGTACGGAATCGTCGAGCCCTCTCCATTCCGCCGTCTTGCCCCTTGCCCAGAAGTTGCCCGTGGATGTGGCGGATGTGATTGGCAACACATGCAACGAGAACGCCAATCTTCCTCCAAGGCAGACATTGTCAAGGAAGCATTCCAGCGCACTGCAAAGTTGATCGTTGACATTCCAGAAGCAATTACGTTGCCAGATTCGGCGCGGCGAACCACAGTTCGCATGGTGGCAGGTGCCGACGGCATCGTCGGATTTCGGGGCGCAGATTCGCACGATGTTGTGACGACGTCAAATTGCATGGTCGCCCATGACGCGTTAAATGAATTATTAAGTGCTTCTGTACTTGAAGCGGCCGGAGAAGTCACCTTGCGAGTGGGGGCTAGAACCGGAGACATCGGCGCGTGGTGTCACGAGGGGCAGTTATCGGCTTCGCTGTCGTCATCTGTTAAGCGCGGTGAGCGAGCAAAGGTTCGAGAGATTATTGCGGGACATGAATTTCAGGTATCGATGGGATCTTTTTTTCAGCCATCACCTGAGGCCGCCGAAATGATTGCCGACACCATTGTGGCTGGACTCGATGACCTCGGTACTGAGGGGGGCACACTGATCGACGCATACGGAGGCATCGGGCTTTTCGCTGGATGTTTCGCTCATCGGTTTGACGAACTTGTCGTTGTTGAAAACAGCAAATCAGCATGTGGTGACGCCATCGTGAACCTCGCCGACTGTGCTGCCACAATCGTGGAGTGTTCAGTCGAACAATGGAACGCCACATCAGCCGACGTCGTGATTGCTGATCCGGCTCGAGCTGGACTTGGCAAAGCAGGCGTGCGGGCGTTGCTTGGTGCCCAGGGGTCGGTTTTTATTCTGGTTAGTTGCGATGCTGTGGCTGCTGCTCGTGATGTGGGATTACTTGCGGCTAATGGCTACAGCGTGCACTCAGTAACGGCACTAGACCTCTTCCCCGAAACTCACCATGTTGAAGTAGTGTCTGTATTAACGAAGTCATAGCCTTTAGGTTGGATGGCACCAATTTAATTTGCTAGCGTGAGCCCAAAGCGAGTTGCCATAGTCGGGGGGTAATAGTGAGCAAGATTCGATTAACTGTTGGAGCCATGGTTCTATTGTTGGTCATCGGTGGATGCGCCGCTGATCCGACAGATGGTGCAGGTGGGTCTGAAACTCGAGCCAACATAGTGAGCAACAAGATCACGGGCAGTGTGCATGAATGGAAAGTGAGCGTCAGTGCAGGTCGTGCGCAAGCAGGGGATGTTGAATTTGCTATTGCTAATTTTGGCACGATTCAGCACGAATTCTTAGTTGTAAAAACAGACATCAAAGACGGAAAAATTCCACTCGGTGCAGACAATCGCTTTAGTGAAGAAGGCGAAGGAATCTTGGTTGTTGACGAAATTTCAGAATGGTCCGTAGATGAAGCAAAAGTTTTAAAGGTCACTCTTGATCCTGGTAATTATCAGTTGTTATGCAACATTGAGGGTCATTACGCCAACGGCATGCATACGACTTTCGTGGTTGACGAAGGCAGTGGGGTTGCCCCAGCAAAAAAGAAGCCCGCAGAACCCGTACAGAGCAATGACGTCACCGGAACCGTCAAGGAATGGGAAGTTGATGTCAATGCCCAGGGTGCCACTGCAGGAGACGTGACATTTACAATGACAAATGACGGCACGATTCAGCACGAATTCTTAGTTGTAAAAACAGACATCGAAGACGGAAAAATTCCACTTGGTGCAGACAATCGCTTCAGTGAAGAAGGCGAAGGCCTCGCCGTCATTGATGAGATTCCCGAATGGAGCATCAAACAAACAAAGACTCTGACCCTCAAGCTTGATCCTGGTAATTATCAGTTGTTATGCAACATTGAGGGTCATTACGCCAACGGCATGCATACGACTTTCGTGGTGACTTAGCCCACACCAAGTAGTTCAGAAGTAAGCCAAGTAGCGACTTGAGTTTTTCCGTTATCGCTGAGATGCAAACCATCGCGACGAATCTCTCTATCGCGTTTGGCGCCGACTGGTCCGATAAAAGTGGGGAAGTCGCCAAACTCAACTCGCAACCCAACGGTTGCATCCACGACTAATTCATTGAGCGCATCTATGCGTGAGGGGTCATTTTGCGGCGTAATAACCCGATCGACATGAGCACCAGTTAACCAAATCATTTTTGCGCCAGTTGATGTCAGCACCTCGGTGGCGAGTCGGTATTCCTTCTTGGCGTATTCATCAAAGTTGGAAATCCCAACATGTGTCCATTCAGGTCCAAGGGAAGGCACAAGTCGGTCGCAGGCATCCCATGCCGTGATGTATCCGATCACAACGTCTGGACGAAACTGCGCCACCGAAGACACCCATGAGATGACATTGGGGTCACTAAGTTTTTCGGGAGATACAGCAACATCCCAAGCAGAACATAGGTCTCCCACTTCGCCTTCCTCGCCGCCAGGGAGTCTTTTAAGGCCGTATCGCGTGATGACACAGCCATCATGGGATTTGTTGTACACCACAATTTTGCCTACATGAGTCGTCGCCCAAGTGGTGAGTGCCTCACCGATTTGTCTGCTGACTGAGTCGCCCACAATAAGTATTCGCAACTCGTTGCTCGCTGATGACCCGTTTGCCGACGGGGGAGCAGGTATCAGCACTTGTTGAATGTCTGGAGGCTTGTTTGCGTTGGCGCTAAGCAGTGCTACAAAAGCAACGGTCATGACCATGAGTGCGGCCGCAAAGGTAGGCCAAGGTACGAGGCGCCGAACAGAAAACGGCGTTCGCCGGCGCATGATGGGTTGTTCAATAAAATGAAAGCTCAGTGCGGCTATTGCGACAGTCAACGCCAGTCCGATCACGAATCCACCCGTAGTTTCTAGTCGTCGCGGAGTAATCACAACAAGATAAATCGGCCAATGAAAGAGATAGACGCCGTAACTAATTCTTCCGAGCCAGCGCAACGGACCCCATTGGCAAAAAAGATGGAGGGGCCCTTTGGATGGCTGGGAGATTGCCACAATCATGGCCGCAGCAATGACGGCAATGCCCAGAAACCCGCCGTAGTTAAACATCCAAGAACTTTGTGCACTGATAGTGAACACCGCAATGCCAAACGCCATGACACCGATATAGCCAGAAGTCAATATCACCCCGCGACCAACTGCGGTGCGCGGATTACCTCGAACATAGAGAACCCCAGCAAGCGCCATGCCAATAAACAATGCGTGCGCTCGTGTATCGGTGCCGTAGTACACGCGGGTTGGGTCACCGCCGGTGTACAGAATCGACATCGTTGCGGCGGATGCAAGAGCAAAGAATGCGCTCAACGAAATGAGAACGCGCACACCATGCGAGCGAAAAAATTTCAGACAGAAGAGCAGAAAAAATGGTGCAAACAAATAAAACTGTTCTTCTATCGCAAATGACCATGCGTGATACATCGGGGACGGGTTATCAAACTGCTGAAAATACGACACTCCCGAAAAAATCTCAAACCAGTTGGCGCTGTATGACAGTGTTGAGACGAGCGACCCGGTCCATCTTGTAATCAGAGACTTGTCTGCCCATATTGCGAGGTAGAGGGCAAGAGAAGTAATCGCGATCAGCAATGCCGGCACGAGTCGTCGCACGCGGCGACCCGCATATGCCACGAGATCAATACGCCCAGTCGAGTGCCATTCCTGCAGAGCAATTGAGGTGATCAGATAACTGGAAATTACAAAGAAAACATCAATCGCCAAGATTCCGCCAGGCAAAAAATCTGGTCGAGCATGAAAGATGATTGGCCCGAGCAAGACCAATAACCCCCGCAGGCCATCAAGGCCAGGAATATAGGCAAGCCGATGTTGCTTACTTTCAAGAGAAGAAATTGAGTCAGTCATACGAAGGCGGAGCCCGGTTCAGGCTAGCGAGATCGTCTAGTTGTCTCGTCGCGCCAAGTCACAGAACCACGCAACACACAACAACAGTGCGCCCTCTGGGGTTCGAACCCAGTGACCCTGCTGACAAACCCTAGCCCCATAAGCATTTCACGACCTTACACAACACAATGCGCACACAATGCGCACGGTGAGGCGTTGGTGGCGTGAATGATCTTGTGACTTGCAATGGTTTGCCCTCTGGCTAGCGTGTTGGCATGAGTCAAAAGAGGTCAGTCAGAGCTTGTGTTGTCGGGCTGCTTTTTGCGTGTGCTGTAGTGGGTACGACGTCAACGCGCACGCAAGCCGACACAGCCACCAGTGCCATCACGGTCGCATCGCGACCTAATTACGTGGCAATTAATCCTGCAGGGACTTTTGCCTATGTGACGCACGAAGATTCCAACACGGTTTCAAAAATC
>SHUT01000056.1 GCA_009691255.1 Ilumatobacteraceae bacterium
CGGCGGCGCCACGCCCAGGGCATCCCATACCATTTGTTGCTTTGGTGTATTGGGTAGATGTTCTTCGGCTCGCACGACGTGAGTGACAGCCATGTCAATGTCATCAACAACGTTGGCAAGCAAAAACATCGGAGAACCGTTGCCGCGCAAAAGAACAAAGTCCTCAATAGTTTCGTTAGCAAATTGCACTTCGCCGCGCACAAGGTCGTGAACCACGGTGGAACCTTCTGGAACGCGAAAGCGCAAGACATGCCCGACACCAGCGCTCAATCCCCTGTCGCGCGAATATCCGTCGTAGCCCTGTTTGCCTGATTCCTTTGCTCGCTCTTGAATTTGTTCTGACGTTAAATCGCACCAATAGGCGTTGCCTTGCTCAAATAATCGGTGCGCAGCGGCAATGTGTTTGTCGGCATTATGCGACTGAAAATATGGCCCCTCGAACTGTGGTGAATCGGAGTTGATGCCAAGCCAGCCAAGCGCGTCGACGATGCCTTGCGTCCACTCAGGGCTATTGCGCGATTCATCTGTGTCTTCGATGCGTAAGACAAATATGCCACCCAGGTGTTGGGCCAAGGCCCAGTTATAGAGCGCAGTTCGTGCGCCGCCAACATGAAAAAAGCCCGTTGGCGACGGGGCAAAGCGAAATCGTGGTGCTGTGGTCATGTGACATCTCTCATCTCACATTTAGGTTAGTAGAGCAACGCATGTATTCAGTGCTGACGAGTATTGTCAAGGCATGGCACGCACCAAAGATCCACACCCAGGGCATCGATCTGTCTCGGGCGGTGTGGCCCGTGCCGCAGTCTTTGGAATCAGCGATGGATTAGTGTCAAACGTGTCGCTGGTGGTTGGTATCGCTGGTAGCGGTGTCAGCACATCAATTGTGCGGCTCGCTGGTCTTGCAGGTGCAGTTGCTGGCGCCGCCAGTATGGCAGCAGGCGAATGGGTGTCGGTGTCAGCGCAAAATGAACTGATCCAGCGTGAAGTCGAGATGGAGCGTCGCGAGATTGTTAATAATCCAGAATTTGAAACACTCGAACTAGCGGCATTTTACGAAGGGCACGGGATGTCTAAAGAACAAGCCGCGCGTGCCGCCCAAGAGGTTATGTCAAAACCCGAACTCGCACTTATCGTGCATGCACGCGAAGAATTTGGTATTGATGTTGATGATTTGGCCTCACCTTTTCGTGTTGCACTAGTTTCGTTTTTCTGTTTTATCGTTGGGGCACTCTTGCCTGTTCTGCCTTGGTATATCGGATCTGGTACAGCAGCCAAAACTGGATCAGTCCTGATTGGCGTGACAGCCGCCGCCATCGTTGGAGGATTTATCGGCAAGTCAGCCGAACTCTCAATCGGGCGTACAAGTCTTCGACAAGTACTGATTTTGTTGGTCGCGTGCGGCGTAACATATTCCATCGGACTACTTCTGAATACCACGGTGACATGACATGACTATCTACTCTCAGACAGAACAGATCAATGTATTGGGCGAACGACTTGAGTCATGCTGCACAGACCCGATGACAGGTTTTTATCGCACTGGATGCTGCGAAGTTGGCGGAGACGACGTTGGCGTACACGCAGTTTGCGTGGTGCTTACGAAAGATTTTCTGGAATATTCCAAGTCTGTAGGCAACGATCTGTCAACGCCCATGCCTCAGTACGGTTTCGCCGGACTCCAACCTGGAAACCAGTGGTGCTTGTGTGCACCCAGGTGGCAAGAAGCCTTCGAGGCCGGCGTTGCCCCACAGGTCAAATTGGCCGCAACACATCTTGCTGCACTTGAGTTTTGTTCGCTCGAGGATCTGCGCCAACACGCACTCGACGCCTAATCACGCACCAGTAAGCGCACGCCAAGAGTCTGGCATTTGAGCACTCACTAGTTGCACAGACAAACGCAACGTTGACTCTGGAACCAAGTCGGCCAAAAGACGACCTTGGGCGTAGTGATGCAAGGTGTTGTCTACTCCAGAGAAAAGTTGTGTTCGTGTTGCAACCAAATCAGCAGGCACATCAGAGCTCAGAAATCCCCAGATGGTGAGTGCAATCGTTAGGTCATGCACCACGGGTGCGCGACCAAAAAGTGATGCTCGACGAAGCGCAATCAACGTGCAACCACGCAAGGCGTCTTCGATGCGTTCATTTTTTGTTACGACTACTTTGGATCGCAAATGTGACGCCAGAGCGAGAACATAACCTTGATCAGGACCTTGGTAGCCGAGGCGCTCGCCAGAGGGCTGTCGACCTGTTATTTCTGCGGGACGGTTCGTTGACCATGAGTCTGGAACATGTTGAGGCGAACCATAAATACGTGTGGTGTCAACTGATGGAGGAGGTGAATATTGAGGAGTAGCCATGACTCACTACCTTAGGCTGAAGCGTGCAGTAAGCCATAGACAAGCGACTCTTCGAGTGCTCGCCACGATGCTTCGATGATGTTTGTCGACACACCAATGGTGGTCCAACTGCGGTCACCGTTGGTTGCATCAATCAAAACTCGAGTGACCGCGCCTGTTGCAGTGGCTCCGTCCAGAATACGAACCTTGTAGTCGGTGAGATGTACTTTGGCCAGTTGCGGATATTTTTTAGTGAGTGCTGCGCGCAATGACGAGTCAATGGCGTTGACGGGACCGTTTCCTTCGGTGACATGAACAAAACGCTCATCCCCTACCCACACTTTGATAGTTGCCTCGGTCGTGAAATGTCCGTCCGTCGCTTCATCGGTGATTACTCGCATTGATTCGACACGGAAGAAATCTTGCTCCCAGCCAGCAGCACGTCGCATCAATAATTCAAGCGATGCATCGGCGGCTTCAAAGTGATAACCCTCGTGTTCAAGTCGCTTGAGATCGTCAATGACTTGATTGACTGCTGGACCGTCCATGGGGAGACCCAATTCTTGGGCCTTGAGCTGAATAGTGGCACGACCGGCCATCTCTGACACAACAAATCGAGTGCCATTACCGACTAGTTCTGGTTCGATGTGCTCGTATGCATCTTTGGCACGAACAATCGCCGACACATGTAGACCGGCCTTGTGGGCAAATGCTGACGAGCCCACATAGGGCGCCTGCGGATTAAGCGGGCGATTAAGCACTTCTGCAACATGCTTGCTCACGGGCGTCAGTCGCTCGAGATTGCCAGCCGGCAAGCAGGTGTAGCCCATCTTGAGTTGCAAGTTCGGAATGATCGTGGTGAGGTTTGCATTTCCTGTTCGTTCACCGAGTCCATTGAGGGTTCCCTGCACATGACGCACACCACTTGTGACAGCAGCCATCGAGTTTGCAACAGCACAGCCCGCATCATCGTGGCAATGGATTCCCAAAATGGCATCGCCTCCGACATGGGTGTGTACAGCAGCCACGATGCGCTCGATTTCGTGTGGCAATGAACCACCATTGGTGTCGCACATCACCAAGTGAGTTGCACCTTTCATCACCGCTGCCTCGATCACTCGAAGTGCAAACTCTGGATTATTTTTATAGCCGTCAAAGAAGTGCTCGAGGTCAATCAGCACTCGACGTCCGTGCCCTGTCAGAAACTCCACAGAGTCAGCGACCATCGCAATGCCTTCATCAAGCGTCGTTTGCAGAGCTTGCTCGACGTGGTAATCCCAACTCTTGGCGACAATACACACAGCCGACGTATTGGCCTCAATCAAGTTGCGCAGAGTTGTATCGTCATCTACTTTGCCGGCTGGACGACGCGTCGAACCAAAAGCCACCAATGTTGAATGACGCAACTGCAGTTCAGTTTGCGCTCTCGCAAAAAACTCAATGTCTTTAGGATTAGCGCCAGGCCAACCACCCTCAATGAAATGCACGCCGAGATAATCGAGTTGTTCAGCGATACGAAGTTTATCGGCAACAGTTGCCGAGACGCCCTCGACTTGCATACCGTCGCGCAATGTGGTGTCAAAAACTTCCACCTGTTCGGGTGCTTGTTGCGTGTTGTGTTGTGTACTCATGATCAGCTCCAGTTGATATTCGGGAATGAAAAAGCCGCCCTGTGGGCGGCTTGTGGCGCACGTCGGGGTGACGTGCGCTAGAGAATAATGATGATTGCGTTGATAGACGAAGCAACACGTTGCCCAGCGGCATGTGTGGTGGTCAGATTCGTCATGGTCATAGTCTCGCTCCTCTGGAGCGTTTCGTCAACACCAGATGTGGACTTTCCTGTGGACAAAGTGGGGAAAGCATGTGGATAGCCGCCCTCCGGTCTCCTGCCTGTGGATAAAGCAGGCGAACAGACCCACTTATGACGGGGCAGGAGCAGGGCTAGATCTCAGTGGGCTAGTTCGCACCAATCACGGTAGCGGTCATCTTGACCCCGCACGGCTTTGCCATATACCGCACCAATTGCGGCCGTCATTGGACCAGGGCACGGCACAGTGCGGTCGTCGACTGAGTTGACGGCACTCACCTCGGCGGCGGTGCCACAAACAAAGATTTCGTCGGCGATGTACAAATCAGATCGTGCCAAGTTGCCCACTTGAACCTCATAGCCCAAGTCGTGCGCAATGCGCGTGACACTACTTTGAGTTATTCCCTCTAGAGCACCCGCAGAGAGCGGTGGCGTGATGATGACACCGTGGCGCGAGACGAAAATATTTTCTCCGGTGCACTCGGCCACAAAACCATGTGGACTGAGCATGATCGCCTCGTCGTAGCCCGCTTTGAGCGCCTCTACTTTGGCCAGAGATGAATTGACATAGTTACCAACGGTCTTTGCTGCTGGTGGCATTGTGTTGTGATCAGGGCGCGTCCACGAAGAAATCTTCATGCGTACGCCTTTGGTGAGTGCGTCTTCTCCCAGATACGCACCCCATGGCCAACAGGCGATTGCTACGTCAACAGTGCACGGCAGAGTGTTGAGTCCCATTTCTCCGTAGCCGTAATAGGCAATCGGTCGAATGTAACAACTTGGCAAACCTGTTGACACCACGGTCTCTTTGGTGGCCGCAACAAGTTCGTCAACTGAATACGGCAATTCCATTCCCATAATCTTGGCGCTTGAGTGCAGTCGTTTGATGTGCTCTGTCAAACGGAAGATAGCTGGACCATCACTGGTTTCATAGGCGCGTATTCCTTCGAACACTCCAGTGCCGTAATGCAATGTGTGAGTGAGGACATGCACCTGCGCCTTGTCCCAATCGACAAGTTGTCCGTTCATCCAGATTTTCGGTGTTGGTATTAGCGTGGGCATTCCAGGCTCCTCAATAATTGTGCTGTGCGTAGGCTACTTGCCCGCAACACGAGCAGTGATGGTGTTTGCGATATCAGTTGTTGAACCACTCGTTGGTTGAGCGCATGCCGCCCGTACGCGATCAGCCGCGGCATGTTCATTTAAGAAATCCAGCATGAGAGCCGCCGACAAAATGGCTGCTATCGGGTTTGCAGTACCGGTGCCAACAATGTCCGGGGCTGAACCATGAACAGGTTCAAACATGGAAGGCCCTGTGCGCGCTGGATTGAGATTGGCAGATGATGCCAACCCGATTCCGCCACTGACTGCCCCACCGAGGTCGGTGAGAATGTCGCCGAACAAGTTGTCCGTGACAATGACGTCATAGCGATGTGGGTCTTGAACAAAGTAAATACACGCTGCGTCAACATGGTTGTAAGCGATTGTGACTGCGGGGAACTCTGTTGCGACAGCATTGAAGGTGCGTTGCCATAAATCACCCGCAAAAGTGAGCACGTTTGTTTTGTGTACGAGCGTGAGATGTTTGCGCTCTCGCGACTGAGCTAATTCGAATGCATACCGCACACAGCGTTCTACTCCCATGCGGGTATTGACGCTTCCCTGCGTGGCAACTTCGTTGGCAGTTCCTTTACGCAACACACCACCTTCGCCCACGTACGGACCTTCTGTATTTTCACGAATCACCACAAAGTCATGCGGTGTGTCGTGCCCAGGAGCAGTGCCAATACACGGTCGTTGATTGATATATAAATCGAGTTCAAAGCGCATCTTCAGCAAGAGGCCGCGTTCAATGATTCCGGGGGCGACTTCTGGCGTTCCGACCGCACCAAGCAAGATGGCGTCGAACGCACGCAATTGTTCTAAGACCTCATCAGAAAGAATCTCGCCGTCGCGCAGGTAGCGCGAACCCCCCAAGTCAAAGTCGGTCGTGCTGATATCTACCCCGGCGGCGCGCACCACTTTGAGTGCTTCACGTGTGACTTCAGGACCTATTCCGTCTCCACCAATGACTGCAATACGATGTGCCATAGGTATTCCATCGTAGAACCCGCCGATAGTCTTTCCCCCTATGGTTAAGCATCAACTCTCCCAGGCCACCCATCAACGACTCACAGCAGAAATCGCTTACCTTGAGGACACCAAGTTGCCCGAAGTCGCCCAAAAAATCGGACGAGCCCGCGAAATGGGAGACCTCAGAGAAAACGGTGATTACCACGCCGCCAAGGACGAGTACGGGTTTCTAAATGACCGCAAAAATCTCATCCAAGGCGTACTTCAAGAATCCGAGATTGCTCCCGAGCCAGTCGCTGGCGTGGTGGGCTGGCTGAGTTCTGTGACGGTGTTGTTTGACGGCGATGATCCCTCTGATGCCGAGAAGTATCTGATTGGTCATATCGAAGAACGAGTGGACGGTGTCGAAGTCATGAGTCCGTCGTCGCCGATTGGTAAAGCATTAATGGGGCAAGAATCTGGAGCCACGGTAGAAGTAACGCTTGAAAATGGTGCCACAGTGGTGGTTGAAATCAAAAGCGTTACCTAACCCCATATGTCATTTCTCGAAGACGAACCATTGATCCCCGACCTGCCGCCTGGGCAACACGTTAATTTGCCAGGTCGCGGGACAACATATATCCGCAACTTGGAAGGCCCAGCAGGTGCACCAACGCTGATGTTGTTACACGGATGGACCGCCACGGCAGACCTCAATTGGTTCACGTGTTACAACGATCTCGCCAAACATTTTCGAGTGGTGGCAATAGATCATCGCGGTCATGGTCGCGGAATCAGATCAACGCAACCATTTCGGTTATCAGATTGCGCCGACGACGTCGCTGCATTGGCGGATCAACTCGACATCGCCACATTTATTCCTGTCGGATATTCCATGGGTGGCGCTATTGCTCAGTTGATGTGGAAGCGCCACGAATCTCGCGTGCGTGCACTGGTGCTCTGCGCAACATCTGGGTACTTTGCTGAATCGCGAGAAGAACGAATTAGCTTCTTAGGTCTGCAGGGTCTTGGCGCATTGGCCAGGCTCACTCCTAAGGCAGCGCTTGACTGGATCAGCGAAGAGTTGTATGTGCAACGAAAAACAGCGACCTGGGATCCGTGGGCGATGCAACAAGCAGCAAATCATGATTGGCAACAAGTGCTTGAAGCAGGCGCGGCACTTGGCAACTACGATGCGCGTGAATGGCTCGGCAACATTGATGTACCAACCTCTGTTGTTATTACCGGACAAGATCATGTCGTTGCCACAAGTCGTCAAGAAGAACTCGTCGCCAGTATTAAAGGTGCTACAAAACGCCGACTCGAGGCTGACCACGATGCCGTCTACACACACTCCGCAGAGTTTGTACCACTACTTATTGCGGCCTGCCTTGAGGTCAGCAACGCAAACACCCCACGCACAACGACTCCACTCTTGTGAAACTCGCCATTAGGTCTCGTACCCGACTGCGTCGCAACGCACGCTTGGCAGCACTTGGCACCCGCGTCGGTCTTGGCCATGCCAGCACTGCCGCACGCAAAATATTTGCCAGCTCCAAGCAGCGAGAAGAACTCTCGCGGGCGCGCGAGCTACAGACCGCTGAACAAATAGTCACTGAATTGGGCAACATGAAAGGTGCCCTTATGAAACTTGGCCAGATGGCAAGTTACTTAGACGAAGGGTTGCCTGAACCATTTCGCTTGGCATTAGCCCAACTGCAAACAAATGCACCTCCGATGTCACACCAACTCGTCGAAGCAGTCATTCTGCAAGATCTTGGCGCATCAATCTCTGACATCTTTATTGAGTTTGACCGCGACCCGATTGCTGCAGCATCTATCGGACAAGTCCATCGTGCCCTAGTCAAACAACCAGACGGCACATTGCTTGCAGTGGCCGTCAAAGTGCAATACCCAGGTGTCGCCCAAGCAATCGCTGCAGATTTGCGCACTGCCGATTTACTCGGCACATTATTGGCATTCGGGTTCAAGAGTCTTAATCCGCAAAAGATGGTTGAAGAAATAAAGGAGCGACTGACAGAAGAACTCGACTACGAACAAGAAGCTCGTCATCAAAACCTCTTTCATGAGTTTTATCGCGATCATCCATTTATTCACATCCCTGCAGTTATCCCGCATCTTTCTTCGTCTCATGTGCTGACTTCTGAATTAGTCGAAGGTGCGACGTGGGCCGAGATGCTGACATGGGACCAACACGAACGCAATCAAGTCGGTGAAGCAATCTTTCGATTTGTGTTTCGCAGCCTTTACCGCTTCCGAGCATTCAACGGCGACCCTCACCCTGGCAACTATCTTTTTCATCGCAATGGCAGAGTCACATTTTTAGACTTCGGATTAGTCAAACATTTTACGGTTGACGAGATGGATACATTCCAGGGCATGGTCAAGGCGGCGGCGATTGATAACGACGTCGCCGAATTCCGACGCATCATCGAAGGCGCTGGCATGCTGAGCCCTGACGCACCTGTCACCACTCAAGATACTGGTGAATACTTCTCCCATTTCTATGCGCCGGTTCGTGAGTCTTGTGTAATGACTTGGTCAGGAGAATACGCATCATCAATTGTGCGACATACTTTTGATCGCACATCCCCGATTGCGCAATACTCCACGGTTCCACGGGCTTTTGTTTTTATTCAGCGCATTAATTTAGGGCTGTATGCCTTGCTCGGACAGCTTGGCGCCATCGGTAACTATCGTTT
>SHUT01000057.1 GCA_009691255.1 Ilumatobacteraceae bacterium
GGTTTCTCAGCAAAATACGCAAATCGGCGTCCGGTTCTCGAACTCCACTTTGCCAGTTCGTCTGTTACATGCGCATTGTCAGATACAACTATTGCATGAGGTGAGAGGCGGGACGTGACGGCAGCAAATTCAGCCGCCTCATGCACCGCGCTGTGATCAGAATCATGGATGAACATATCTATCTCGTCAATTTTCTCCAAACACTCAAGAGAATCGCCAATCATCCGTTCGACTACTTCTGAATACTCTGGCCCGATTAGCAATCCAGATCCAGGTTCCATATCGATCGTAACTAATTTTCCTTTTCTATTTTTTCTTAGCGCCTCAGCAATGACAAGTGAGCCGAGTCCTTTTTCGGTGCCTGTTTCAACAACGATATTTGGCTTCATTGCTCGTATTAATGCGTACCAACCAGCACGGCGACCATAATAAGCAAGACTGTCAACTTCTCGTCCACGCCTATGAGCCTTTAGTCGAGCCATGATATATGTGCTGAACTCGGCATCGTCTTCTAATTCGCGAACATAGAGATAGGCATCGTCTATTGAAATGGTGGTTATATTCGCAACGAAATGGGCCAGATATACCTTGTTTTCTTTCGTTAGGTCGTAGGTAAAATTTGCAAACTCACGACTCTTACAGAGCCACCGCACGGATATCGAAGATTGTCTTGCTAGGCCTTTCAATATAAGCGACAACCTGTACGGAAACGTCAGAATTGGGAGGAATCGGGATTCGAGGATAAGTGCGCGCGTCCGAGGTTTCATTTTCCCTAATTCCATTTATAGTCATTAAACTTCTGTATAAATCTACCTGTTAGACCAAATTAAATAGGTGCTTGGTGCGCGAGGGGGGACTTGAAGATGAATCGATCGTAAACAAAGTCCTCCAGGTGCACTTAGAACGCTATCTTCATCCTAGAAGTCCCCATTTATTGCACTCTGCCCTCTGGAAAGACTTCGGACTACTACAACCTGCGTACCAAATACTTACCGTCATTGCTTAGCCCATCCAAAATTACCTGGTCAGACAAGAATCATTTTAAGGCTTTCGGCTACCAAGCTCGCCACAGCCCAAACCACCGTATTCCCAGTGAACTTTAAAACGCACAGCAACTCTTTCCCCAAAGCGAGCCCCCTGGCACGGTTAGATGATTCATTCTCTATCTAGGTCTCAACACCGGATCAGATCAAATGTTTCCCAACTTCAACAATGCTCCGTCCCAGTCACCTGTGACCATTAAATCCAGCATTAAAAACAGTAGCGGTCAATGCGAGAGCAGGCGGTGGCGGTCACAATCACTTGGAATAATCTTCTGGATCTAGTTATACTTATTAATATGCTCCCCGTTTCAGAAGCTTCGATCGACAAACAAATCAATGAATTTGGCTTTTGCGAGATTCCAAACTTTTTTTCCGACAAAGAACTTAATCTTTTTGAAAAGTGTGTAGTTGATCTTTATTTGCTTCAAGCTGAAAAAATCGGCGAATACAGGGAAAGAGCAATGGAAATTCGAAGCTCAAACAAGAGCGATTTCGAGAAATTCAGCGCGTTATACGAAATGATGGAAATCGCCGACAAAGAAGCCCTCTATCAAGTCCAAAAGTTTCTTACTTCATCACAGGGTGCTAGATCCATCTTTGATGAACGATTCATGGCTTTGTTGACAAAACTACTGGGGTCGGCAGTAAATTCAGTCCTGCTCGATGGTCCAGCTCTTTTTGTGAATCGCCCGCGTACGGATCGGCTCCTGTATAAATGGCATTCAGAGGCCCACTACTATCCCAAACGTCGGCGCTTTTATAATATTTGGTTCCCATTGTTCTCTGATAAAAACGTCGGGAACGGCACAATGTCGTTCAAGACCAAAAGTCATCTAGTTGATCTACCTTTTGCTGATTATCAAGGATTCGATAAGGACTCAGAGGGGAAATCAAATTATTTCATTCAATATGAAATTCCATCTAATCTTCTGTCATCTTTCCCAGAGTTTTTCTGCGAGGTTCCCCGAACATCACTGATTATCTTCCATAAAAATCTAGTTCATAGATCAAATCAGAATGTTTCAGATGAATATTCGGTCGCTGTCGTCGCTCGAGTTTGGGATCCAACTGATGACTTAACTCTAAGTGGCTCAATCGCAGCAACCCCATACGGAGGAAATATTGGTCGAGCTGACTTTGTTGTCAGTTAGCGAGAAGGTTCTATATCCCAAGGACTTCCCAGGAGACCAAACTGTTAGATCCTGTTCTATTCAAAACTTTCTGGGATCTACACGTTCTATTTGACAAGTGATGCAACTGGTGCGCGAGGGGGGACTTGAACCCCCACGTCCTTTCGAACACTGGCACCTGAAGCCAGCGCGTCTGCCATTTCGCCACTCGCGCGAGTAGAGGGCGTCACGCTAGCAACGTGATGGCGAGCCACCAACACGCCGCGCAAGTAGCCTTGACCCTATGTCTGGCAGCACCGTAGAACGCAGATTCGAGAACCTCTTTGATGGACTGTTTTCGCGTGCTTTCACCAGCAAGTTAAAGCCGCTGCAGATTGGTCGCAAATTACTGCACAAGGTTGACGCCGAGCGCACGTCTGATGCCCAAGGCCGCCGCGTAGTGCCCAACCGATATGTGGTGCAGATGAGCGCATATGACCGCGAAGGCTTTGCTGATCTTGAACCGGCGCTTATCCAAGAACTCACCCAGGCTGTGCGCGAATACGTTCGCCAAGAGGGATACCACGCAGAAGGAAAAGTTCGTGTCGCATTACGTACTAATCCAGATGTACGCAAGGGTCGTGTCGAAATCACCACAGAGAACGCAGACGTCGTCGAGATGCCACCACCGATCGCCCCAGAAGTTGTCGCCACAACAACTGCAGCAATTGTTGAGCCTGTTATAACGGGCGAACCTGTTGTGCCAGCAGCGCCCAAGCCGGTAGCAAGCACCTTTGATTTGCCGCCCGCGGTTCTGACATTGCCCACAGGTCAACGAGTGTCGATCTATGAAGGTCACTACATCGTGGGCAGAAACCTTGAGTGCGACATTGTGATTAGTGATGGCAATGTCAGTCGTCAACATGCTGAGTTGGTGTGTGCAGCGGGTGACGTGATTGTTCGTGATCGTGCCAGCACCAACGGAACAAAAGTAAATGGTGTAGCAGTGCATGGTGATCAGTTGCTCCAACACGGAGACGTGATTAATTTTGGTACCGCACAAGTGCGGTTTGAGAAGTCCTAAGCACAGCAAGCGGGTGCGCCCATGACGGATCAAGTTCTCAATGTTTTAAAAGTTGCGTTGCTCGCGCTTGTGTATTTGTTTTTTGCGCGTGTGTTGTGGGCGGTCTGGAGCGAAGTTCGTACTCCGGTTGTTGCAGATGGATTACGCGTTCGCCGCGAACGAAACAGTGGTATAACAAAACGCCAGCGAGCACCACGTGGTGCGACAAGTTTTGTGGTGATGGAGCCGCGCGACCTGCGTGGACAGCGGTTTGTGTTGTCGAGCACTCTTGGTATTGGCCGCTCCGAAGAAAACGATATCTGCGTGAATGACGACACCTTTGCTTCGCAAAACCATGCCCGCATTGAGATGCGTGCTGACGCCATATGGGTGGTTGACTTGGGGAGTACAAATGGAACGTTTGTGAACGGGCAACGAGTGACAACAGACAAGAGCATGCGAAAAAGTGATCGCCTTCAGGTGGGCTCAACTGTGCTGGAGATGCACTGATGCAGTTGGTGTGGGGTGCTTGCACTGACGTAGGCAATGTGCGTGTCCAAAACGAGGACGCGTTTTTAGCCGAAGATGGTTTATTTGCTGTGGCAGATGGCATGGGCGGCCATAACGCTGGCGAAGTTGCAAGTGCTCTTGCTGTGACAGCGTTGCGTGCAGCGTTGCGAAGTGGAATCACCACGAGCGATCAGTTTCGTGAAATAGTGCAAGGCGCAAATACTTCTATCTACACCGCGTCATTAGATGACAGCACGCAACGCGGTATGGGCACAACTTTGACTGCTCTTGCAGTGGTGCCAGATGCAGACGGCAATGTGTTGGTGGCAAATGTTGGGGACTCTCGCACATACTTATGGCGTGATGGTCGCCTTGAGCGCATCACTACCGACCACAATTACGTGCAAGAGCTTGTAAATGAAGGCGTTATTAGCACAGAAGACGCACGCACGCATCCGCGTCGCAATATCGTGACACGTGCACTCGGCATTGATCGATTCGTCGTTGTAGACGTTGTCAGCTTGCGACTGTCCCCGGGAGACCGAGTGGTGTTGTGCAGCGATGGTCTTGTTGATGAGGTTGCCGATATTGAGATTGCTCAGGTCTTGAGTGTTCACACTGATACTCAAGAAGTTGCTGAGGCTCTTGTGATGACTGCCAACGCCAACGGTGGACGCGACAACACCACTGTTGTCGTGATTGATGTTGTTGGCGATGACGTGGTGCTGCCAGAAAGGCAAACTCCTGTTGTTACAACCGGTGATGATTCGACCACGCCTTCAGTACTAGTTGTCAAAAAGAAACGCAAGATTCCTGTGGGGATGTTGTTGTTTTGGGTCGCACTCGTGGCCATTGTATTGTCTGCGGTCACCACGATTGGCGTGTATGCCAGAAGCGGATACTTCATTGGTGAAGACTCTGTCACCCGCACAGTGGTGGTATACCGCGGCAGGCCAGGCGGCGTGATGTGGTTCAAGCCCACCATCAATCAACGCAGTGTGTTGCGGATGAATGAACTGCCATCTGCAGTGGCACTTGATGTTGCTGGTGAGCGCACATTCTCAAGTTCGGTCGCTGCACAGCAGTACTTACAGTTAGTGAACCAAGCAATTGTGAATTTAACGACTAGCACGACGAGTACGTCATCCACTACCAGTACATCAGTGGCGTCGAGCACCACAACCTCGCGCTGACTACATGCAGATTTCCCTCACCATTGCCAAGGCTCGGCGCAATACAGAACTAGGCCTCATCGTATTGGCGGCGGCCATCACAAGCGGAGCATATGTTTTGGCGTCATTGGGCAAGAACGCATCAATCCCTGCCCGCATTGGTCCGTTTATGGCTTTTGTTGTGGTGCTGTTAGTGCTGGCTCACATCGTGGTGCGTCTGATTGCCCGCGGTGCTGACCCATTACTGTTGCCCGTTGCTGCGTTGTTGCACGGAATTGGTTTTGTGATGATCGCTCGACTTAGCGACAGGTTGGCAGGACTCCAAGCAACATGGACGCTTGTAGCGATTGGCGCATTTGTCTTGACATTGTTGGCAGTTGAACGGGTGAACGACCTACAGCGATATCAGTTCACAGCATTAGCGATTGGAGTTGGTTTATTACTGGTTCCAATGGTGCCTGGCTTGGGCTTTACAAGTGGGGGCGCTCGTATTTGGGTGAACATTGGTCCAATAAATTTTCAGCCAGGTGAATTTGCAAAAATTGCACTCGCAGTTTTCTTTGCGGGGTACTTAAGCGAACGGAGCGAATTAATCGTGCAGGGCGAACGTACATTTGGGCCGTTCACATTGCCAGCACTGCGACACCTACTACCAGTTGTCGTGGCGTGGGGAGCATCAGTAGTAGTGATGGTTGGAGAACGCGACTTGGGTTCATCTTTATTATTTTTTACGCTATTTATTGTGATGCTGTGGATTGCAACTGAAAAAACAAGTTACTTAGTAGTTGGAACTGCGCTCTTTGCAGCAGGTGCAGTTGCCGCATATCACATGTTTGACCATGTTCGATCGCGGATTGAGATCTGGATCAATCCCTGGAACAGTTACACCACCAAGGGATACCAGCCGATCCAGGCAGTTTTTGCTTTGGCCACAGGTGGAGTGAGCGGTACCGGTCTAGGGCTCGGTGACCCTGGTGCAATTCCTGCTGCACACAACGACTTTATTTTTGCAGCGATCGGAGAAGAACTCGGACTACTTGGCGGTGTCGCCGTGCTGACTGCATTTGTGTTGTTTGTGGGAGCCGGGTTGCGCACAGCATTGCGTGCAGATCGCCCATTTGACAAGTTGCTTGCCACGGGTCTCACAACAATTTTGGGAGTGCAGGCGTTCATCATTATTGGAGGCGTTATTCGTGTAGTTCCACTCACTGGTGTGACGTTGCCATTTGTCAGTTACGGCGGATCAAGTTTGGTTGCTAACTATGTGTTGCTGGCACTACTGCTACGAATTAGCGACTCAACATCGCGACGACTTAATGAAATACCAGACTCACCGACAGTCGCGGAACGCATCGCCATTAGGCGAGCACGCAAAGAGGCGCTTAACGCGCCGATTTCTGAGTGAGTTTTTGCAAGTACGTGCCGTAGCCGCTTCCCAGCATTGGTTGGGCGAGTTCATTGAGTTGCGCATCTGTAATCCAGCCGTTACGCCACGCGACTTCTTCGATGCAACCGACTCGTGTCCCCTGACGTTCTTCAATAATGCGCACATAGGTACCTGCTTCGTGCAGAGAAGAAAACGTTCCAGTATCAAGCCACGCCGTGCCGCGAGGCAGAACTTCAACGGTGAGTTTGCCACGGCGTAGGTACTCGTTGTTGACGCCAGTGATTTCTAGTTCTCCGCGTGCACTTGGCTTGAGTTGCCGAGCGATCTCGATGACGTCGTTGTCGTAGAAGTACAGACCAGGTACGGCGTAGTCAGACTTGGGGTGAGTGGGCTTTTCTTCAATCGAAATCGCAGCGCCACTGGCATCAAACTCCACAACTCCGTACTCGCTTGGATTGGCAACTTGATATGCAAATACAACTCCACCGTCAGGATCAGTCAGCGACAATAACTGACGACCGAGTCCACTGCCATAAAAAAGATTGTCTCCCAAGACGAGAGCTACTTTGTCAGAACCGATAAATTCAGCGCCCAAAATAAATGCCTGGGCAAGACCATCGGCTTTTTCTTGTACGACATACGTGATCGACATTCCGAGTTGGGAGCCATCACCAAACAAAGTGGCAAATAGTTCTATGTCGCGGGGCGTGACAATCAGCAGTACTTCGCGAATACCCGCCGCCATCAGAGTGGCTAATGGGTAATACACCATTGGCTTGTCATACACGGGCAACAACTGCTTGCTCACCACCCGAGTAATGGGGAACAAACGACTGCCTGTGCCGCCAGACAAAATAATTCCCTTCATGTTGCTAGTTTGGCACACCCATCCGAAATGAGAGAAACGACTCCCCTGTAGAATGGGCAAATGAAGGTTGTCGTTACGGGCGGATGCGGTTTTATTGGCTCAAACTATGTCAGGGGTCTCCTCGAGGGTAGATGGGGAACCGTCCCGACCAAGGTCACAGTCATTGACGTGCTCACCTATGCAGGCAATATCGCCAATCTAGATCCGATCATTAGCGACAAGCGACTCACTCTCCATACCATCGATATCAACGAAACTGAAAAAGTTACCGAGATTATTAGTGGCCACGATGTCGTTGTGCACTTTGCAGCAGAGTCCCATGTCGATCGCAGCATCACCGACAGTGGTGGTTTTATCCGCACCAATGTTCTGGGCACTCAGTCAATGTTGCAAGCATGCCTGATGTCAGCAGTATCGCAATTTGTTCATGTCTCGACCGACGAGGTGTACGGCTCAATTGCTCACGGAAGTTGGGACGAACAAGAACCGCTATTGCCCAATAGTCCGTACGCCGCAAGTAAGGCCGGCAGTGACCTCGTGGCTCGCTCGTACTACCGCACTTACGGTTTAGATGTGCGCATTACGCGCTGCTCGAACAACTTTGGCTCGTATCAGTTTCCCGAAAAAGCGATTCCGTTGTTCATCACAAATTTAATTGAAGGAAAAAAAGTTCCGCTGTATGGCGATGGACTCAATATTCGTGACTGGCTACATGTTGACGATCACTGCAACGCCATTGACCTAGTCGTACAAAAAGGTCGCGCCGGCGAGACATACAACATTGGTGGCGGGACAGAACTCAACAACCGCGAACTCACCACGATGATTTTGTCTGGCATGGGATACGGCGACGACATGATCAATTGGGTCGAAGATCGCCTCGGACATGACCGTCGTTATTCGGTGAACTGGACCAAGATCCACGACGAGTTGGGCTATACGCCTCAACACAGCATTGCCGATTCGATGCCACACATCATTGATTGGTATCGCAATAACCCTCAGTGGTGGCAGCCGCTGAAAGCAAAAAAGTGACGGCCAGCACACGTGGCTGAGTGGTGCATTGTTGGTGCTGACGGTCAACTGGGCTTGTGTTTGCGCGATGCGTTAGT
>SHUT01000058.1 GCA_009691255.1 Ilumatobacteraceae bacterium
GATGGAATCGCCTGAATGCCATAAAGTGATCCAGCCAGACCACCCGCAACACATGCCACCGTGTCGGTGTCGCCCCCTAAGTTGATGGCGTTGCGCAGTGTGTCGGGCAATGAATCGGAATGACGCACTGCCCAGATGGCTTGGGCGAGGCAGATCCAGACGGAGCCGTTTGATGGCCCTTGGTAAGTGTGGGGATCAAAGTCTGCACCGAGCACGGCTGCGAATTGATCGCGGTAAGGCTGGGGAACATACGACAACACATCGTCGATTTCACCAATGGGATGTTTGCCATGAATGCCACGCCGGATTAGTTCGGCGCTGATCGCAGCACCCCAACCAGCGGCCGGATCAAGATGTGTGAGCGCTGACTGCTCGACGGCAAGTGCCATGAGATCTTGGATAGACCAATCTGCACACCACAACGCAAGAGGTGTGACGCGCATGAGTGCGCCGTTACCCGCGCTTTGTCCGATGGAGTCGTGTGCATCCTGTGCGGCACCAACGTGATTGCTATTACCAAGTGCACTCCGTGTGATGATTCCGACATCTCTGGCCTCAGATGCCCATGCCTGCCAACGCAACCACACATCGTCACTAGTAAATTCGCCACAATTAATCAAAGACAAAGCAAGCGCCAGCGCCATCTGCGTGTCGTCTGTGAATTCTCCGGGAGCAAGTGAACCGCCCCCGCGCATTTCGCCGTGACCTGTTAAGACCCACGCAGGGAAGGTGCGGTCAAATAATCCGCCTTCTTCAAATTCAAAAATTGCTCCAATCGCATCAGCGATAGCGGCGGCGAGGAACGCCCCTGCGGCTCGATGGCGTTCTGGAGGGGAAAGTCGTGGACGGGGCTTAGTCATAATTTGCCTTTCTTGTCGTCACTATGGTGACGAACTGGATTTAGATGTACTTCATACTCTATAGTCTGGGTGTGGCAACTAAACCAGTACCTTTCTATGTCGCCGTAGATATCGTGGCGATGACCATTGAGGACAAAGAACTCAAAACAGTTGTCGTGCATCGGCAAAGCGCCAAATCAGGAGTGCTGGCTTTGCCCGGCGGAATCGTGAAGCCCAACGAGTCGCTTCGTCAGGCAGCGATGCGTGAATTGTTCGAAGAAACAGGAATTAAAGTTGAGGCCGACCAGTTGCACCAAGGGCGTGCATTTGGTGACCCTGACCGTGACCCTCGTGGCAGATACGTGACCATTGCCTATGTGGCGCTATTGCCAATCATTGATGCCATCAGTGCTGGATCCGATGCTGCAACTGCAGAACTCGTACCCGTGCAGCGCATATTGTCAGGACGTCTGCGACTTGAGTTTGACCACAACAAAATTGTGCGAGCAGCATATAAAAAAGCGATCAGATTAATTGAAGACACACCAGCTGCTACTTCATTTTGTAGCCGCAAAGGTTTCTCATTGAGTGAACTACGAAATGTCTACGAGACAATTCTTGGATGGGAAATCGACCCAGCGAACTTTCGCCGCAAGGTTGCTGAAACCAAGGGATTAGTCGACTTTGTGGAACCTGGATCGGTTGCGCCATCTGGCGGAACTCGTGGTCGCCCATCTGACATGTACAAACGCGGAAAAGCAAGTGAGTTAGATCCACCGATGTGGTTTAGAGGACCAAGTGATAAAAGTCGCGCTAGTTAGATCTTGCCTCTGCGGCGTCGGCAGCAATATGTAGGTGTGCCAAAGTCGTTTTGTACAAGTTTGCAAGTTCGCCAATGGTTGCGCGGTTGGCATCGACAACTTTGCCAATGCTCTTGTGATACCACATAGTATTTTTACGACGCTCAGGTATTGGGAGAGCATCTTTTTTTCCGTTGTAGGGGATGCTTCGGCAAAAAATATTCCAGATGTCGTTGCCGCTTTTCTCGAGATCGGCGATTATCGATCGCATATTGCTGATCTTGTCCGCACATGACACCCTGCGAACAGAGTCTGAAGCGGTTTCAAAATGCTTAATGTAAGCCTCTTTTCTTTCTCTCCATGGAAGTTTATTGATGGGGTTAGTACTGGTGGAGTCAGTGCATCCCTCTACTAATGTTCGAATATCAGATCCGAACATCCTGCTAATATTTTCTGCCTGAGGATTTCCACCTTGGTCCTCGATTGCGTCATGTAAAAAACCGGCACAGACTTCGTCCGAACTAGCGCCAGCAGATATCAGAATGCTGGCAACATCGTAGAGGTGTGAAATGTAAGGCCTTTTACTATTATCGATGGATTTGCGGCTTTGTTGGCGGTGAATCAATGTGGCGTATGAGGCCGCGTTGGCAACTTTGTCATGATCGAATGGTTCCATTTTCTCTGTCTCCTCTTAACTAGTGTCGCAGGTTCGCTAGTGACGAGCGACGCACGATGGTGCGCCAGCCCATCATGGTGGCGCCCAAAAATATTGTCGCCACAACGACAAACGCGACAGCGGTGCCGCGATTCCATACAAAGTGACGCAGCGCCATGCCCATCGACACACTGATGACCCAAATAGAAGCGCCAGTTGAGAGTGCTCTTGGACTGCGGTGCGCGCGAAGCATTATCCAAGCGATAAAAACGGCGATCCAAAAAGGGGCGGCAACCCCCAAGACTCCAGTCACACCAGTGTCTTGGTCGTGATTGCGTGTGCCAATCAACACCATGATTAGCACACAGGTCATGTCATAGAGCACGGGCCGTAGGTTGGCGCGACCCTCAGCATCGGAGAGCGGCACGTCAGCCTTCGTCGTAGTACTCGCGACCCAGATGAGTGATTTGGTCTTCGCCCATGATCCATCGCAGCGTGTTCTTGAGTTTGGTCAACTGAATAAATAAATCGTGTTCTGGATACAAACCAGGAGCGACTTGTGGGCTCTTGTAATAAAAAGACAACCACTCTTGAATGCCTCCAAGACCAGCGCGTTGTGCGAGGTCGCTATAGAGCACCAAGTCAAGCGCAAGTGGTGCGGCAAGAATGCTGTCGCGACACAAGAAGTCAACTTTTATTTGCATCGGGTAGTTGAGCCATCCAAAGATGTCAATGTTGTCCCAACCCTCTTTGTTGTCGCCACGTGGTGGGTAGTAATTGATACTTACCTTGTGAAACACATTGCCATAGAGATCAGGATTCTTTGACGGCTCAAGAATATCTTCGAGCACACCAAGCTTTGATTCTTCTTTTGTCTTGAAGTTCTCGGGTGCATCTAATACTTCGCCATCGCGGTTGCCCAAGATGTTGGTGCTGTACCAACCAGCCAAACCAAGTTGACGAGCTTTAAGCATTGGAGCTAGCACTGTTTTCATGAGTGTCTGACCAGTCTTGAAGTCTTTGCCGCTAATGGGCACATTCATGTCAGTTGCCAATTGACGCAACGCAGGTGTGTCGACTGCAAGGTTTGGTGCGCCATTTGCGAACGGAATATTTTCGAGGATTGATGCGTATGCGTAGAGCATCGCTGGTGAGATCATCTCGTCATTTGCATCGATTGCAGCATTGAATGATTCAAGCGTCATGTGCTGTGGTCCGGGTTCAATGAAAATCTCTGTACTTGCGCACCAGATCATGACAACGCGGTCAACTTTTTTCTCATCACGGAAACGATTGATGTCGGCGCGAATCGCATTGAGCATTTCGCGCTTGCTGATGTCGCCCTTGGTGTGTTCGCCGGTCAAGTTGCGGGCGTACTTGCGTTCAAACGCCGCTGTCATCGGGCGAATATCGCGCAACACCTCAGAGATTGATTCAAGATGCTTGCCTTGTTCAAGTACTCCTGCTCGTGAAGCGGCAACGTATGCATCATCGGGAAACACGTCCCATGCTCCCCAGACAATGTCTTCAAGGCGAGCGAGGGGAACAAAATCTTTGACAAGTGGACTGCGATTATCTGTGCGCTTGCCTAAACGGATCGTGCCCATTTGAGTCATTGAGCCGATTGGCAAACCTTGGCCACGCTTGGCGAGTTCGACACCAGCAATCAGGGTGGTGGCTACCGCCCCAAGGCCAACTGTGAGGACCCCCAATGTGCCAGTGGCTGGAGCAACAGTGTGAGGTGAGTTCATGATTGAGTCTTTCGGTTGTATCGGCTAGTGCAGTGCTAGTAGCGCCGGCCCAGCCAATGAGGACTCTCTTAGGATAGAGGCAAAGGGGGGTGGCTCGGATTGTTCTTGATATTGGGGTTGCGCCGAGCCTGCATGCGTGGCAGACTTCGGGGGATGAGTTCATTATTTATCGCCACAGAATCTGTAGTAGTAGTCGTGTAGCGCGTCGGCCATCGCCGAACGCGCTAAAAACCTCCCATTTGGGAGGTTTTTTTATTTACTAGGCACTTTTTGACCAATTAGCCCCCCACACTAGAGACCCACAAGGAGACACCAAATGTCACAAAAAGAGACACTCACCGGAGCCGAAGCACTTATCCGCTCACTAGAAAAAGAGCAAGTGGACGTGATGTTTGGTCTACCTGGTGGTTGCATCCTGCCGGCCTACGACCCATTGCTCAAATCCAGCATTCGCCACATCTTGGTGCGCCATGAACAGGGCGCTGGTCACATGGCCGAGGGGTACGCACACGTCACTGGTCGGCCAGGCGTTGCCATGGTCACGAGTGGTCCAGCCGCAACCAATATGGTGACGCCATTGTGCGACGCCTACATGGACTCGATTCCGTTGGTTGTCATCACTGGTCAGGTTCCTACGACCGCCATAGGTACAGACGCGTTTCAAGAGTGCGACACAGTGGGCATCACGCGCAGCGTGACAAAACACAACGAACTCGTCATGCGTGCAGAAGATATTCCGATGGCGATTCGTCAGGCATTTCATGTTGCTACCACAGGTCGTCCCGGACCAGTGTTGATCGACGTTCCAAAAGACGTCTTACAAAACTCAATGACATGGAACTGGCCAAGCGACGACGAAGTTATTGATTCGCTTCCGGGTTATAAGCCGACAACAAAAGGTCATCCACGAATGATCAAAGAAGCAGCAAAACTTATTCTTGCTGCCCAACGCCCCATTTTGTATTTGGGTGGTGGTGTTCTCAAGGCTCGCGCTGCAGAAATCGTGCGCGAACTTGCCGAGCTGACTCAAATTCCAGTCGTCACGACATTGATGGCACGCGGAGCTTTCCCTGACGATCATCCGTTGTGTTTAGGCATGCCCGGAATGCACGGCAACGCAACAGCAATCACGGCGATGCAAAAGAGCGACCTGCTGATCGCTCTTGGTTCACGATTCGATGATCGTGTTACTGGCAAGGTGTCTGGATTCGCCCAAGAAGCAAAAATAATTCACGTTGACATTGATCCTGCAGAACAAGGCAAAGTTCGTCGTCCAGATGTTCCGATTGTCGGAGACTGCCGTTTGGTTGTCGAAGAATTAGTGAAGGCCATCAAAGATCTTCTTAATGGCGGAGACACACAAGCAGACGTTGGTCCGTGGCGTAGTCGCTTAAGCGGTTGGCGCGAACAGTTTCCGCTTGCCTATGACGCCATGGAGCCAGGTGGTGCGTTGAAGCCGCAGTTCTGTCTAGAAAAACTTCGTGACGGTGCACCAGACGGAACAATCGTTGCCAGTGGTGTCGGACAACATCAAATGTGGACTAGTCAATACTGGAACTTCACGGAGCCATATACATGGGTTAACTCTGGCGGACTCGGAACAATGGGTTTTGCAGTTCCGGCGGCGATTGGCGCCAAAGTTGGTCGACCAGACCGAACAGTTTGGGCAGTTGACGGCGATGGTTGTTTTCAGATGACCGCACAAGAACTCATCACAGCAACAACAGAGAACATTCCCGTCAAGATTGCAATTCTGAACAACTCATCCTTGGGCATGGTGCGTCAGTGGCAAGAAATGTTTTATGGCGAGCGCTATAGCGAGGTAAATCTTGGCGGTGGCGTGCCCGACTATGTGAAGTGGGCCGAAGCAATGGGTTGCGTTGGTATTCGCGTTGAAGCCGAAGAAGAAGTAGAAAACGCCATCGACAAAGCCAACAGCATCAATGACCGCTCCGTTGTGGTGGAGTTTCGCGTCGAACAAATGGAAAAAGTTTTCCCGATGGTTCCGGCTGGAGCCGGAAACGACGACCTCCTTATTCAACCTAGCCAGAACAGCCGACGAGAGTTTTTGCGATGAACCCTGTGAACCCAAACAACCCCTACGGAGATTCCCCTCAGCATCACATCTTGTCGGTACTCGTGCAAAACCGTCCGGGCGTGCTAGCGCGCGTTGCCGGACTTTTTGCTCGTCGCGGGTACAACATCTTTTCACTGGCTGTTGCCCCAACAGAAGACCCTGATTTCAGTCGCATCACCATTGTGGTCAACGTTGAGTCAACACCACTCGAACAAGTGGTGAAGCAATTATTCAAACTCATTGAGGTTGTGCGCATTACAGAACTTGATCCGCGCAAGTCTGTTGAGCGCGAACTCATGATGTGCACCGTGCGTGCAGTGGGCGATGTCCGTGGACAAATTCTGGAGCTAGTAAATGTATTCGAGGGAAAGATTTTGGCAGTCGGAACTGACTCCCTGACTCTGTCTCTTGACGGCAGTCCAGACAAACTCGATGATTGCGAAGAATTGCTGCGGAGCTACGGCATCATAGAAATTCAACGCACTGGTCGAGTGGCGTTACCAAAATTAGACCGCGAGGCACGTTCGCGTGCCACAAAAGGAAAGGCCAACTAATGGCAGCAAAGATGTACTACGAAAAAGATGCAGATCCTTCGATTATCCGTGGGCGTAAAGTCGCCATCATCGGATACGGCTCACAAGGTCATGCCCACGCACTGAATCTCAAAGAGAGTGGCGTGCAAGTGGTTGTGGGATTACGCGAGGGTTCATCCTCTGCTGCCAAAGCAACTGCTGCTGGCTTGACAGTCAAGAGCATCGCTGATGCATCAAAGTGGGCTGACGTCATCATGCTCACCATGCCAGACACTGAGCAAAAAGCAACATATGCAACACATATCAGGCGCTATATGAAGCCCGGAAAAGCATTGGCGTTTGCGCACGGATTCAATATTCGTTTCAAGCGCATCAAAGTGCCAGCCGGTGTTGATGTCATCATGATTGCGCCAAAGGGACCAGGTCACTTGGTACGCCGTACATACACAGAAGGCGGTGGCGTGCCATGTCTGATTGCAGTTGAACAAGACGCAACTGGCAAGGCAAAAGACTTGGCATTGTCATACGCAGAAGCCATTGGTGGAGCACGTGCAGGCGTGATCGAGACAACTTTTACAGAAGAAACCGAAACCGATTTGTTTGGCGAGCAGGTTGTTCTGTGCGGTGGACTGACATCGTTGGTGCAGGCCGGATTTGAAACTCTTGTTGAGGCTGGATACCAGCCAGAGATGGCGTATTTCGAGTGCTTGCACGAAGTCAAACTAATCGTGGACTTGATGTACGAAGAAGGCATCGCAGGTATGCGCTACAGCATTAGCGATACTGCCGAATATGGTGATGTCTCGCGCGGACCACGCATCGTGACCGAAGCCACCAAGAAGCAAATGAGAAAAATCTTGAAAGAGATTCAAAGTGGAAAGTTTGCGCGTGAGTGGATCAAAGAGAGCGAGAGCGGTCGAGCAAACTTCAATGCATTGCGTAAGGCCGGGGCAGAACACCCAATCGAAGCAGTAGGCAAGCAGTTGCGCTCGATGATGCCGTGGATCTCAGCAGGCAAACAAAAGGTTTCTGAAGCCTCCGGAGGCTGACCAACATCTAAATTCCTCCCTCATTAGGGTGATAGCAAGAATGCGATGGGGGTCGGATGTCTTGGAGAAAATCTGCTGCTTCACTGACACTTCTTGGATGCTTGCTGTCGGCATGTGGTCCTGCGTCGTCGCGTTCTGAGGATGCGGTGCGCAACGCCGTGCGAATTGCTGGCAAGTCCTGCAAAAAACCAGGCCAAGTCGCTACTTTGTCGCGCCAAAAAGTGGTTTGTGCCGGAACACGCGTAGGCAACATCTGGTTTGCTGTGGCAAAAACAAAATCTAAGCCTATTAAATGCAAACGACTAGGCGTGACGCGCAAGAAATCTGGCGTGCTCTGGGTGTGTGCATCAAAGCAAACCACCAAAGTTTGGGTTGGCACATTGGCAATGCCACTATCTCCTGATATTCCAACCCTCGTGGGTGTGCCGAGTCCGGTTGACACCACAACTGGGACAGTGCCTGTTGACGCCGCTCCTCCTGAGACACAAACAACCACAACAAGCACAATCG
>SHUT01000059.1 GCA_009691255.1 Ilumatobacteraceae bacterium
GTGTGATGTCAAAGTGCCATGCGAGTTTGTTTGGTTCGAACACTTTGGTTTTGTAACGTTGCCATTTATGGCCTTCACAGGTTTTCTCGCGGCCATTGTATTTACTACCCTTCCAACAGCACAGCAAACGGAGCAATCATGAGCACATCGAAGAAAAAATCAACCTCGGGAAATCGCAACGCATGGATCGTCGGTGGTGTTATCGCTGCGGTGGTTGCAATTGCGGCAATAGTCGCAATTTCTTCGTCGAGCAGTAAAGATTCGGTCGCGGTTGGATCGCTTCAAGAATTCAGTGAAGTCACGGTGACTGGCGATGTTCTTCCAGCATTTGATGAAGAGACGAACCCAGATCCTGCTGTTGGAATGCTCGCACCCGTGTTGTCGGGCAAAGGTTTCACTGGCAACGTTGTGACAACCGAATCAACGGGCACGCCGACGTTGCTCGTGTTTCTTGCACATTGGTGTCCTCACTGCCAACGCGAAGTACCGCTTCTCGTTGAGTGGGAAAAGTCGGGCAAAATGCCGGCAGGCATCGACATTCTCGCAGTAACCACTGGCACCGACTCTGCTAACCCCAACTACCCACCATCCGAATGGTTGGCTCGCGAAAACTTTCCAGCCACCTGGCCAGTGATGGCTGACTCTGCCGACAAAGTTGGCGGCGATGCTTTCGGTCTTGCTGGATACCCATACTTCGTGCTTGTTGGTGGCGATGGCAAAGTGCTTTGGCGTTCGAGCGGCGAAGTTCCGATGGACGAACTCACCGTGCTCTTAACCGCGCTGCTACCTGCCTAATACCTTCACTCATCTTCTACTTTTTTCGGAGTGAAAACATTATTGTGAAGCGACTGGGGTATTTCGCCCTCACAGTTGATTGAAATCCACTGTGTCAGCGCCTCAGTCGCAGTAGTGCTCAACACTCCTCCGAGCCAGATTGATTCCCTTTTTGGCGCCCCGCGGCGCACAACAATCACGTTTGACTGCTGACATTCATCCAGACATCGAGAAACTCGCACTTTTACATCCATGTCCGTCGCCGCCAATTCAATCTGTCGGAGCTGTAACGCGTGATCAAAGTCTGGATGTTTTCCAACTGTCCCGCAACAACAATCTCGACATACGACAAGCGCTAGTGCCGCAGTTTCACTTTCTGGTTTTGACGAAATTGCAACCGATTCAAACGACATGTGCATCAACCTCAAAAACACCGCCCAAAGCGGTTCCTACGATCACCGAACGGCCGTCCCTGCTCCATACTGCGCAGGTTGGTTCCTCCCCAATGTTCACATTGGCAACAAGCGACTGCTTTCCAGGCGAAGGCCTCCAAATGCACACGGTTCCTTCAGCGCCTGCCGACATAATCAATTGACTCTGGGGTTGATACTTCAATGCAACTGCGTGTCGAGCATGTCCTGCTAGCTGAATCGGCTTTGAACCCTTTGGACCGCGTCCTGAAAAATCCCACAGAGAGATGTCAGCGACAGAACCCACCGCGAGGTATCGCGAATTTGGATCCCAATCCAGATGCTGGATTTTTGTCTCATACCCAGACATTTGTAGATCATCGCCAGACCACAGCTTCCAACAGTGAATTGAAGCGTCTTGATTACCGGTTGCCACCCATTTTCCATTGGGCGACATACTGATCGTCAGTGGCGCACCCTTCCACGGGAAATGACGAACGATCTTGTCTCCCGTTTCAAACCACGAAACTCCCCCATACGAACCAACCCCAAGACGCTGACCGTTAGTTGTGTAGGCAAGACATGTTGCGGTTGATTCAAAATCGTGACGGGCGGACTCGTTGCTATCGGCTACACCGCCCACTGCGACTCGAACAACCTGTTTACCAATTGCTGCGGCAATCTCTTTACCGTCCTGTCGCCAACTGATTCCGGCTACCCAGCCTTTGCCGCTTGCAACAGTTGCATCGCCTTCTGAATCAGACCACAGGCGTATGACGCCGTCCATTCCGCCAGTTGCAAGAATGTTCGACGTCGGCGACCATGCAACAGCGCCAACACCAAAATCATGTTCAAACGGAAGCGTAAGTGTTTTTGCTTTCGAAATTACCGCAACCTCACCAGCCAGCGATCCGGCAGCGATGCAGTCATCAACAACGGAGACCGAAATTGATTCGATGCAGTCACGCAACCGTGCAATTTCAGTAAATTCAAGAATCTGATGAGATGCGACCATGGAAGAGATATTTATTTTGAGGTTTCAGAGACCAAACACGACTTGAATCGACGCTCCAGGTCTTCACGATCAAGATTTCTTCCGATGAATACCATTCTGTTCCTGCGCGCTTCCCCTTCGGCCCACGGTTGTCCAGGAGTTCCATCAAAAAGCATGTGAACGCCTTGAAAAACAAAACGACGATTATCGCCCCACATATTAAGAATGCCCTTCATGCGGAAGATGTCAGTTCCCCGTTCACCCAACAACCATCCAAGCCACTCGTTGATTTTCTGTACCGAAACTTCGCCTTCGCAATCGATGCCAACCGACGTAATGCTTAGATCATGCTGGTGTTCGGTGTCAGAAAGAAACTCTGGCTCCATCTCTAGAACCCTGTTGAGATCAAATGCACCGACACCCAAGACCCGATCCAAATCCACCTTTGACATTGTTGTCGGAATGATCTCCGCATTTGCATTAATCAACCGAATTCGCCTGACCACTTCTTCGCGCTCTGCATCTGTTACCAGATCAATCTTGTTTAAAAGCACTCGGTCTGCAAATGCCAGTTGTTCTACGGCTTCATTCTCGACCCCATCCTGCTTCACGTCATCTAAATGTTGGATCAAATGCTTGGCATCCACGACGGTGACGATTGCATCTAATTTTAGTTGAGAACGTATTTCATCGTCGACCAAGAACGTTTGCGCGACGGGTGCTGGGTCGGCAAGCCCAGTCGTTTCTACCAAGATGTAATCAAATTTATCTTTACGCTTCATCAAGTTTCCGAGGATTCGAATCAGGTCGCCACGGACAGTGCAGCAGATACAACCGTTATTCATCTCAAAGATCTCTTCTTCAGCACTGATAACTAGCGCATCGTCAATTCCAATTTCGCCAAACTCATTTTCAATGACGGCAATTCGCTTTCCATGATTTGCGGTCAACACATGATTAATCAGGGTTGTTTTCCCCGACCCGAGATACCCGGTCACTACGGTTACAGGCAGGCGATTTTCGTTGTCGTTCATAAAATTAATCCTAGCAATAATGAGAGTCATTCTCATTTTGGCTGATAGGGTGGTTTCATGACTTCACTCAATTTCCACCCAACATTCGCAATCTCAAAGTCCCGTAAGGCTCTTGCTGCTGTGGCACTCGGTGCTCTTCTTACGGTCGCGGGCTGCAGCTCTAACGAGAGCACCAGCTCCAGCGACTCCCTAGCCGATGACGGCGCGTCGAAGCCCGTCATTGTGGTCACCTACTCCACACTTGGCAGCATCGTGGAACAACTTGTTGGCGACGCCGCAACAGTGACCACGCTTATCCCCGACGGTCAGGACCCCCACGTATTTGAGCCATCGGCTAAAGACATTGAGCTGTTAAACAATGCAAGCATTGTTGTATCGAACGGTCTCGACTTCGAAGAGGGTTTGGAAGAGACACTCGAAAATGCAAAGACTGCTGGAGTCAACGTCTTCATGGCTGGTGACCACATCACAGTTCGTAAAACGAGCGAAGAGGAAGACGGCCACACCGACGAAGCAACCACAGACACGACTGCAGTGAAGGAAGAAGAACACGGGGCATTCGACCCGCACTTGTGGCTTTCGCCCGCAACGATGCTGGAAATGTTGCCAGAACTTTCAGAGGCAGTAGGTGCCGCGATCGGCACCGACCTCTCAGTACAGATGGAGACACTTGCTGCCGAACTGACCGCATTGGACTCCGAAATTCAAGAAATAATTGGTGGTATCAAGTGCGAGCTGGTGAGTGGGCATGACGAGATGGGCTACTTCGCCGATCGTTACGGTTGTGAAGTAATTGGCGCCATCATCCCATCGTTTTCAACCACATCGGAAGCAAGCGCCGGCGAAGTTGCCAACTTGAAGGCCGAAGTTGAAACGCACGATGTTAAAGCAATTTTTACTGGCCTTGGAACGTCTCCAGATGTTGCCGAACAACTTGCAGCCGAATTGGGTGTGAAAGCGGTGACCCTGTCGACACATTTCCTTGATGGTGCGAAGACTTATCGGGAGTTCATGCTGCGAATGGTCAACGAAATCGCAGAAGCGCTCGGCTGAACCGCCCCGTTCACATATCCTTGATGTGTGGATTGGTTTGACAACAGCGTGTTCATCGAACCATTCCTCAACAATGAGTTTCTGCGCTACGCACTAGCCGCAGGAATACTCGTTGCGATTACGTGCGCCGTTGCCGGCACTTTCGTGGTATTACGCGGGCTTGCATTTGTGGGTGATGCACTCTCACACGGCGTGCTTCCCGGTATTGCAACAGCGCTGCTTCTAGGTGTGTCTGGCATCGTTGGCGCTGCAGTAGGCGCAGTGGTGATGATGGGCGGAGTGAGCCTGGTAACTCGCCGCTTTCGACTCTCGGGCGACACCGCAATTGGTTTGCTCTTCGTAGGCATGTTGGCACTTGGCGTCATCATCACCTCGCGAAGCGATGCGTTCGTTGGTGATCTCACACGCATTTTATTTGGTGAACTGCTTGGTGTTAGCCAATCTGATTTGTTGTCGCAACTGTGTGCACTTGCCCTGGTTGGCTTAATCGCTTTCGTTGGCCGTCGCCCGTTTCTGTTGCTTTCTGTAGACGAGGGGCTTGCCCGCACCTCGGGTTTCTCCATTCGCCTCTTTCACAATGCAATGCTGACCATGATTGTCATCACTGTGGTTGCCAGTTTTCAAACAGTGGGAACACTGTTGGTGCTGGGCATGCTGATTGCTCCCGCAGCTACTGGTGCGCTCTTTGCACGACGAATCTCCAGAATGATGACGATTGCCGCCCTTGTCGGAACGCTTTCTACATATATAGGGCTGCTCCTCAGCTACCACTTCGATGTAGCAGCAGGCGCAACCATCGTGTTTACGGCCGTCATGTTCTTTGCTCTGGCCGCGGTGTTTACAGAAATACGCAAGGCACTCAGCAAACCGAGCGATGGCGAACACGAGCATCCTCACGCACACGGGCGTGTTCACGTCTGATGAATACCGCCACCATTTCGGCCGACCACCTGTGCGTGGGTTACGGAAAGCACCCAGTAGTCCTCGGAGTAATGCTCGACTTAAAACCAGGTGACTTACTGGTGCTCATTGGCACTAACGGTTCGGGAAAGTCCACGCTGCTCAAAACCTTGGCGGGGCTTATTGATCCCGTGCATGGCGAACTGCAGGTACTTGATGAACCTGCTGGGCATTTACCAACTCGCGTTGCCTACTTGCCTCAACATCCTGTTTCTTCACACACGCTTCCACTGCAAGTTCGCGATGTGGTGACGATGGGTCGCTTTGCGCACCTTGGACTTTTCAAACGCGCCAGTGCCCTCGATAGGGGCATCGTCAGTTCTGCAATGCAGCGCACCGGTATTGATGCACAAGCAAACAAACCAATTCGCGATTTGTCAGGCGGTCAACAACAGCGAACGCACCTCGCACAAGTGTTGGCTCGCAAGGCAGAGATTTTGTTGCTCGACGAGCCCACTGCTGGCCTCGACATCAACGGCCGCAAACTCGTGGCCGAACTGGTTGCTGCAGAGCGCGCACGTGGTGTCACGGTAGTGATGGCAACACACGAACTCGCCGACGCAGAACATGCAACTGCAGTGATGTTGCTTGCTCAACGCGTTGTCTCGATGGGGCCGCCGCAAGAGGCGCTTCGCGACGAGTACTTACGCGAATGCTTCGGCTTTACTCAGCCTCACTAACGCCTTCCAATTTCAGCAACTGCTTTTTCATTCGCAACCCAAGCGAATAACCACCGAGTGTCCCGTCGCTAGCCACAACCCGATGGCAGGGCACAACAATTGGAATCGGATTCTTGCCGTTGGCTGAACCAACCGCGCGAAACGCTTTGGGCTTTTTAATGCTCGCTGCTTGCCGACCATAGGAAATGGTTGTCCCATATGGAATGCGGCACAGTGCGCGCCACGCCTGCACTTGAAAATCGGTACCAACAAGATCGAGATCAATATCAAAAGCCGATCGCTTGCCTGCGAAATACTGCTCAAGTTGCTTTTTGGTTTTCATCAAAATTGCCTGAGCAGACGAGTTGGTGGTGGTAACCGCTTGTTTGGTGTTGTTACCAATGTCAATGGCAACGAGGCCTTTCTCTGATGCAACAAGCCTGAGTTTCCCCACTGGTGACGCCACAACAAGATCGTTACGTACAAGTTTGTTCTGCCCCGTTTGCTTGGTGTTCATGCCCGTGAATCTAATACGCATTGGCAACCTGTCACACTAGAGAGATGGCAACGACAATCATGATGGACATCGAAAGCCCGGCCAAAAAACGCATTGCGCTTGTTGCCCACGACAACATGAAAGACGAAATGCTCGAGTGGTCGGCCAATCATCGCGACGAGCTCGCCCAACACACCCTTGTTGGCACTGGCACCACTGGACGACTTGTGCAAGAACACACAGGGCTCGTAGTTGAGCGCCTACGGTCTGGGCCACTTGGCGGCGACCAACAACTTGGTGCGCGAATTGCCGAGGGCAAGATCGATATCTTGATGTTCTTCTGGGATCCGCTAGAGCCTCAGCCGCATGACCCAGACATCAAAGCACTCTTGCGCATTGCTGCAGTTTGGAATATTCCTGTTGCGTGCAACCGTGCAAGCGCCGACTTTATTATCTCGTCACCATTGATCTCTCAGGTGTATCAGCGAAGAGTGCCCGAGTATTTGTAGGGCTACAACCGTATTTATTTTGACGGCGGCGCTGGCGGACCGTACTCATTCATGTCTGGATCGCTGCGTTGTAGCGCAAAAACAAAACCAACAAGCGGAATAATTGACCACCAACCCGCACGACCGGTGTCATGCATCCGACGCCAGCCAACCGCAATGGATGGAACAATCATTGCGATTGCAAAGAGTGTTCCGATTGTCGAAAAAATTACCGACGACAAATTGGCGGCAACAACCACAAACAATTCCCAAAACCAATATGCCGAGCGTGATGCCCTGCCATTGAAGTTTGCATAGTTTTGAAAACCAGACTTAACGGCATTTTGAAAGTTCACTCTTTATCGCCCTGTGGCTTTGGTTCTTTTGGCAACCCCAACACACGTTCGCCAACAATGTTGCGCTGAATCTGGCTTGTGCCACCCCAGATGGTTTCTGAACGCGAGAAAAAGAAAGTCGACATCATCGAGCTCACGGGGTACCCATCTCGGCGCTTATCACGCAACGCACCTGGCCAGTTGCCATCTGCTGGACCAGCATCGATCAACATCGA
>SHUT01000015.1 GCA_009691255.1 Ilumatobacteraceae bacterium
CTGGCGTCCAGGCAGAAGGAGTAGTTCCTGGAGTAATTGCTGCTTCGAGATATGTGCATTTTGTCGCAGATGTTGCGTTCAGATCTTCTCCACAGACAAAAGGTGAGGTTGCAACATAGAACACGATGCCACCACCAGGACCAATGTCTCTCACCTTGCAGGTTCCGCCTGCTGCACATGTCTTAGGGATTGTTGTTGTGGTTGTAGAAGTTGTTGTGGTTGTGGTTGTGGTTGTTGTTGTTGTAGAAGTTGTTGTTGTGGTTGCTTTGGGTGTGTATCGGGAGATTGTGGTTGTTGCTGGCGTTGTTGCTGGCGTTGTTGTGGTTGGTGTGGCATCAATCACTTGAGTGACGATCTTGTCATCTGGAATCTGTGGATCAGCCAAGACATTGTTGTCAGCAACAACAGGGACCAAGGGTGTTGCTAGTTGAGTGGAGTCAAGTGCAGGTGTTGGTTGAGATGCACCGGGCTCGATGACAGTTGTGGACGCAACAACAGCAGGTGGTAATGGTTGTGTTGCTTGCCAGAGTTTTTTCTTTTTCACAACACCACAGACCCAGACAATGTCTGACTTCTTGCGAATCGCTCCAGGAGTTGTGCATGGTTGGGCTTTGCCTGTGGCTTTCATGGTGGCATACCAGAGTGATCCTGTATTGGTGGTGGCACAGACAACTGATTGCCTGGACACCTTGGTGACTTGACCAGGCTTGGTGCAGGGTGTTGCTACAACCAGAGCAGCATTGCGTGTTGTTGACGACGTGTCTCCAGATGAGATGAGTACGCCTACTCCCACCAGTAGAGCCAGAGCCACAATGCCAGCAATGATCTTGTTGGACAAGAACTGGTTCATGAGGATGCCTTTGCTTGGGTAATCATGCTTATATATCTGACTGGCTGAATCTTAGAGTGTTCTGGGGGGATTACCAGTCAGGGCATATGCACAAAAGTCCCAGTCTCTGTGGAGAAACTGGGACTTCGATGCGTGGTACGCGTCTTTCAACGCATCCCTTGGTGGCGGGGGCAGGATTTGAACCTGCGACCTTTGGGTTATGAGCCCAACGAGCTACCGGACTGCTCCACCCCGCGTCGTGATGAAGCCCCTACCGTACTGAGACAGAGACCCTTCTCACAACCTGCCAAGCGTCACCAATCGCAAGTCGAGACAGTTGTACCGTTGCCAATATGTCAAATTTGACCGGGCCGTTTGATACAGGCAAGTTGCCGCGCATCGCACCAGGGAGCGTGACCGTCACAATTGCCCGCACAATTGCACCGGGACAAGGTGATGCATTCGCTGTTTGGTGCACTGACATGCTCAGCGCGGTTCACGAAGCGGCGGGATGTTTAGGTGCCACCGTTTTGTACCCGGGTGCCGACTCGGATAGTTACCAAATGGTATTCAGATTCATTGACGCGCTGCACTTGCGTAAATGGGAACGATCACAACGTCGAGAAGAACTCTTGTCTCAGGTTGATGAAATGATTCTGACCGAGAGAATCACCGTCACAGCCGGAACAGAGGAATTCTTTATTTCCCAATCCAACAGTGAACGACATCGAACTAAGTTCGGGAAATTCATGGCTGACATTGCATGGGTATATCCGTTGTCTTTGATTGTTGCCGTTGTTCTTGCACCAAGGATTGCAACGCTGACGATTTGGCAAAGAGTATTGGTGACGACACTTTTTTTTGCTGTCACTAAAAAATTTGGCATTGGCCCAGTGCGACGTTGGTGGCGACGACGACACATGTTGCCACAGAATTTAACGCAACGTTAAACCTTCTTTAGAAAACGTTAACGAGGTCAACTACAAAGACAAGGGTCTCGCCAGGCTTGATGACTCCGCCTGCACCTTGTTGGCCGTATCCCAAGTGAGGGGGAATCGTCAATTGACGACGTCCACCGACCTTCATTCCTGCCACACCCTGATCCCAGCCAGCAATTACCTGTCCGCCTCCGAGACGAAAATCAAATGTATCTCCGCGATCCCATGAAGCGTCAAACTGCTTACCGGTACTGTACGCAACTCCGACATAGTGCACAGCGACATTCTTGCCCTTCACCGCCTCATCGCCGTCACCAAAAGTGATGTCTTCGATAACAAGGTCAGATGGCGGCGTGGAGTTAGGAATAGTGACTTCGGGCTTTTGAGACATCCTGACAATGTAGTGCCAATTAGGCTGAATGACTGTCTACTCCCCCAAGCTTGCCTGCTCAGCAACTACCGTGGTGAAGAGAAACGTCTTACGTCCCCATGAATGTGACAACCATATATGTTTAATCGTTCCAAAAAAGAGACTCAGGCGGCGCTATCTGCCTTGATGGCCGAGATTGAACAATTGCGTGCGGAGATAAAAGACCAGGCGGAGACAGCAGCCAAAGATCGCCAGTCAGCAACAGAGTTTGCCAAGCGGTTGACAATGATTGATGTGAAAGTCTCAGGAATGGGCGCAGAATTATCCCGCCAATTACATGAACTCGGAAACGACATCGAATCGCTATCTCATCGACCAGAAGATGCATTAACAGCAGAGTCACTCACTGCGTTAAAAAATTCACAGGTTCGATTAGCCAATGAACAAGCTAGGTATGAGATTGCATTTCGTCAAGATCTTGCGGCATTGGCGGAGCACCTGAGAAGACCCAACTAGTTTGCCAGTGCAGCCAACGCCTGGCGCACTAGTTCGCGAGCCTCGGAAAGCTTTTGTTCGTATGTGCTGAAGTCTGGCGGCGAACTCGACAACGCCGTATCGGCCTGAGCAAATAAGGCATCGGCTTGAGCCAACAACTCTTTTGGAGTGGATGTGCTTGTCGTTGGAATAGTTGTAGCCGAACTAGATCCACCAGATGTTGGGGCGAGTGTGGTGGTTGTGGCACTCGACGTGCCACCGACGCGGTCTCCTAGATCGCCTGTGTAGCCAGGAAATAGTTGTGCGACGACCGCAGTCACACTGTTGCCAATGACCGACTTGTTGTTGTACCACGCCAGTATCTTGCGCACGAAAACTTGCTTGGCGTCGGCGCCATCTGGAAGCACATACATTGGTCGTACATACATGAAAGATTTTCCGACAGGAACAATCTGTAGGTCACCGTATGTCACGCGAGATCCGCGTTGGTCGAGTGGTGTGATTGTTTGGGAAATGGCAGGTTCGCTTTCAAACTCAGCAGCAACTGTTGCTGGACCAGGAGGAAGCGGTGTCGCAAGATCAAAAACTGTGATCTTGCCATATGTTGCTGGATCACTTGATACCACCATGATCGACCGCAACTCTTTTCTACTGTCGTCAGATGAGAACGGAACAAAAGGACGCAACATGGCGAATGTACCCCTTTTATCTGTTGCGCCAGGTGCATGAAAAATGGTGTAGTACGGGCTGAAACGCAACACATTGGCATCGAGCGCTACGGCGGAGTCAACACCATCAATGCCAGCGGTTGCCGCCACGCCAACTCCAGACGATGACTCGGGTGCATTTGGGGGAGCTTGGGCAACACTCCAAGCCGCATCTCTGTTGAAGAAGAGCGTTGCGTCATCAAATTGATACTTGCCATAAATATTTGATTGCACTCTGAAAAGGTCTTCTGGATACCTGAAGTGTGCGCTCAACTCTGGGTCGACTTCAGAAACGGGATGGAACATTTTAGGAAACGCTGCTTGCCACGCCTTTGCGATGGGATCGGTTGAGTCCACAATATAAAATGTGACATCACCTGAATACGCATTAACAACTGCCTTAACGCTATTCCGTACATAGTTAAACGAACGATTAAGGCCGCTTCCGGAACTGATTTGATCAATATTCGCTGATTGCGCATACGGATAGCGCGTAGATGTAGTGAACGCATCAACGACCCATGATACTTCACCTTTGACGACTACTGGGTAGGGGTCGCTGTCGTATTGTAAAAATGGAGCAATCTTGCGAACACGATCGCGCACATCTCGCACTAACAACATGCGGGATTTATCAGTGATGAGATTTGAACCAAATAAGTTGTACTCACCAAAGTTGACGGCCATGGCAATTTTGCGCAATGACCCGCTTATTTTTATTCCAGAATCAGCGCCATAGGGAGTGGCCTTAGTGTTAGGACAGGCTTGTTCTGCTTGATCCGTATTGACAAGAGCGTAGCCATCGAGCCCGTCACCAAAATACAACTGCGGTTTGGTGACTTTAAGGTCGATGTAGTTAGGACGACCATCTGCCGTAATCACACTTGCTGGGGCAGCAACAATTCCGCAACCGTGTGTATATAGCAGGTGCCTCGCAACCCACGTGCGGTTAGGGATGCCTGCAGGATTAAGTTCGCGTGAAGCGACGAGCAATTGCTGTACACGACCGTCAACTAAATAACGATCGACGTCAAGATCGACCACAGAATAAAATGATGTCAAACCCTGGTCAAGCCTAAATCTGTCACGCATTTGTGCGGGGTCGAGTTGGCGCACATCTCGCAGGGCAATGTCATTGGCATCAATATCTGCTGCAGTCGCTGTTCCGGAAGTAGTTGCAACACGATCAACATCGGCTAGCCCCATTGCAACTTTTGTTGCTTTGATATTGCGCGCGATGTACGGAAGCTCGCGGGTGCTGACACTTGGCTGTACGACGAATCTTTGCACGATTGCTGGATACACCGCTCCAGCCACGATGGCAACGACTACCCATAATCCAACCGCAAGTGCCGGAAGTCGCCAACCCTTTTGTCGAATGTTCCAGAGGAGCAAAACGGCAACAGCAACTGACACCAAAATCATAAGGTTGATTGCAGGAAGTTGGGCGTTTATATCTGTATACAACGCACCCTGCACCACGCTGCGTGATGATCGAGTGAGGTTGTAACGCGACAACCAATAGTTAGCCGCTCGCAATAGTGCAGCCACAGATAGCAATACTGAAATATGCACTTTTGATTGTGCCGACATTTTATTGACTCTGTCTTGCGGGCGAATACTGCCATTTAAAAAATGAAAGACAACAGTGATTAGGACGACCATAATGATGGCCCCAAACGCCCACGATACGATTGACTCAAGAAACGGCAATCGAAAGATATAGAAACCAACCTCAGTGTTGAATTGCGCGTCGACAAGAGAAAAAGACTGGCGATTGCGAAACAGCACCCACTCTTCCCAATGTGAAGACATCGGGAGTCCGATCATCAAACCAAAAACGACTGATACAACAAGACGCATGAGTCCCCTGCGTTTCGCCATAATGTCTCGCACTCGCCCCATAGCAAGGTCTTGTGGGGTATTGGACAATATGGTCGGTGCCAATCGCTCGGCTATAAAAATGTTCACCCAAAAAGCCAGCGCTAGAACGAAAGCGAACAGCAATCCAAGTTCTGCCTTGGAGCGCAGGATTCCCCAATAGACATCTGTTCGATTAAGGCTGTCGAACCAAAGGACATTAATGAAGAACGCCGACAGACTCTTAGCGCTCAAAAAGAGGGCGAAAATAATTGCAAGAACAATCGAGATCGCCATGCGACCGCGACTGGGCTTTTTTAAAGACAGCCTTGAAAAAGGAAACGAGGGACCACGAGGACCAGTTGGTCCAGAGGATTGAGGGGGCAGATCGGAGGGGTTTCGCACGAACGCTAACGCTAGTGCGTAGGCGCTCCGACCAAGCAACGGCAACCAGGATGCGCGAGCGGATGCCGATGTCCGGTCGGGAACTTTTCGCCGCAGGGCGTCATCCCAGCCAAGGCATTGTCTTCGGCATCTGCACATTCTGGTCCGTTGGGGTCGACCATCCAACACACTGATTGGCCAACCTCAAGCGACAAATGTGAACCTACGCTGTATGCAACACAGGCAAGATCTGTTGTATGGGCATCAATTTGGGTAAGTTTCCAGTCCCTGTACATATTGCGCACTGCCTTGGCAATTTCATCACGGTCTCCATTGGCATCAGCAACAATTTGTGCGAGACGATCTCGTAGCGGTTGCACAATTGTTTCGAGCAACATTGCGTTTACGGCATCTCCCACTGATTTTTTATTGATGCGTTTAGTTGACCCACCTGATGCCTTCATAGATTTTGCGCCTTCGGTGGCTGCCATCATTATTTCTGCGCTCATCGCTACTGCATGATGCTTCGTGTGCACAGATGTTGTGCCAACTATCGACGCGATATCAAGTGAAGATTTCTTCGTATTTAGATGCTCAAGTACTGCGTTGAGTTCGTCAGCACCTACACGCTTAAGTTTTTTGGACATGCTGGTGATGATTGAGGCAATGGCAGCATCACGATCTAAAAACTTTTGTACGTCAACGATTGGGGTAATTGCAATTGGTTTCTTCTCTGTTGATTTCAGCAACTTCATTGTTGGTTTTTTGCTTGCCTCGACATCTTTGGCGATGCTTTTAGCAACTTCTACCGGCGCAGACGCTCGTAGTCGTGCAAAAATATCGTCAACTGCTTGAGTGCCAGGACTTTTAAACTCTGCCACTTCTGTTGGTACTTCTGCCTTAATTTCGGCTTGATGTGTTTCATCGTTGTTAAGAATTGGGGTTGGTCGTCGTGAACCGCCAAAAATAGAAACAACGGTCGCCATTTTTTCTAATGGTTCTGTAGAGACAACTTCTCCATAGACCGCTTCTTCTTCAATGTCGTCTTCTGCATCTTCTGTAACTTCTACTTCAACAGTGATCGCTTCTACTTCAATCTCTTCAATCTTGGTTGCCTCAACAACGTCTTGGGTGGGCATCACAATTGCAGCCGTATCGTGATCAAATATTCCGTGCGAAGGATGCTCTTGCGCGATATGTGGAGCAACTGCGATCACTGGCGGTACCGGACCAGTTGTTGGGGCAAGGTTTACCAAGAATTCGGGATCTTCATGAGCATCGCCGAGTCCACCGAGAACATCTTCTGTGGCAAGACGGGCGCGTTCAAACGCATTCATTAATCGGTCTCGACCATGAAGAAGTTGCTCAATCTGTTCGCGTGCGGCATCGCGTCGGCGCAGTAACTCTGACAAGACTTTTTCTCGATAAGCCCGGGCTTCTTCGACCATGTCTCGACCTTGCTGTTTGGCAAGTTCGATTTCGGAGTTTGCATCGGACTGCGAATCATTCCGAATACTTTGTGCGTCAAGAGCAGCCTGTTCTCGAATCCGAGCGGCATCTTGGGCTGCGTCCTTCACCATCCGAGTCGCTGAGTCTTCAGCACGGTCTCGAATCTGAATACTGGCCTCCCGGGCTGTTGACAAGACCCGCGCAGCTTCTTCACCTAATAATGTGATGACTGTTTCTTCATCCAGACGACCCGATGCCGACATGCCACTTGTCTGGATGGCTCGCAATTCGCCCTCCAGAAAACGCTCTCGCTCCTGTAATCTGGCTAATTCTGCGGCCACCATGCGCAGAAACTCCCGAACCTCGCCAGGATCAAATCCGCGCCGTGCCTGGGCAAAAGATGCCGAGCCCACCGCTGCTGGTGAGGAGGGGTCTGGACGAGAAAAACTAATTGCCATTGGACTTCTAGAGTAGAACTCTTAGGGCGCTAAATGGTGTCAATCACTACGTTGTTGGCATTAATGGGGCCCCACCAAGCGAACGAAGTTTTGTTAGCGCATCGTCAAGGGTGGCCACGGGGATGATTTTTACCCGCGAACCTGTCGCCGCACGAGCCTTTAAGATTTCAGCCTCGCTCTGTCCGGTGGGAACCAAGAACACCCTTGCACCTCCGTCACGCGCTGCTAGGGCTTTTTGCTCAAGAGCCCCAATCGCACCTACCTCGCCTTTTTCGTTCATAGTGCCTGTCGCCGCAACACGCACTGGCCCCATCAGTTCTCCGGGGGTTAGCTCATCTAGCAACGCCAGCGTGAAAGCCAGACCGGCTGATGGGCCTCCAATATCTGAAGTAGAAATTTGTACATCAAAAGGCAGATTCACCGTTCGCGTATCGGCCGGAACAAATCCGATAATCGCCGTACCTGGTTTATCTGGGTTTGCAATCAGCGTCAGCGTTCTTGACTGATCTTCTGGTGAGTCAGGCGATTCAACCGTCACTACCACCTTGTCACCTGCCGCGCGATTTTTCATTTCTTCTTTGAGAGCAGAGACAGTTGCAACTGGTACTCCATCAAATTGAGTGATGGTGTCACCAACTTTTAAAACTTTGCATGCGCTTGTTTTGGCCGGAGATGTTTCGCACACCAGCTCTGACACAACAACGGCGCCTTCGACGAAAGTAGCCGCAAGACCCAGTTTTTTAAACGCAACGTATTCGGCAAACTGTTTTGCTCCAAGCATTGATTGCACTCCAATCTGTCGAATACTCGTTGGAGACCGTTCACCAAAATGCTCGGTGTATGTTTCGACTGCAACATGGGGGTCGAGCCAACCAATGACCGAATCGAGGGCAGATAGTTGTCCGGTAAACGCAGTTACGAACCGAATTTTGTTTTTTGCTGGATACCTAGTCGGGGCGGCGGTTTTATCTTCTTGCTCAAACGCTATACGTGAAGCCACCTCTTGGGCCGAACCAGGTGCGGTTTCCCAGCGCTGAATTCGCCACAACGACGACACAAGAATTACCAGCAACAGTGTCCAAGACACCGTCAATAATGGCAAAGCCCACAGTTGCCGACGTGCTGATAAATGGTCGTGTACGCTACGACGTGCGATGTCAGTCTTTAACTCTGTCTCCGTCTCTTCGATGTCTGTTTTAGATGTCACGGCAAGGGCGCTCCTGGTTGTTGTGTGTTCGCTAATCGCCTTGGCATGGATCTCACGCTCAAAGCCTGCCACTTCGGGTCGTCAAATCAAAGTTCGACTCGATGATCAACCAACACCTCTTTATGTCGAGCCATTACCGCGTCGCCGACTGCGCACTTCGGCAGCCCTTGGTGGTGGTTCAATTGTGGCGGGCGCAGTAGTTGCATGCGTCATTTCGTTCATACTTGTAGCACTTTTTAGCGCTATTACTAGCCTGTTGAACTAAACAGATGGCAGAGGATTTTAAAACCATCGCAGCCAAACGACTTGAAATAATTGAGGCTGGATTTTCGGGTGATGCAGACATCGTTCGTGCGGCACTAACGCATGCGTCTGGCGATGTCCGCTCAAGCGCACTCAGTTCTCTGCATCGGCTGCACGTCCTGAGTGCCACCGAACTAAGCGAGCATGTTGGTGATGTCTCCGAAATCGTACGCCGCAATGTTGCCCAGATTGCCGCTGACTTTGATGCTGTTGATGTCGTTCCACTACTCACCGATCTCGATGTATTTGTTGCCGAAATGGCGGCATGGGCTTTAGGAGAACGCAATAACACAACTGATGCCGAATTATTTGCGCTGATTGATGCATCAGAAAATGCGCAAGAGCAACTAGTTCGCGAAGCAGCTACTGCTTCGCTTGGCGCCATCGGCGATGTTCGCGGGTTGCCAGCGATTCTGCGCGCATGCACGGACAAGCCAGCGATTCGGCGCCGCGCTGTCTTGGCACTTGCCCCATTTGAAGGAGTCGATGTCGACACTGCATTAGAAAATGCGCTGACCGATCGAGATTGGCAAGTGCGCCAAAACGCGCAAGACATGCTCAACCCTCGCGATGGCGGTGGTGCTGTTATTGGCGAGTGAGTCGAACGATTGGAATACGTCGTTGTGTCTTTGCTTGATACTTGTCGTAGTCTGGCCAGATTTTTGCCATCATGATCCATAGGCGATCTCGCTCGGCGCCGTCTGGCACAACCGACGCGATTGCTTGATACACATCAGATGCCACCTGCACAGTAACTACTGGATCATCAACGAGATTCAGATACCACAACGGGTGATTGGCGTCGCCGCCACGTGACGCGACAATAATGCAATCATCGCCATCTTTTCCGTAGATCAACGCGAGTCGACGCAACGCACCACTCTTACGACCCGTCGCTGTTAGTAGCAGACAAGGGACTCCGTTCCAGATGTGCCCTTCGGCGCCGTTGGTGTCTACATATTGCTTGATGTGATCAGCGACCCACGCGGTGGGACTGTCAAGGATTGGCGAAGTCATGATCTTAGAGTAGCGCTTGCTGCCGCAACACTTCACATTCGTCATACACATGACAGTCGGCGACATGATCGTTGACGATACCCATTGACTGCATAAACGCGTAAATCGTGGTTGGGCCGACAAACTTCCAGCCACGTTGGCGAAGTTCTTTTGAAAGCCGTTGCGATGCTTGTGTTTGAGCCGGTATGCCAGCCACTGTCTCTGCTTTTTGTTCTGCCTCTGACGGTGCGAACGACCAGACAAACGTGGCAAGTGATTCATTTGTGGCAAGTAGTTCTGTGCAGCGTTGTGCATTATTAATAGTAGCTTCTATCTTGCCTCGGTGACGAACGACGCCGACATCTTCAAGTATGCGTGCAACATCGTCTTGTGAAAATTCGGCTACCTTTGCAATATCAAAATCACAAAAAGCTTGGCGAAAATTCTGACGCTTGCGCAAAATGGTTATCCAGCTTAATCCGGCTTGAAAACCTTCTAGGCAGATCTTTTCAAATAATTTCTGGTCATCACGCATGGCGAATCCCCACTCTGTATCGTGGTAGCGCACATACAAAGGATCATCTCCGCACCATGAGCAACGCGGTGTCGTTGAATGCATCTGTAAATTTCAATAAAATAAGTGGCTAAATAGTCACAGTCAAAAGATCGTCACCAAGAAAAATCTCACCAGAAAAATGTGCGGCGGCAAGCGCACGCCATTCGTCTTCTTGGCCTGACTGCATTGCGGGCACATAGTGCGTCAGAATCAGCTTTTTAACTCCACCGCGTGTGGCGGTTTCTGCTGCTTGTTCGACACTGGAGTGATAATCCAAAATATCTCGAAAGCGTTGATTCGGAATCAGTTTGACGAGATCTTCGCGGATCACTGTTTGAACATATGCAGTTGCACCAGCACACAGTTCGTCAAGCCCAGCACACGGAATACCGTCGCCTCCGATCACGACCGACGTACCCTCATGATCGATGCGAAAAGCAACAGAGGGATGCACAGGTTTGTGATCTGATGCAGCAACTCGGATAGAAGTTTCCCCCACCATAAATGTGTCGCCAGGCTCAACTTCGATCACCTTTAATTGAGGTTTCCAGTTGAGGTCTTCGTGGTGAGCAAGTCTGTACTCCGTGTCTGGTACAAGCATCGCCAAAATCGCATCGACGATTTCTTTTATGCGTGGCGGCCCATAAATAGTGAGCTCTGCTGGCTGCGGATTCATCACCCAATGAGTTGTGATGACGTCATTCAGATCAGAAATATGGTCACTGTGTAAGTGCGTTATAAAAACCGTTGTCAAAAATGGGGGGAATACTCCGGCACCCATGACCCTTTGCATGACTCCGCGACCAGCATCTATCAAGATGACCGTTGTGCCAGCGCGCACCAGCGTGGCAGGTCCACCACGATTGAGGTCTGGTAATGGGTTTCCGGTTCCGAGCAGCGTGACATCCATGGGATTTATTCCTTTTCCTAGACCGTCAATCTATCCTGTTGACTTTCTGCAACGCAGTTGAACCGTGGCACACCCTTCTTTTATGGTGACAGCAGTTGTTAGGCGTTCTGTTTCGCAATAACGACAGCATCGGCATTTTGGCCCAGTGGTACATACCAAACAAGGGCTTCAATCATGACTTCTCCAGCCAATCTAAGTGCATTAATCACAACAAGTGACATGCTCGATACCGCCACACTCACGGCAGACGGGGTGCGTCTAGCGCTCATCAATATCTCGCGTGTACAAGCATGGGTCGACTCACACAAGCTCGCCCTCAGCCGCCGACTACAACAACTCAAAAATGCATCGGCGTCAGTTGTCCCAGAACAGATAATGGCGCGTGCATGCTCAGTGTCTCGCACGGAGGCCACACGCGATTGCCGTCGTACGCATGTCCTTGATCTACTCCCCCAACTCGAGCAAGCATTCGATCAAGGCCACATCTCCGCTGCACACATTGACGCAGTTGCACGTACATTCGTGCATCTAAGCGACAACGAACGCGCTCAGTTGGCGACCCGCGATGATTGGTTGGCAAAAGTTGCGTGTCATGCCACCCCTGACAATTTTGGTCGAGCAGTCAAACAAACTGTTGGCAGACTTCGCGCTGACGACGGCATTGGCTTACTTGACCGACAACGTCGTGCCGCTTGGTTGCGCCATTGGGTAGATCGCGATTCCGGAATGGTGTGCCTGCGCGGTGAGTTCGATCCAGAATCTGGATTACATCTCGTTGGACGACTCCAGCATCAAATAGACCAACTCGCCCACGGCCCCACCCCCGATACTTGCGTTGACGGACAAATAAAACATGACCATCTCAATGCACTCGGTCTCGTAGCGTTGATTTCGCATGACACCGTAGGCGGATTAACAGACATTTCATCTGCTAACGCCCGAGCCGAGGTAAGCGTCATCGTTGATTACCGCACGTTGGCCTCAGGCATTCATTCCCAATCCGTGTTGCACACTGGCACCGGAATCGATATTCCCATCGAGACTGTTCGGCGCATTGCCTGCACCGCACATATTATTCCCGTTGTGTTAGGCACCGAAGGCGTGGTGCTCGACATGGGTCGTGCCACGCGGCTTGCCAGCAAACATCAGCGGCGCGCGCTCGAAGTCATGTACGAAACGTGTGCAATCCCAGACTGCACCACTCCAATTGCGCAGTGTCATCCGCATCATGTGCAGTTTTGGGCAATGGGTGGCTACACCGATCTCAATAATTTGGTGCCACTATGCAGTTTACATCATCGTTGCGTTCACGAAGGAGGCTGGAAAATTCATCTCAGTCCAACCAACCGACAGCTGCGCGTTCAAGAACCTGGGCATCCCCCCGCCACAACCTCTCTGCCAGGACAGATCCATCATGTCTCTGCCACCTAGAGTTTGTCCATGCGTATCGTGTCGTTGTTGCCTTCCACTACGGAGATCGTGTGCGACCTCGGACTCGCCGATCAATTGTTGGGTGTCACCGTCGAGTGCAATTGGCCAGTCGGAGTGCGTGATGGCCGCGAAATCGTGGTTGGCACATTTACAGATCCCTCCATGAGTCCAGCCGACATCGACATCATCGTGCGTCAGCGTCTTGCGTGTGCAGCTGTTGTCTTACAAATTGATCCACAAAACTTGCATCAAGTGATTGAGTAAATCAACACAATTGCGTGCGCCGCTGGAGTCGCTCAAGGAGGCGCTGATCTCGTTGCGAGTTTGCATCGTCGACTTGCCCATGTGGCGACGTGTGTGGCGGGGCAACCACGCCGGCGTGTCTTTGCGCTGGAGTGGATCGATCCGCCATTTGGTGCTGGTCCTTGGGTGCCAGACATTGTGCATCTTTTACCTAGTGCATGTGCTTCGTCGTGTGCGCTAGAAATTGAGTCATACCGAAAATTATGTGATTTAAATATTACGTATTTAAATCACGTAGCGATACACATTTGTGTCGCGCGCTACAAAGCCCATGCGCTGATACAAACGGTTTGCTGATTCGCGAGACGGACGCGATGTTAGTTCTACCGTGATGGCACCTTGTCGCCGAGCCTCCGAGATTGCTGCGGTATTGAGTGCTTCACCAACTCCGCGTCCGCGCGCCGATTCGGCAACCACAACATCTTCGATCCATGCCCGAATAGCGGTGGGGATCAAGAAAACAGCAAGCGTGAGTGAACCCACAATGTGGCCATCGACGTGCGCTACAAAAATAGTGCTCGCATCTGAAGAAATGATTGCCTGTAATTGCTCTCGCGACGGTGGTGGGTTCGAAGAAGACAGTTGCGGAATAAGTTCGGCGAAAGCCTGCACGAGTTCGTCCGTGACTTCAGTTGCAATTGTGATTGTTGTACTCATTGACCCGCCTTGGTATCTGTTTTCCATTCTTACCCGTGAGAGCGCTGACTGGTGAGTGTTATAAGGTTATCCAATGGATTCAACGCAACTCAGCCTTGACGCCCGTCGACTTGGGGCCGCCCTCGAACCGATTATTGGCCAGGTGTATTTCTCAAAAGAATGCCATGCCAACTATGTGGCGTTGGGATTCGGGCCAAGCCTTGGAGATTTCAACGGTGTTCCTGCACCAGATGGTGCCGCATACTTTTGCAGCCGTGGTTCTCTGCTGGGTCAAGTACCTGGCGAACTCATTGCGGCTGCGTTTGCCGTCTTTAATCCTGCCGCCGTTGTGCCGGCCGTGACATACGGATGGACACTTACTGACGCCAAAACAATTTGTGCTGCACGTGACGACGGAGCGATTGCTCAACTGCATCGCGTCATTGGTGAGCAACCAAATGGCGCGCAACGTGCATCCGAAATTTTGCAGGCGGCCGTTGCATCATTGCGACCAGAAGGACGGCCGTTATTCGCTGGTGCGTTGTCACAGACAACTCCTGATTCTGTTGTCGGCAAAGTTTGGAGACTCGGAGACATGTTGCGTGAATATCGTGGCGACAGCCATACCGCCGCCTGGATCAGCGCCGGACTTGATGCCACAGAAATCGGCCTCATCTCAGAACTATATTGGGGTCTGCCCATGCGCTCTTACAGTCGCACTCGGGCGTGGACTGATGCCGACTTTGATGCCGCCACTGAGCGCCTGATGTCTCGCGCCATAGTGGCAGACGGGGCCTTGACACCCTTTGGACGCCAAATGCGTGAAGATATAGAGATCCAAACAGATGAACAAATGCGCACCATGGCTATCAGCCTCGGAGATCGACTGCACGAAGTATGCGACATCATCGAACCATGGGGTGCAGCCGTTCGCGTAGCCCGCGGATACCCCGCAGCGGGTCCGCATGATTTAGCAAAAGCTGCGGGTAGTTGAAGCCCAAGATGGCGATAACTTAGAGCCTTAATGACGGAGATTGACCACGTCCGCTGGCTCTCGAAGCCAACAATGCACAGCCCCGTCATCATCTCTGCTTTTACAGGCTGGAACGATGCTGCAGATGCCGCGAGTACGGCGGTTCGCACATTGATTGAGGCATGGAACGCGATTCCGTTGGCAGAAATCGACCCCGAAGGCTTCACTGATTTTGCCAGCATCCGCCCCATTGTGCGTTTGAAAGACGGAGTCACTCGAACAATTGTGTGGCCAACTGTCACGATGTGGCATGCATCGACTCCGGGCAGCGATGTCATCCTTGTACTTGGTCCAGAACCAAGTTTGCGGTGGAGATTATTTAGCGAACAAATCCTGAGCGTGGCGTCACATTTTAATGCATCGATGATGATCTCGCTTGGTGCGTTACTCGCTGACGTACCACATAACAAACCGATTCAACTGATTGGCACTGCAAGTGACTCGACCATGATTGAGCGGTTCGATCTACAACGCTCGCAGTACGAAGGTCCAACCGGCATTTTGGGAGTACTACTTGATGCATGCAACGACGCATCGCTGCCATCTGCTTCTTTATGGGCTGCTGTTCCGGCCTATGCATCGCAAGTTCCATCACCAAAGGCGGCTGCAGCTCTGATTACTCGTGCCGGAGAAATCATCGGCACTCCCGCGCCAGTTGGGTTGCTGCAAGATGCCATCGAGACATACGAGCGTCGCGTGAATCAGATCGTCGACGAAGACGAAGACCTTGCCGCTTACGTACAAAGGCTTGACTCGTCTGGCGAAGGAGACTACGAAGAAGAAGACGAAGACGAAGACGAAGACGACGGACAAATGTCGTTTGATTTCGATGAAGATAACGCGGAGGTTTCTGCAACATCACTTGTTGATGAGGTCGAACAGTTTTTGCGTGATCAAGAAAAACCTTAATTCTGTACTGCTAAATATTTAGAATTCTCCGCGCCACAATTGCTCACGTGGTGGATCAAACGTTGCAGAGGTACGGGTGCCGTTAATTGCATCAAAGGCCATCGGACCCCACCAACTTGCACCCGCCGTCGGATTTGGGAGTTCGTCTGGACCAAACCAACCGACGCCACTTGTCTCTAGTGGGTGACCATTTAGATCGCCACCCACTGCTTTCATGTGAAACAGCAACATATACATTCCAAAGCGCGAGAATCCCATCCGCATTCCGTCAACCACGCCGAGCAGTTGCAATGGTTCTGCGATTATTCCCGTTTCTTCGTGTACTTCTTTCATGGCAACCTCTGACGCTGAGTAACCAACGTCTGCCCAACCAGTCGGATATAGCCACACACCGGAGTCAGCTCGTTGTACAAGCAAGATTTTCCCTTCATCGTTGCCCACGATTGCGCCAATCGCAACTTTTGGGGTGACGTATCCGGGTACACCTTGACCAATTGACTGCATCCACTCCTGTACAAAGTGGTCTTGTTCGCGGCGTACTTCAAGTGATTCGTCTGAGGCGCTTTTAATGTCTCCAGCCACTTTTAGAATTTCTTCGTATCGCTCTCGTTCATACAGACTTTGGGTGAAACCTATTCCGGTGCGGGCAATCGCGGCGAGTGTTTCGCTCCAACGAATCAAATCGCGAGCGAGGTCTTTGGGGTTGATGTCACTCACAGCCCTAACAGTACTGCGTTCACAGCACGCTCAGTCACGGCACTAAACAGCCGCATGCAAAATCGCACGCTCAATCTCGGCTTGATGTTGAGGATCAGTCACTTTTGTGCCATTTGCGGTGCGTACATAAAACGTGTCAACGACCTCATTGCCTAATGTCTGAACACGGGCGTGACGAATATCAAGACCGCAGTCTGCCAAGGCCTTTGTTATGCGATGCAAAATACCAAGTCGATCTGGGGCGTTAATCTCAATAACTGTGGCATTTGATGACGCAGTATTGTCAATGCGCACACGTAACGGAGCAGGTGCAATCGCGGTGGTTGCACGGGGTGCTCGGTATGTGGCTGCACGTTCGGCCAGACGTGCATCAAGTGCGAGCTCGCCATTGAGCACGCGTGTCACATCAGCACTAATCGGCTGCCACTCAATGGGCCCGTAGGCAGGTGGTACGACGCGAAACTCAGATGCAGCCATCCCCTGCTCATCAGAATGCGCTTCTGCCCCCAGGACATCAAGTCCATGCAGTGCCATCACGCCAGCAACACGACTAAATGTTCCGGGTCGGTCAGGACTTACAACAGTGATCTGATCAAGCGTTGTACGTACTGCAATCTTTTGTGCAGACATCAGTTCAAGAACCGCAGCATCGGGGAAAAGTCGCCACATGACTTCTTGTACATCGCCGCCACCCAGAACATGCGACACACGATCGACAAGCATCGCCACAAGACCTGCTTTCCACGAACCCCACGCACTCGAACCAGTCGCCAGTGAATCTGCTTCAGTCAGTGCATGCAGCAGTTCGAGCACCAATTTTGTTTTGACTGTTTGGGCCACCATTGTGAGCGTTGCATCATCTGATAAATCTCGTCGTGTTGCAATATCTGGCAATAGCAAGTGATATTGAATCAACATCGTCACGATGTTGATGTCTTCGGAAGATAATCCCATTCGGACGCCAATTGTGGCAAACATCTTTACGCCGACTTCGGTGTGATCGCCTGGATACCCTTTCCCGATGTCATGAAACAATGCACCCAACACCAATAAATCAGGTCGCGACACCCGACCAGCTAAAGCCGCAGCATTAGCCACTGTCTGCCACAGGTGACGGTCAACGGTGTAGCGGTGATACGCATTTCGTTGTGGGCGACTGCGATTCGGCGCCCATTCAGGCAACACCTTCACAATTAGGTTGCGTTGATCAAGCGCTTTAAACACCGCAATCGCAGCATCGCCTTCAAGCAAGAGCGAGACAAGATCATCAATTGCACCTGCTGGCCACGGATCGGGCCATTGCTGTGTGCGCTCACCTAAACGATTGAGAGAATCACGATCAATACGGGCACGATGTCGCGCTGCTGCAGTTGCTACTCGCAATACCAAAGTCGGATCTTGGGCTGGATCTACGTCATCAGCAAGACGGATTTCACCGTTCACTAGTGCCACTCCAGAAGCAACGCCCTGTGGAATTGGTGAAGCATCAGCAGGTGGATCAAGACGCGACCATGCTTCGTCGGCAATCCAGGCAATTTGCTGGCCAGCAACGGCAATTGCTGCCATGAGTGCATCATCATTGGCATAACCCAACGCAGTCGCAACAGCAATCTGTTCTTCTAAATGCAACACGTCGCCAACTCGATTTGTGTGTTGATGCAATGCAACGCGCACTTGCAATAACGTCTCATTACACGAAACAAGCGCATCGGTATCTTCGCCCGTGAGCACCAAGCCAGCTTCGAGCGCCCACCACAACGCATGAATATCGCGCAGACCACCCAGGCTCTCTTTGATATTTGGCTCAAGCAAGAACGCAAGTTCGCCAGAGGTTGCATAACGTTCTTGCATTCGTTCGTGCAGATGAACGAGCCACGAGCGCCCACGCTGACGCCATGCATCTCGCACAGATCCAATCACCTCTGTGGCAAGTGACTCGCTGCCAGCTAAATGTCGTGCCGTCACCAACGCAGTCGCTGTATCAAGGTCTGTTGCGCACAACTGCAAAGTCTCCTTAGGCGTGCGCACTGCATGGCCAAGCTTGAGCCCGGCATCCCAAATCGGATACCACATCTGCGATGCAATTTCATCAATTTTCTTTACGCCACGATGAACCAGCAACACGTCAAGATCACTGAATGGTGCAAGTTCGCGCCTGCCGTATCCGCCAACTGCAATCAACGCAACGTCGTCACCGTTTTTTAATTGCTTAGCCGCATCTGCATACAACTCACGCAAGAAGTCATCCGTGGCGTCTGACAGCGCCTGACAAAAGGCACCACCGGTTAGTGTTCCGACAATAACTTCAGCACGCGTAGTCATGATGACAGTTTGCCTTCATCTCGACGACGACCGATCACCATTGCCGCCTTCCATGCTCCCCATTCGATTCCTGCATCATGGACATCATCACCCAAATCGCGCCACGTCAACGGACCAAACGCATACATGTCGTCCGGCATTGCTCGGATTTCGAATTCGTCTCGCCGCGCCATTGGTATACCTGCCTCGACAAGCAAGGCGGTCGCCATAGATGTTGAACCCCGCAACACGTGCAGTGGGTTTGTTCGTTGGGCGTCAACATCAGTAGACAACAGGACCATCAAATCAACTTGGACTTGTGCTTGGGTTGCACGCGCAATATCGACAACCTTGGTTGTCACAATTTCAGGCACAACCCCACCCGCCATCAAACATGCATGCTGCATTCGGCTGGTGATCCATCCTGGAACTGCAATCACACATGCATCAAACAGTCTCTGCGAATACTCTGATAACTCGAAATCCGGTGCTGACATTTGTGTTAGTCCAAAATTTCTACACGAACACGCTTAAAGCCTTTGCCTTTGTTCTCCATTTTAAGAACACGAAATGTTCCTATCTCGCGTGTCGATTGAACGTGCGTGCCACCATCTGCTTGCTTGTCAAGACCCACAATATCGACGACTCGAATCTCCGTCACAAAATCTGGAATCATGTTGACTTTTGTGCGGATCAGGTCTTCGTCAGTTAATGCAGTATCACGCGGCAAAAAACTGACAGCGATGAGATAATTGGCAGCGATTGCTTTATTGACAAGTTGTTCGATGCGTATTGCAAAGCCTTCTGGCAACGGATCAAATTCAAAATCCATTCGTGCAGACAATGGCTCCATATTTCCGCCGGTCACCGGTACATGCCACTCGTTCCAGATGACACCACACAACACATGCATTGCTGTGTGAGTGCGCATGAGATTGTGCCTACGTTGCCAGTCAAGCACCAGCTCAACCGTGGCACCAAGAGCAGGAAAAACCGAACCATCGGCGAGCACATGCAACACGGCTCCGCCTTCTTTGCGCACGTCTACAACGACTTGACCACCCAGTAGTCCGGTGTCATGAGGCTGACCACCACCTGTTGCGTAGAAGATTGTTCGATCAAGGACGACTGCGTTTTCGCGTACCTCAAGAACAGTTGCAGTTGCTTCTTGTAAATACGCATCTCGCAGAAACAGTAAGTCGGTGTCTGCCATGAGTTCTTACACCTGTTGAACGAGTTCTTCTATCGGCGTCACCATGCCAACATAAAACGCACCGAACTCGGCATACAGCGCCGAGCCTTCATCAAAACGCATTGTGTAGACGACTTCTTTAAGATCATCTGGGTTGACCGCAAAAAGTGTGACTCCCCACTCAAAGTCATCGATTCCGGTTGAGCCAGTCACGAGTTGAATCACGCGTCCAGCAAATGTGCGGCCGCTCTTGCCATGTCCAGCCATTAATGCTGCTCGTTGTTCGAGTGGCAACGTAAACCAGTTCTGATCAACATTTCGCCGCTTTGACATCGGATAAAAACACCAGGCGTTTTTACCGGGGGGTGGGAGCTGTGGATACAAACGCGCGTCTAACATTTCTTGGGGCATTCCCTTTGCATACTCGCTTACCTCAGTAAGCGATACATAACTATCGACAAGTTCTAACCCTGCATGCTGCAGACCAGTTTGCAACGCTTTGAGTTCGCGTAAATCAGCAGCAACACCCATGATTGCTAGATCTGCTTTGTGACCGAGTACCGCAACACCGACAACGATGACACCACTATTCTCTGCATTTTTCACAGCACCTACGACTGCCTCGGCATCAAAACCCGAAGTTGCCTTGCAGAATAAGTGGACGACGCCGAGGCCGACAGATGGGGACATTGGTTCGCTCATACGTGTCAGGCTATCCATGCCGCCTGGGCGAAGCGATTCGCTGAGCCATTAGATATGTGTAAAAAGAACGATGGTTCAGTCAATTCCACCTCCATCAAGGCTGGTGCGCCATCTGCGGATCGAACTATGTCAACCCGTGCATACAGTGGCGTCGACCCAAACTTAGATGTCACGTATTCCAGCACAATTAGTCCGAGTGCCAGTTCGTCGGCTTGAGCCGTGGTGCCACTGATTTCTTCCTGCACGAATAATGAGTTTGCAATGCGTGGCTGTGTGCCAAGAACGGCTCCCTTGCAGAAGGCATGACTAAATTGCCCACCGAAATACACGAGACCTGTCTCGCCCATAAGATCTATGTTGTGCTGATAAGGCTGCACCATTACCACATGACCCTGCGCCACTAGTTCGCTCGCACACATTCGTGCCGCGACAGCATCACCAACAAACCTATGCGTATTGTTTGAGCCTGCGCTGACGGTTGGCTTGAGCACCAAGTCGTCGTCGTAGGTCAACATTGCAACATCGTCCTGCGTTGTCAAAAAAGTTGTAGGAATAACGGCCATGCCAGCATCAATAAGTTCTGCTAGATATCGCTTGTCTGTGTTCCAGCGTAAAACATCCGCGGGATTGAGTAAAAGAGTAAGCAAATTCACTCGATTGATCCAGTCCAAAAACTCTTGGTAGCGCTCGTGATAATCCCATGGAGACCGCACGATTGTGATATCGAATCGTTCCCAGTCCTGGTTGGGGTCGTCCCATTGCACAATTTGTACACGTTGTCCGATATCAGTGAAAGCTTGAACCAATAGCCCTAAGTCGGTATCTAGTTCTAGTGCCTCAGCACAGCTCACTAAAGCAAAACTGCGAGATGCCACAAGTTGACGATTTAGAAGTCGTCCATTCCGCCGCCAGACATTCCGCCGCCGCCTTCGTCAGGCTTATCAGCAATCACAACTTCGGTGGTGAGGAACAATGCAGCTATCGATGCTGCGTTCTGCAATGCAGAACGCGTCACCTTGGCGGCATCAATGACGCCGATCTTGACAAGATCTTCATATTCGCCAGTTGCGGCATTAAGACCTTGTGTGCCAGTGAGGCTCTTCACTTTGGCAACAACAACTCCGCCTTCCATGCCAGCATTTTCGGCGATCTGCTTGAGTGGTGATTCGAGCGAACGAGCCACCAAGCGAGCACCAGTTGCTTCATCACCTGTCAATTTGGCAGCAACTGCTTCTACTGCAGCCTGTGCACGCAACAATGCGACACCACCACCAGGAACAACGCCCTCTTCGATGGCAGCCTTTGTGGTGCTGACAGCGTCTTCAATGCGATGCTTCTTTTCTTTGAGTTCTACTTCTGTGGCAGCGCCAACCTTAAGAACTGCAACTCCGCCTGACAACTTTGCGAGACGCTCTTGCAATTTTTCGCGGTCATAGTCGCTGTCGGTGTTGTCGATCTCTGCCTTAATTTGATTGATTCGACCCTTGATCTCATCTTCGCTGCCGGCACCCTCCACAATGGTGGTCTCGTCCTTGCTGATGATGATCTTCTTGGCACGACCCAACATTTCGAGACCAGCGTTTTCAAGTTTGAGTCCAACTTCTTCACTAATGACTTGGCCACCAGTGAGAATTGCAATGTCTTGCAACATTGCTTTGCGACGATCTCCGAAACCAGGTGCTTTAACAGCAACGCTCTTAAATGTTCCGCGAATCTTGTTCACCACAAGAGTGGCAAGTGCTTCGCCCTCAATGTCTTCGGCGATAATCACAAGAGGCTTGGCACTTTGCATTACTTTTTCAAGCACTGGCAACATGTCACGCACTGCAGTGATCTTTGATGACACCAATAAGATGTATGCGTCTTCAAGCGATGCTTCCATGCGGTCTGTGTCTGTGACGAAGTACGGGGAGATGTAGCCCTTGTCAAAACGCATTCCCTCAACGAGGTCCATCTCCATGCCAAATGTTTGGCTTTCTTCAACAGTGATGACTCCGTCTTTGCCAACTTTGTCGATGGCCTCAGAAATCATTCCACCAATTTCGGTGTCAGCAGCAGAGATGGAAGCGACTTGGGCAATCTGCTCTTTGCTGTCAACAACCTTGGAAAGTTCTTTGATGCTCGCAACGGCCGCAACAACTGCAGCCTCGATACCTTTTTTGAGAGACATTGGGTTAGCGCCAGCAGCAACGTTGCGCAAGCCTTCGCGCACCATGCTCCATGCCAACACTGTCGCTGTTGTTGTTCCATCGCCGGCTACATCGTCTGTCTTCTTGGCGACTTCTTTGACCAACTCAGCACCGATGCGCTCATATGGATCTTCGAGTTCAATGTCTTTGGCAATCGACACCCCGTCATTGGTGATGGTTGGTGCTCCCCACTTTTTGTCAAGGACAACGTTGCGTCCCTTTGGTCCGAGCGTGATGCGTACAGCATCGGCCAACTTGTTCATTCCGGCTTCAAGACCGCGACGGGCTTCGTCGTCAAATGCAATGAGCTTTGCCATGGGATTCCTCCTAAAGGATGTTGCTGTGGGGGTATTCGTTCATCTTGTAGAGCGCTAGCACTCTACCGCCTTGACTGCTAACTGGCACCAGCCCAATCTGGTCTGCGGTCAGGGGTGCTGCCACCCTGTCCCTCTACGCTGATGCCCATGAAGGTGGCTGTAATCGGGGGCGGAGTAGCTGGCCTGGGTTCGGCGCTGGCCTTGTCCCGCTTGGGCCATGAGGTAACCGTTTTTGAGCGAGACGACACCCCCACTCCGGCAACGGCTGATGAAGCATTCTCGTGGGATCGTCGCGGGGCACCTCAAGTGCGCCACAGTCACGCATTCTTGGCGCGATTGCGCAACTTACTGCGCGATCATTATCCAGATATTTTGCAGTCACTAATCGCAGAAGGCGCAACAGAAATGCGCTTTGGGGACAATCTTCCAGCAACAATAACAAATTTTGAACGGCTCCCAGAAGACGACGACCTCGTCATGTTGTCATGTCGCCGCACAACTTTTGAGTGGGTGCTGCGCCGCGCCGCGCTTGCTCATGGTGATGTACAAATGCGCACTGGTCATGGTGTCGTTGGTTTCACGTACGCGCCCGGAGTCGTGCCACGGGTGACCGGAATAAAACTCGACGATGGCACAACTCACGATGCAGATTATGTAGTTGCCGCTGGCGGACGACGTAGCCCTGTTCCCGAATGGTTGGCAGATATTGGATGTGCACCAGTTAATGAACAGAGCGAAGACACTGGCATCGTGTATTTCTCGCGCTTCTATCGCCTCAAGCCCGGCATGGAGTATCCACCGCGAACAGGACCAATTGGTGGTGATCTTGGTTATATCAAATACGGCGTGTTCATCGGCGACAATCGCACGTTCTCAATCACACTTGCAACCCCCGTCGCTGACAATCAACTGCGCAAATTGTGTAGCGATCCGATTGTGTTCGACAACATCGCCAGAAGTTTGGTGGCGACATCAACCTGGCTTGATGGTTGTGCCGACCCAATCACGCAAGATGTACACGTGATGGCTGGTTTGCTGAATCGCTGGCGTGAATACGTCGTCAACGACAAACCAGTTGTGTTGGGCATGCACGTCGTCGGCGATGCACACCTCTGCACTAATCCACTGTACGGACGCGGTTGCACCACAAGTTTCTTGCATGCTCATCTCATGGCTCAAGCAGTTGCAAATAACCCCCATGACGTTGCGGCTCAAGCCACCGAACTACACGAGTCAACGCAACGAGAGTTGTATCCGTGGTACAAGTCAACGGTCGAGCAAGACACCGAGGCACGCAGGGTGGCCAGTGCAATTCTTGATAATCAAGACCCAGATAGCGACACGACGGACCCGCGCACAATGATGCGGGGCGTATTTCGCGATGGTCTATTGCCGGCAATGCGCACAGACGCAGTAGTAATGCGAGCTTTCTTTCGTTCATTTAATTTACTCACGCTTCCGGATGCCCTAATGAAAGATGCTGACATCGGCGCACGCATATTTGCTGTCTGGAACGATCGCGACAACCGTGTCCCGGAGCCAGCGCTAGGACCATCTACTCGCGCCGAATTACTGCAACTTATTCCGGCCTGAAAAAAGTTTCAGCAACCACCAGCGACTGCAGGAATAATTGACACCGTGTCGCCATCTTTTACTGGTGTATCAAGACCCTGCAAGTAACGCACATCGTCGTCTGCAACAAAGATATTGACGAACTTATGCAATGCGCCGTCTGCATCAAAAAGTCGCTCGGCAAAGCCATTGTGTTCGGCGTCAAGGGCCTTAAGAACTGCAGCCAACGTAGAACCTTCGAGCACTACTGTTGAAACGCCTCCGGACAATGGGCGCATGGTGGTGGGTATTCTCACGGTAACTGACATACGTCAACCCTACCGACGCAGTTTCATTTCAGCACCAGAGGTGCAACTCGATCCTTCCATGGCATCGCCTGCTCAAGTTGAGCCGAGAGGCGAATCAGGACATCTTCCCTAAACGGAGCCCCAACAAATTGCACGCCCATGGGCAGGCCATCGCTTGACCAATGCAACGGCAGGCTCACTGCTGGCTGACCAGTGACATTAAATTGCGCCGTGTACAACAAAATCTCCAACAGATGCGCGCCACCGTCAACACCACGCAACCAACCAATTTGTGGTGGTGGACCAGCAATCGTCGGAGTGCACAACACATCAAATCCGCGAGAGTCATCGCGTGGCAACCACCACTCAATCATTCGACGTGACCATGAGTGCATCCACGCAACTTCTTGAATGTATTGTTCTGATGACACTGATCGCCCGATATCGCGCATCAACAAATTATCGATCTCAATATCGTCTTGCCCGAGTTCACGACCCAGCAAATTTTCAAAAAATGCAATGTCTGCGTTTGTGCATGCAGCCACAATGTTGGTGAATCTTCCTGCATATTCAGCCTCATCTAATGCCACTGGAGATGCAATTTCTACAATGTGACCTAGCGACTCCAGCATCTTGGCAGCCGCGGCGATAGATGCACGCGACTCAATATGATCCAGTCCCGGCAATGCTCCAGGATTGTCTAATAGTCCAATCCTCAATCTTCCGGTGTCTGCACCAACTTCTTGCACATATGGTCGCAGTGGAGATGGCGCGGTGTATGGGTCACCTGACTCATAGCCACTGATGACATCCAGCACTGCAGCCGTGTCGCGAACAGAGCGTGTAACGCAACCATCGATTGTTGAGCCCATCCACGATTCGCCAATGTCTGGACCATGGCTTACGCGACCTCGTGATGGTTTAAGACCAACTAGTCCACACTCGCTTGCTGGAATACGAATTGATCCGCCACCGTCGTTTGCATGTCCGACCGCAACAATGTGTGCCGCAACTGCTGCTGCAGATCCACCAGATGATCCGCCCGTGGAATATTGAGTGTTCCACGGATTACGTGACGCACCGTAGGAAAGCGGTTCGGTTGTAATCGTGGTTCCAAACTCTGGCGTATTGGTACGACCAATCACCACAAATCCGGCGCGCGCGAAACGTTGCGTTAAATAACTGTCTTCGGGCGCAACGTATCCAATATTTTTCAAAAACCGTGTTCCCATGTGATGTGGTTCTCCGACCTGAGCACAACCAAGATCTTTAAGCACAAGTGGAACCCCGCGAAACGGACCATTCGGCAGTTGATTAGACGCTTCGCGGCGCGCTTTGTCATATCGCGGATGAATGATCGCATTTATTGCACTATTTACGCTTTCTGCCTGAGCGATTGCCGCACCAACAACTTCGGCAGCCGATGCTTTGCCAGCTGCAATGAGTTCGGCCTGTGCGGTTGCATCTAGATCTAGTAGTTCGTCCATGTTTCCCACCCTAGACACGCTTATCGTGGTGTCATGCATGTGGTCGCCGCCGCCGACAAATTCAAGGGTTCTGCAACTGCAGCTGCGGTGTGTGCCGCCATTGGTCACGCCTGCTGGAACCTCGGGGTCGACTGCACCGAAGTTCCAGTTGCCGATGGTGGTGAAGGCACCCTCGACGCGCTGGGCGGGCCGAATCGATCGACACTCGTCACCGGACCATTGGGTGATCCAGTTATGGCTGAATGGCGTTTTCATCGCGGTGTTGCCATTATCGAAATGGCTAAGGCGAGTGGACTTAGCCTTGTAGGTGGTGCAGAGAACAATGACGCAGTTGCCGCAGCTACTACTGGCGTGGGGGAACTCATTGACACTGCTCTTGACTTAGGCGCGCAAAAAATAATTGTGTGCTTGGGTGGTTCTGCGACAACTGATGGCGGGCTTGGCGCGGTGCGGGCAATTCATTCACCCGCCCGACTCCGCGGAGTCGATTTTCTTGTTGCATGCGATGTTGACACACTGTTCACAAACGCAGCGCAAGTCTTTGGAGCACAAAAAGGCGCCGCACCAAATCAAATAAAATTCTTAACAGGTCGCCTCGAACGCTTGCAGCAAATGTACCAACAACAGTTTGGGGTTGATGTTGGAGCTATTGAAGGATCAGGTGCAGCTGGTGGACTCGCGGGTGGACTCTGCGCACTAGGCGCGCGACTCGTTGCTGGTTTTGAACTCGTTGCCGATGAAGTTGGACTCTACGAAGTAGTTCGTAACGCTTCTCTGGTAATCACCGGTGAAGGTTTTCTGGACAATCAAAGTTTTGACGGCAAAGTTGTTGGTGGAATCTGTGATATCGCCGAACCAGCAAATGTTAAAGTTGCCACGATTTGTGGTGACATTGATTCTGAGATTGACAGTTATTTATTGAAGCGGGCCAACCCAGTTAGTTTGGTTGCTCAATACGGAATCGAAATATCAATGAGCCGTGTCTTGCAATGCATCGAAGAACAAGCCACGCTAACTGTGCAACGCCTGTTGGCGTCTTAGTAGTTAGCCAGTAACTGTTGTGGTGGTGTCAGTCGTGGCTGTTCCGTTGCCTACAGATGTTGCACCCGGAATTGTCTTGCCCGCAAGATCTGTTCCGAGCAAGATGAGCACACATGCTTCGCGCAATGTTCCAGTCTCAAGCGGAACAGGTGTTGGCATTGCTCCGACTTCAGGAGAACCGCCTAAGCGTTCTGCCACATTTTGTGCGTTTGCTTCGCAACCAGCCAAATAAAACACACCCGTCTTATTGCGCTTAGGTGTTCCGGGCGCAACATTGAGTGCAGGCTGAGTGACATATCCGAGTGATTGCATTTCAAGAGTTAGTTTTCCGGCACTACCGGCCACCCCTGATGCATTGGCAATCTGCACCTTAAAAGCAGTCAAGGGTGCAACCGTGACCACTGGTGGCATAGCTGGGTCGACGGTGGTCTCGGGAGCAACTGTCGCAGCTGGTGACGCGATGGACGAGCCGCCATTATCATTGCTGACGCTTTTCAAAATCAAAAACCCCAAGATCACAGCGACCACGGCGACCACGGCACCAAGAGTTGCATTATTGGGAATAGACAATGAAGAACGGGTTCCGCGTGACTTGGGCTGATTCATATTATGTCTCCTTGCGCAGTTGAGGGCTGTCCACCTTACGGTAGTGGGACAATTAGGTACTCACAGAACACATCACCAATCTTGAGAGTGACTAGCTCTCAAACCCTTACGGAGCCGAGTGTGGGAGTCGGACCCACGACCTACCGCTTACAAGGCGGTTGCTCTGCCACTGAGCTAACCCGGCGAAACGCCATTAAGGCGCAGGTGACATCCTAGGGCAGTGTTGCCGCGCGCGCACGGGCAACTTCATAAGTCGCTAGCGCCGCCGCCGCCGACACGTTGAGAGACCCCAACTGGCCCATCATCGGAATTGACACCACCATGTCGCATCGCTCCCGAACAAGACGAGAAATGCCTGAGCCCTCTGCCCCGAGAACCAGACAAATCGCCTCATCCGCCAAATTGGCAACATCAAATAATGGTCGATCGCTCGAGTCATCAAGACCCACTACCCAAACACCCTTGTCTCGCATCTGAGTTATCGCACCCGGCAAACCTGCGACGACGCTCATTGGCACATACTCAATTGCACCCGCCGCCGACTTGGCAACAGTTGGCGTCACATGAACTGCGCGATGCCGAGGCACAACGACACCTGTTACGCCAGCACCTTCACAACAGCGCAAAAGCGCGCCAAAGTTGCCAGGGTCGGTGACTCCGTCAACGGCAACAAGAAATGGTTTCTGTGATCCGCGCGTCACTAACAATGATTCAAAGTCTGCTTCGGGCAACGATGCAGCAAACGCAACAACTCCTTGTGGCGCTTCACTGCGAGCTTGGTCTTCGAGCATGCGACGCGAAACATCCTTTACCGACACACGCAACGCTTCGGCAAGTTGCACAATATCTTCAATAATTTCGCTGTCGTCAATATCGCTGGCAATCCATATTTCTTTGACTTTGCGTCGCTGCGCAATCAGCAATTCACGCACTGCTTGACGTCCCTCGACTTGTTCGCCGCCGAGCCCTTTGTTCGCAGACTTCTTACCTGCGCTGGCTGGTCCGCGCTCTGGCGAACGCCGATCTATTGGTCTGGCGCGTTGCCCAACACGAGCCCGTTGTGGACGTTTGCCTGCCATTATTCACTCCTCGTTATGACGGCAGATGCAAAACATACAATGCCTTCGCTGCGACCAATTGCACCAAGGCCTTCAGCTCGTCGACCTTTAACGCTAACAGGAGCACCAGCCGCATCGCTTAAAAGCTTCATCATCTGATCTCTGTGCGGCGCAATAGCGGGTGATTCGCACACAACACTGCAATCAACATTGCCGATCTTCCATCCCTCGGCGCGCAGTTTGCGAACCACATCCGCCAAGATCAATAACGAATCAGCACCTTGCCACTTTGCGTCGGTGTCTGGATAATGCTGACCGATGTCTCCGAGTCCGGCCGCACCCAAAAGCGCGTCAGCAACAGCGTGGGCGACAACATCAGCATCGCTATGACCGACTAATACACGATTGTCATCAAAGACAACTCCACCCAATATTAAACGGCGTCCAGCAATTGGGGCGTCGGCAAATCTATGAATATCAAACCCCTGCCCAACTCGAATGTCCATCATTGATCCTGCTTCATGTCATGTTCTTTATATCTCACCATGTGTCAATGAGTATGCGTGCTGACGAGCCCATTGCAAATCTTGTGGTGTAGTTATTTTTCGAGCAGATTCATCGCCTTGAACCACAACCACTTTGCCACCAAGTTTTTCTACCATTGCAGCATCATCAGAGCCATCTCCAGCACTGGCATATGCCCGTCTGAGTATGTCTGCTCGAAAGGCCTGGGGTGTTTGCACGGCTCGCAGTGCCAAACGATCTGGCGTAGAAAGTACTACCCCGTTGCTGTCAACAGACTTAATTGTGTCCACAACTGCAATCCCTGGGACTGCACCATCAGCACCAGCCTGCACTGCCCCAATCACTGCCCGAAACACAAGAGTTGACGCAAACGGTCGTGCTGCGTCGTGAACACAAATAACAGTGGCTTCTGGTGGCACTGCGACTAGGCCACAACGCACCGACTCGGTTCTGGTAGCCCCACCATGCACCGACCCTGCCGACAATGTTGATCCTGCCGGCAACACGACCACCACGCCATCTGACGCCGCAGTAGCAGTATTTATCGCCCACTCTGCGATAGTTTTGTCTTCTAGAACTTCGAACTGTTTTGGACCACCGAAGCGTTGCCCAGTTCCGGCTGCCACCACGATGGTCCAAACATTGTCTGGCTCGTAGGAGGTCATACCTGTAAAGGGTAGTACCGTCTTAGTTGTGTTAAGTCATACAGAAGTACTCTCCCAAACATCATTCTTCTTTGATGCCCCAGAATCAGTGCTAAGTGCTCTGGCCAAAACGGCCACCGAGCGATTTCTCATACGCGGCGACACCTTATTTGCCGAGGGAGACAAGCCCGATGCCCTATATGTCGTCTTGACAGGGCGAATCGCTATTGTCATCGACAATAAGCCCCTTGACCACCGCGAAACAGTTGTTGCACTCATGGAGTCTGGGGATCTTTTTGGTGAACTTGCCCTGCTTGATGACGGTCCACGCTCTGCCGCTGCGCGCGCTATCGAAACAGCCTCTGTACTTCAGGTCAACTACTCCGAGGTTCTTCCATTGCTCACCTCACATCCAGAAATCATGTGGAACATTGTGCGCTTACTCGCCAAACGTCTTCGCACAACGGATGAAGTCTTGTCTGACAGCGTTTTTCTGGATGTCACGGGTCGAACCGCAAAACGGATTCTCGAATTATCTAATGGCAGCGACGAATTCACACTGCCGGTCACGCAAGAAGAACTCGCTGGCATGGTGGGCGCATCTCGCGAGCGCGTTAACAAAGCAATCGCTAGTTTTATCCGACTGCGTTGGATCAATCAGCAAGACCGCCGCTACAAAATTCTCAATCGTCAACACCTCGAGCAACGTTCTCGCTAGATCACTGCTGTCATCATCCATTCCCGAGCTCTAGAAAACGCATCTGCTGCGTCTTGAGCCCTGTGTGATGGACGTGAAGCATCGTGCGCAAATCCGTGTTCGGCATCGCTATAAATTTGCACGACAGCACCAGTTGATCGCAATTCATCAACATCAGGCGATGGCGTATACGGATCTTTATCTCCAATAATTGCCAAAACTTTCTCTGCGTCTCCCATAATCATGTAGCCAAGTGGCTCGTGTTGAGTACGACTACGCCATGCTTCTGGAACTTTTATCATTCCGTAAAAACTAACGATGCGCGCAAAGCGTTGACTGCCCGCTGACTTGAGGCAATACATCCCACCCATACAAAAACCCATCAATGCAGTTACCGGTGTGGCCAATACATCGGCCGCTTCATGCAGATCTCGCAAACAAGTTGCATCATCGAGTGATGGCAATGCGGCGAGTCTTTTATCTGCGTCTGCACCTAGATCTTGTCCAGGAAAATGATCAATCGCACAGACCGACATGTTCCAGTCTGTGGCCAATCGAGTTGCTAAATCATCAAAAAGAGGTCGCAATCCAAACAGATCTGGGATTATCACAAGACCCATTGTTGGTTGCGCCACAACCACGAGTTCAGCCGTAGTCCCAGACGCAAGTTCAATCCGCACACCGTAAGTTTTATCGCACATTTCGCCTTCGGCGAGACATTGGGTGAGACCTGCGCACCCACCCCAGAGCATGGCTCCATTGCACGATGCCTCCATGACACACACCACTACACACAACCAGCCCAATAACGAGCCCCTTGTGCACACTCGCGTCACCACGGGGGCAATCCCTGAACTCATCAGGGAATGGACTCTGCTCAGCCAAAATGCCGAGGTTCTGGGCAAAGTCAACGCCTGGAATCTGCCGGGCGAACCCATCACTCACCTTGACGACGTGTTGCGCCGCGCTGGCTTTAGCCGTGCCGCCGATGACCAAGAAGCCGATCACTACTTATGGTTACTGGTCTGCATCGCTGCCACAGACACGCTGGCTGCACGCATCGTTTTGCAACGCATCATGCCCCCGATTCTGGCAGTGGCGCGCCGACGAGGGCGCATTACTTCAGGTGGCGTCAATGTTGCACTCTCTGAACTCATTGGTGTGTCATGGGACGTGATTCGCACATTTCCGTGCGAACGCCGAAAATGTAAAATCGCATCTAACTTAGTCCGCGACTCTGAATACCACGCGTTCGTGCGCCACCAACGCCTACGACATGTTCCAGAATCACTTATTGGTAATGAGATGATGTCAGATGTGATCGCGATTGCCAGTGAGAGCACACCAGAATCAGAGTTGACAGAACTCATACATCACGCCTTGCAGGCAGGCTACGACCCTGATCATGCTCGGTTATTGCTGCGACTTGCAGACGGTCAAGACATTGAAGATGTTGCAGCCAGCCTCGGAGTGTCGTCACGCACTATCAGAACGCGCCGAACACGAGCAGTTGCCGATCTACGACGAATGCGTCAACTACTGTTCTAGCGCGACAACCGCATTGTTCGCAATCGCAAACTATTTGTCACCACAAACACAGACGACGATGCCATCGCCAAGCTGGCCCACATCGGGTTCATTGCTCCCGCTGCGGCAAGCGGAATCGCTGCTGCGTTATATACAAAAGCCCAAAACACGTTGGCCTTGATGGTGTGCAATGTTGCACGTGATAGACGAATTGCGTCTGCTACGAGGCGCAAATCTCCGCTAACAATCGTAAGATCACTCGCTTGCATTGCCGCGTCTGTTCCGCCACCCATCGAAATACCAACATCTGCTTGTGCCAAGGCGGCTGCATCGTTGACGCCATCTCCCACCATCGCAACGGCATAGCCACGACCTTGCAGGTCTTTGACAATCTGCACTTTTTCTTCTGGCAGCGCGCCAGCGTATAGATGATGATCGTCTGTCTCGATACCAACTTGAATGGCAATTGCCCTTGCCGTGTCTGGGTTGTCTCCTGATACCAATACAAGAGCAAGTCCCATTTCTCGTAGTGCCACGACCGCCTCTGCGCTTGTGGCTTTTGGTTGATCAGCGACCACACATACAGCCTGAGCGGTTCCGCTCCACGCCACGATTACAGCCGTATGACCGCTTAATCGCGCAGTCAACAATGCCTCTCGCAATATGGCAGGCACTATTACCAAATTTCGTCTGAGCAATTCTTCACGACCCACTGTCACCGCAAGGCCCTCAACTACACCAGTTGCTCCGAGACCAACAAACATTTCAAATGACGTAACAGCGCCTAATACGACACCGGCATCAACAGCCCCACGCGCAATTGCTTTACCAATGGGATGCTCGCTTGCATACTCGACGGCGCCTGCTAGTTGTAACACCTTTTCACGAGTCATACCTTCGGTGCATACGACGTCAATTAACTCCATGCGACCAGTTGTAACCGTGCCAGTTTTATCCAGCACAACGGTGTCGATACGTCGTGTGCTTTGCAAAACATCAACACCCTTGATAATGATGCCCATCTGCGCTGCTCTGCCAGCGCCCACCATTAATGCCGTCGGTGTCGCCAAACCCAGTGCGCACGGACACGCAATAATCAATACCGCCACAGCAGAACTAAAAGCTTTCGCTACATCATCACCAAGCCATAACCAGGCAGCAAGAGTTCCGAGTGAAATAACGATCACGACCGGCACAAACACTGAGCTCACGCGATCTGCAATGCGCTGTACCGGTGCCTTAGTAGCTTGGGCATCGCGCACCAACTTGGCCATATTCGCGAACTGCGTATCTTTGCCTACTCGAGTAGCGCGCACCACAACGCGACCATTGATATTGAGCGTTGCTCCACTCACCATGTCACCGGGACCAACATCTTCCGGCACGCTCTCGCCTGTCATCGTGCTTGTATCAATCGACGCTTGTCCCTCAACAACTACTCCGTCAGCGGCAAATTTTTCTCCGGGTCGAACAACCATTAAGTCATTAATTCGAACAACACTTGCTGGAATAGTTTTTTCTATTCCATCACGCAACACAACTGCTTCGCGCGCACCGAGTGTGAGCAACGCCCGCAAGGCGTCACCAGCCTTGAATTTTGCACGAGTCTCAAGAAAACGGCCAATCAAAATAAAAGCGGTGATTGAAGCCGCTACTTCGAAATACACATGGCTCGATGCATTCGACATTGTGGTCATGCCAACCATCTCTGAATTAGCAGCGTCGCCCCAGACAAGTGCCCACACAGACCATGACACTGCGGCCGTGACTCCAATCGAAATCAACGTATCCATAGTGGCTGCACCATGTCGCAGATTAATGAGGGCAGAACGATGAAATGGCCAAGCCCCCCATGTAAACACCGGGAAACTGATGCCACCAGCTACCCATTGCCAATTATCAAATTGCAACGCTGAAATCATTGAAATCAAAACAACTGGCACTGCCAACACAACACAGGCGATCAATCGAACCCACAGCCCGGCAAGTTTGTCGTCAAGGCTTTCGTCAATAGATTCTGCAGTTCTTACATCTGCTCCGTATCCGATTGCCTCTACTGCCGAGATGAGTTCGATTGTCGATATTCTTGTTGCATAGACCACTGTTGCTGTCTCGGTTGCATAATTAACTGCTGCCTCGACACCATCTAGTTCGTTTAACTGTTTTTCAATACGCGCAGCGCACGCAGCGCATGTCATTCCCTGAAGCGATAGTTCTACTTCTTGTAGCGCTTGGTAACCAATGACATCTGACATCTTTATGACTCTTGCGTGAAATGAGCATCGCGCTTGTTCAAAAAAGCGTCAATGCCTTCTTGTGCATCGGTGCCAACAGTTGCCTCAGCCATAATAGCTGAGGCAAATTCATAGGCATCCACTTGCGACATGCTGATTTGCTCATAAAAAGTGCGTTTCCCCAACGCTCTAGACCACTGCGACCCACGCGTTGCGCGTCGTAATATTTCGGCCACCGCGTCATCCAACTGATCATCTGGCACCACCTGATTAATCAGCCCCCACTCACATGCCGTCTGCGCTGAAATTGCGTCACCCGTGAAGGCCATCTCCGCAGCACGCTTTTGACTGATTGAACGAGCCACCGCAACTAAGGGCGTATGACAAAACAATCCACCTTTGCCACCAGGTAAAGCAAACGATGCAGACTCTGCTGCTACTGCCAAGTCACACGTTGCAACTAATTGACAACCAGCGGCGGTGGCTAATGCATGCACACTTGCGCAAACTGGTTGTGGCACCGACTGAATGACTTGCATCAACTTTGCACATGTCTGAAACAATAACTCAGCGTCATCTTGCGTAGCACCTACCATGTCCGCAAAATTGTGGCCAGCCGAAAAGACAGGACCTTGGGCAGCCAGCACGATTCCGAGTGCTCCAGATTTCTGCGCAACGCCAAACGCTTCAATCAGTTCTTGTAAGACCTGCAGACTCAGTGCATTGCGCTTCGCAGGATTTATTAATGTGATGACGAAGTTGCTCCCAACAGATTCTGTTTTTACGTTCTTCATTGTCACCCCCATTTCACCTATAATTCTAGAGCACCATGGTCCATATCATCGCCTCGTCAGGTGATACTGGGCTAAATCAGCATCATGAGTCATTTGCCAGTAGTCAACAAAGCGCCACGGCATTGGCGAAAACACCCTTCCTCGAGCGTTGCGATACCAGTTCTTCATTCCGGGGTGTGTCCACACCAACTCACCGTGTTCCTGGTCGACTCGCTCGTTGTAGTCATCGTGCACACCTTTTTTAACGTCAATTGATGCGACACCGCCTTGGATCATTTGCACCAAACAACTCGTTACATATCGCAATTGACACTCTGCTTGAAAAAACAAACTTCCACCATGAGCCACATTGGTATTGGGCCCATACAGACAAAACAAATTGGGGTAATCAGGCACCGTTATTCCTAAATACGCACGCGGGTCGTCGTTACCCCACGCTTCTGACAACAACGTACCTGTACGACCTCTGATTTTCATCGGAGATAATAATTTTCCAGCTTCGAATCCTGTTGCCAAGATAATCACATCTACTTCGTGAGTAACGCCATCACTATCAACTAATCCCTTCTCGCACACTTGCCGAACACCTACTGTGGCTAATTCAACATTTGTCTGCCGCAAGGTTTGAAACCAATCATTGTCAACGAGAATGCGTTTTCCGTATGGCGGATACTCTGGCAACGACTTCGTCACGAGATCGGGACGCCCCGCGAGTTGATCTTCTATATACGCAGTCATTTGCTGGCGGTGGCGATCGTTGTGGCGATTCATTGAGCGATTTGGGTATTCCCACTCTGGATCGCGACGCAATGTCTTAAGCAAACCGTCTCCAAATCGCCAAAACAATCCAAATCGATACCACTCGTAGTAGTACGGAATATTTCCCAATAGCCATTGCGCACCAGTTGAAACCTCCCGATGGTAGTGCTCATTGTGAATCACCCATTGCGGTGACCTCTGAAAAACAATCACCGACTTTGCAATACTTGCAACGGACCTTAAGAACTGCATCGCACTTGCTCCTGTACCAACGACAGCAACTCGCTTGCCTGTTAGATCAACATCGTGTCGCCACTCTGCAGAATGGAAAAGGTCGCCGACAAACTCATCCGCACCCTCAAACAGGTTTTTCTTGGGGCGATTCAATTGCCCAGTTGCCGATATAACCGCTGACGCTTCAACCGTACGAACACCAACTGCATCGCGCAAGACCACGCTCCATACCTGACGCAACTCGTCCCATGTCAGTTCTTCGACAGTGGTGCCAAATGCAATGCACTCACTGATTCCGAACTGTTCTGCCACTTCTTCCAAATACCCCAGCACATCGTCGCGTTTCGAAAAATACCCTGGCCAATCTGTTCGTCGGGCATATGAATACGAATAGAAATGATTAGGAGTATCGACGCCTGCTTCTGGATAATTATTTTCAAGCCATGTACCACCCAGTGATGCGTTCTTCTCGACCAGTGTCCAGGAGATTCCTAATCTGTCAAGCGCAATCGCCGCTCCGATTCCAGATATCCCTGCTCCCACGATTAAGACCGAAAAATCACTCTTGCTATCTGCTGCCCGCGCAGTGCTTGTGTCACTTGCTCTAGACCAAGATACATTCCGATCGACGAAATGCAGATCTTCCATAAACATTGGTACATACTCCGAGCCCACGGTTTCGCCCACGCACGCACTCATCATCTGAGTCAATCTCTGCGTGTCGGGCGCATCGCTCATCTGCCGTTGCCCCGTTTCCAGATCTTGCATCACCTCGGCGATTGCAGCACGGACTTTAGCCACCACACTGTCTGGTAATCCGCCTGCTTCATCAGCAATCAAAGCAACATCACGCTTTGGCAAATAAGGCTCTTTCAGCCAGACATCATCACCTGTGATGTGCGCCAAACACATCAGAAGCGTCGGAATCGAAGCATCTTCCAAAGCGTCAAGCAATGCGTCGTTCTTCATCGTGAGTGCGCCCTCTGGGGCTCGAACCCAG
>SHUT01000060.1 GCA_009691255.1 Ilumatobacteraceae bacterium
ATCATCACCTGTGATGTGCGCCAAACACATCAGAAGCGTCGGAATCGAAGCATCTTCCAAAGCGTCAAGCAATGCGTCGTTCTTCATCGTGAGTGCGCCCTCTGGGGCTCGAACCCAGGACCTGCGGATTAAAAGTCCGTTGCTCTACCAGCTGAGCTAAAGGCGCGGAGGCGGAACGGAATGCGGAGCGAAACTCACTCCAGACCCCGGATACATCCGCTTTTCATGATAGTTCCCCCAAACCGAAATCTCTCACTCCTTTAACATGGCCATTGCGTCCTCAAGTGGGGACGCTTGCCCACTCAAACATCTGTCAGTTCGCCCGAAAGTGACAGCGAACCAAGCAACCGTTAGGACATCACGATTATCCCAGCTCCTGCGACGTAAATTTCTTCTATCTTGTCGTAGAATTCCATCTTGCCTTCCCCAGTGACTGACTCATCTACTCCGCAAGGAGCGCGGGTCAAAGGCGTGGCAAGCGGGCGTGAATTCATCGCTATCGTGACTGCCCTGATGGCGAGTGGTGCCCTCGCCATTGACCTGATGCTGCCGGCTTTCCCAGACATGCGTCGAGAGTTTGGGATGTCCTCGGACTCTACGCAAGTGGGCTGGATAGTCACTGCATTTTTCTTGGGCATGGCAGTTGGTCCATGGCTCTACGGTCCTGCTTCAGATCGTTATGGCCGACGGAAACTGTTGTTTGGTGGAATGGCTCTCTATGTTGCTAGTGCTCTCATCGCGTGTGTTGCTCCATCGTGGGAATGGGTGATTGTGTCTCGCTTTGTGTGGGGCCTTGGCGCTGCAGCGCCACGCACGCTCAGCCTTGCGATGATTCGTGATCGATATGAAGGAAATGCAATGGCACGCCTGATGTCCAACATCATGGCTGTGTTTTTGCTTGTACCAATTCTGGCTCCCGGGATTGGAGCAGGATTGATCGCTATCGCACCGTGGCGAATTGTCTTTTGGTTTCCTGCCGTCATCGCGAGTGTGCTCATGCTGTGGGCAACACGACTCCCTGAGACATTGGCGCCAGAGCGACGTCGAGCACTCACTCGTTCAGCACTTGCACAAGCTCTCAAAGAAGTAGTTGGCAACAGACAAACTGTTTGCTTTACGCTAGCCATTGCCTTTTTATTCGGAGTCATGACCTCGTATTTGGCTAGTTCAGAAGTAATTCTTTCTGATGTATACGGCTACGGCTCATGGTTTCCATTGTTCTTTGGATCTGTTGCAATCATGCTTGCGCTTAACTCGCTCAACAATGCGCGCTTGGTTCACAATATCGGCATCACGCAACTTGTGCGTCGTATGGTGATGGTGGCAATGTGCACGTCGTTCGTATTTTTGCTTATTTCACGTCTAAATCACGGACATCCGAACTTTTGGCTCTACGCAATCGGAATCGCGTGCGTGATACCTGTTGCTCAGGGTCTTGTGCCGGTCTGCAATACAGCAGCAATGATCCCACTTCCACATGTTGCCGGAACTGCATCGGCAATAATCAGCACTGTCACCACTGCTGGGGGTGCATTGCTCGGCAATATCGGCAGTTCGTCATTCAATGGCACCATCCAACCGCTGGCGATTGCCCTAACGGTGTACATATTTATCGCCGCGATACTTATTTTACTTGGCGCAACATCTAGCAAGACTGAGAACTATTTTTAAATCTGCCTACTGTTCTTAGCGGAGTTCAATGACGGGTGTGCCAGATTCAAAAGATCCGATGCCGACCCACGCACCTTCGCCCACTAGCTCGTGCGCAACATGCGGGGAAACAGCAGCCAGTAGCCCACCCGATGTTTGTGGGTCCATACATAGTGCGACATACGTTTCGCATGCAGTGATGAAGGCATGATCTCCGACATACGAGCGGTTGCGGGCATCGCCACCCGTGCGGGTTCCGGATGCTGCAAGATCGTGCGCGCCCGAATAGAGAGGCAACGACATCGTGTCAATAATAAGTTTCATGCCAGAGCGTTCAGCCATTTCCCATCCGTGACCTGCGAGTCCATATCCGGTGACATCTGTAACGGCGTGCACATCGATGGCATATCGGCGTAGATCTTCAGCCGCTTTTTTATTTAGCGTGCGCATTCCGGCAATCACTTCACTTTTTTGTTCATCAGTACCGCTGGCAGTGACAAGACCTGTCCCTATTGGCTTGGACAAAATTGCAACGTCTCCAGGCCGTGCACCGCCTTTGCGAAAAATATGTCGAGGGTCAACTACTCCCTGCACGGCAAGTCCAAAGATTGGCTCAGGATTGCGAATCGTGTGCCCTCCCGCAATCGTGCCGCCAGCAGCAATAACTGTTTCTGAAGCACTTGCAAAAATTGCAGCAATCACATCACGCGGAAGTTCTTCGGGGAATGCTGCAATATTGACAGCAAGCACTACACGTCCACCCATTGCAAAAACATCACTGCACGCATTGGCTGCTGCAATCGCACCAAAATCTGATGGATCATCAACAAGCGGTGGAAAAAAATCTGTCGTACTGACTAACGCCAGATCGTCGGTGAGTTGATAGACCGCTGCATCATCAAAAGGAGCAAGACCCACCAGTAGCGATGGGTCAAATCCCATCGGTAACTCCTGCACCATTTCAGCCAACATCGATGCACCCCATTTAGCAGCGCAGCCGCCACACGACGTCCATTCTGTCAGCCTGATGGGAGAAGCGTTCTTAAACATGCAACGCAAACTACTAGGTTGAAAAGGTGGCAACATCAGCAACGCATCCGCCGTCTATCGACACCATCGCACGAGCCCTTGGAGCCCAGTCCACACTGCCCCACTCACTTCTTGTTGATTGCGCTCGCCGCGCAGTCACTCAGGCGCCAAATGATGCGATGTCGACAGCACAAAAACTCGCAAACGATCTTGAGACTGCATTACTTACCGAAGTCATCAACGGCACGGGTGTGTTGTTGCATACCAATCTCGGACGCGCACCACAATCCGTCGTGGGTTCAGGTCGACCAACAAATCTTGAATTTGACCTCGGCACCGGAGAACGTGGTTCTCGTCAGACATCTGTGTCTGCACTAATTTCACTCTTAACTGGTGCGGAGGCTGCCATTGTTGTGAACAACAATGCGGCCGCTGTCATGTTGGTACTCGCAGCACTTGCATCTGACCGCGATGTTGCCGTGTCGCGTGGCGAGAGTGTTGAGATTGGCGGTGGTTTTCGTATCCCCGACGTGATGGAACAATCCGGTGCACGTCTTGTTGACGTTGGCACCACAAATAGAACTCGCTTGAAGGACTACAGCAAGGCGATCGAATCACGACGCAACAACATCGCGCTCACTATGAAAGTGCACCCATCAAACTTTGCGATTCAGGGATTCACTCACACAACATCTGTGGCTGAGTTGGCAACATTATCTGTCCCAGTTGTTGCTGATATTGGGTCAGGCCTAATTGATAACACATGTCCGTGGCTGCACGGACATGTCGATCGTGTCCCTTCATGGCTAGTCAATGAACCAGCAGCACGTCAAGCAATCAGCGATGGCGCGGCATTAGTGATGTTCAGTGGCGACAAACTTTTAGGTGGACCGCAATGCGGAATCATCGCAGGGCGAGCCGATCTAGTGGAGTTGTGTGCCACGCATCCATTGATGCGCGCACTAAGACCTGGTGGCCATACATTATTGATGTTGCAATCTGTGCTTCTTTCATATTGTGCGCGCACCGTCTGTACTGACGTTTCTTTTTGGGCCATGGTGGCAACACCACTAGCAAGCCTTGAGTCACGCGCCACAGAAATTGTGCGGCGGTCTGGCATTGGTTCAGTCGTCTCACTTGATTCACTTGTCGGGGCAGGTTCTGCGCCAGGTTCAACAGTGCCATCAGTCGGCATCGCTCTTATGGGTGATCACGGTACTGCTTTGCGCGCGCACGATACTGCTGTGATTTCCCGCACAGTAAACAACACCACATACCTTGATCTGCGCAGTGTTTCACCCCACGACGATGACATCGTTGTTGCCGCACTTACTGCTCTTTGCTAATCCTATGACAGTCATCGCTACTGCTGGACACGTTGATCACGGAAAATCCTCTCTTGTGCAAGCCATTACTGGCACGAATCCAGATCGTCTAGCCGAAGAACAAAGACGCAGCATGACCATCGATCTGGGCTTTGCTCATGTCACTACGACGAACGGCACCGCCTTAAGTTTTATTGATGTACCCGGACATGCAGATTTTGTTCGCACAATGGTTTCGGGAGTAAGCGGTGTGGACATCGTCTTGCTTGTTGTCGATGCTCAAGAAGGCTGGAAGAAACAAACCGAAGAGCACCTCGGGATCATTGAAGTTCTGGGGATTTCGCGCGGTGTTGTAGCACTTACTAAAAGCGACAAAGTTGATGCCGTCACGCTGGCGGACAGAACGCAGCAGATTCAGGCGCGCCTTAATGCGACAACAATTGCTTGGTCGACCGTCGTGCCGACGTCAGTGGTTGACAAATCAGGGATTGATGTCCTCGTGAAAGAACTCGAAGAACTTGTCACCAGTGCCTCTCCTGTCTCTATCTACAAACGTCCACGACTTTTTATTGATCGCGTATTCAGCATGACAGGTGCCGGAACAATTGTCACTGGCACTCTTGAAGGTGCGGCTCTGCATGTTGGCGCCGAAGTGACCATTGCCCGCACGGCGCAAAACGCTCGAGTCAGAGAGATCCAGACACATGGCTTGGTAGTCGCTATTGGTCAACCCGGTACACGATGTGCAATTAACTTGGCCGGTGCTGATGCAGTTGACCTAGAACGTGGTGATGCACTCGTGCTAGATGGCGACTGGTGGTCAACGAAAGTCTTTGATGCGCAGCTCACCACGCTCGCATCGCTTGATAGAGCTGTCACGAAACGTGGAAGCTTCACTGTTCACATCGGGACGAACAACCAATCGGCAAGCATGCGAGTTCTTAGTGCCGAATCAATTTCCCCTGGCAAGAGCGCAACCGTAAGAATTCGATTGTCTCATTCACTGCCGCTCGTGCCAGGAGATCGATTTCTAATTCGCGATACCGGCATCAGCGCGACCATTGGTGGCGGCGTGATCCTGGACGTTGATCCACGTGCGCGTAACTCTTATGCCCAACTTGGTGGGAGCATAGATCAACTACTCACCGGCCGCGGGTGGCTCACCACAAACGAGGCACGACAACTAACGGGCAAAGATCTGCCTCCAACCATTGGTCAGTGGGTAACAACCGCTGAGTCGTTAGCACAATGCATTGCAACGCTCACACAACGTCTTGTTGTCGAAACAACAATCGATATCAGCACGCTTGCTCCGCACGAACGCGAAGTTCTTCTTACCCTTGAGGGAGTAAGCATTAGTAATGGTCTCGCTAGACAGGGCAAAGACAACCCACTGCTTGGGCACCCCTACATTGCGATGTTTCGCGATGCCGGCGTTGTCACTCGTGAAACAACACAACTCGATCGCAACATCATGCGCCAGCTCATTCAGGCTGGAATTATCTTTGAACACGACGATATTGCTTTTCATCACGACACGCTTCACGCTCTGCGACCACAACTAAATGCATTGTGGCAGACATCGCCAGATGGATTTACGGTGTCGCAATTGCGTGAGTCACTCGGCATCACACGTAAACATGCCGTGCCCTTGGCGACATGTCTTGACAAAGCGGGGCTTACTCGCCGTGTGGGCGACACTCGTGTGGTCGGAAATCGCTGGTGATCATGGCTCAAGTGTTGTTATTGATGGCGGAGGCGGACGGGAATCGAACCCGCCAGACGGGGTTCGCCCGTCTCGTCTGTTTTGAAGACAGCGAAGCCCACCAGGTACTCAAACGCCTCCAATCACGAGGGTAGCGTTCGGCTATGACTTCTCACGCCCCCAAACTGCCCGACGGATTAGTTGTCGTCGTCAAACGAGATTGTGCCACCTGTCAAATGGTGGAACCCTTGTTAGCCCTTATTGCTGCATCTGGCACCAACCTCACCGTCTACACGCAAGACGACCCTACGTTTCCGATATCGGTGCCCGCCCTCCATGATGCCGACCTTGCATTCTCATGGCATCACAATATTGAAACGGTGCCCACACTGATCAGCGTGGTAAGCGGTCAAGAAACAGACCGCACCTTTGGTTGGTCGCGCGCTGATTGGCAACGACTCACTGGTCTTGATGATCTTGGTGAAGACCTCCCTATTATGCGACCAGGTTGCGGATCGATGAGTGTTGACCCAGACCTAGTCGACGGATTGCGTGTCGCATTTACTGATACTCCGATTATTTCTAGACACATTGAATTCTCTGTTGCCGAAGATGAATTTGAAGCGATGTATGCCCGCGGATGGACTGATGGACTACCGGTTATCCCGCCAACCCCAAAACGAGTTTTGCGGATGTTGACTGGCACGACGCGTGCACCACAAGATGTGATCGCAATTGCACCACCTGATTTAGTCGAACTTACTGTTGAAAAAATTGCCATTAATGCTGTGATGGCGGGTTGCTTGCCTGAGTATCTGCCGTGGGTAATCGCAGCACTCGAAGCAGTCTGCACAGACGAGTTCAATATGCACGGCGTTCTTGCCACCACGATGCCCGTTGGTCCAGTGATTATTTGCAACGGACCCGGAACGCGCGCAATCGGAATGAACAGCGGTGTCAACGTGTTCGGCCAAGGAAACCGTGCAAACAATACAATCGGTCGCGCTGTACAACTTACTATTCGCAACATTGGTGGAGGTCGCCCCGGAGAAGTAGACCGAGCTACACATGGCAACCCTGGAAAAATATCTTTTTGTTTTGCTGAAGACGAAATCAGCTCACCATTTACATCGCTCGCCACAGAACGTGGCATTGCGCTTGGACAAAATGCTGTCACCGTCTTTGCGGGCGAAGGTCCGCGTTGTGTTGTCGACCAACTAGCTCGCACAGCAGACGAACTCACCAACTCACTTGTGGCATGTCTACAAACCGTTCACCACCCAAAACTCGTGATCGGGTTCGATGCCATTTTAGTGATTAGCCCTGATCATGGTCGACTTTTTGCTCAAGAAGGCTGGACCCGCGAGCACTTAATCACCCAACTCATTGAGCGCTCCCGTACACCAGGCGACCAACTCGTTCGTGGTGCCCGCGGAATCGCCGAAGGTATTCCTCCTCACTTGCACGACGCCACACTTCCAAAATTTAGAACTGGTGGCATCTTGCTCACATACGCAGGAGGTGGGGCTGGGCTCTTTTCATCGATTGTTGCAGGATGGGCAAACAGCGCCATTGGCAGTGATC
>SHUT01000061.1 GCA_009691255.1 Ilumatobacteraceae bacterium
CGACAGGAGTCATCCTCGTCAAGATGTTCTAGCGCATCAGCAATTTCAGAAATCATTTCAGTAGAAAAGTAATTATGTGGTGGTCGCAAAAGTCGCAGCGATGTCACATGCTCGGCCACTTGCGTGGTGCCAACAAAAGGTTCGCTCACGGCGTGCCCGAGGAGTGAAGATTGCGATCAAAGAGATCAAGCAAGACATCCCAATGACGTTGATCGGCAACAACGTCGTACGCAGGTCGATCGTTAAAAGCAAAACCGTGATGTTTTCCCCAATATCGCTCGAGTCGTCCGCTCACTCCAGACTCGGCCATGGCTGTTTCGCATCGGTCCACCATGTCAAGGGGCACGTAGTCGTCGTGTTCGGCACAGCCGACGTAGATTTCTCCCGTTATTTCTCCAAACCGAGTGTGCGGAGAATCGTCAGCTTCGGTGTGAAGACGAACGCCATAGAACGATGCCGCAGCCCGCACACGATTGGCATGTTCAGCGGCGATCCATAATGCAAATGGGCCACTCATGCAGTAACCAACGCAACCAACTTGTGCGGCATCGGCAATATTGTCTGCATCGGCGTATGCAAACAAGACAGCGGCATCGCGTGCCACCATTTTGTTGCCAATGCCACGCATTAGTTCTGTCATTCGTGTCATTGATTCTTTGCTTGTAAAATCAAGTTCGAATCCAGTGGTGGCCCTGTAATAAAGATGCGGCAACATGACGTAGTAACCCTGCTCTGCAATCGTTCGTGCCATCTGATGTAAGAGTGGTCTTTTGCCTGGAGCATCCATTAAGAACAACACAACGGGGAACTTTGCTGCTTTGTTGTCTGCCGCCTCGGGGTGAACGATAAAGACCCCCATCGAACCTTCGCCAGTATCTATCTCAATGTTGTGCTCGATCATTGCGTCAATGTAGCACTTTTCGACATTTATGTCGAAAAGTGCTACTCTTGAGTTGATGTCGTCCAATAATGCAATAACAGCCGGAATCCACCTGCCGCAGGCTGGTCCTGCTGCATCAGGAGACGCCATGACTAGGGCGGCCGTGCTGGCGGAAGAACTTGGATACGCAGATGTATGGGTGAGCGACCATGTGGCTGTTCCGACTGACGCGGAGTATCCGCCATCAGCGTATGTTTTTGAACCACTTGTTGCGTTGACATGGGTAGCGGCTTGTACGAATCGTGTTGGCCTGGGCACCACGGTGTTGGTTTTACCGATGCGAAATCCGTTGGTGTTGGCAAAAATGGTGGCATCAATTGATCAATTAAGTGGTGGTCGAATTATTCTTGGAATAGCTGCTGGATGGTTAGAAGCAGAGTTCAATGCTTTGGGTGTGCCATTTAGTGAGCGCGGTGCGCGCACCGATGAGGGAATCGACATTATGCGACTCGCGTGGACCGATGATCACATCACGGCAGAGTTTCCGGTACACGGTGCACGGTTTGCGTCAATGCGCACCAAGCCACAACCTGTTGGCCATGTACCGCTATGGATAGGTGGACATGCTGACATTGCACTAGCAAGAGCGACTCGCGTGGGTGATGGTTGGCACGGGGCGTTTTTGTCGCCGGAGCAGACCGCTCAACGAGTGAAAAAACTTCGTGCCGCAAGACCAGAGGCCGACTTTGTCATCTCAATGCGCACTCGATGGGATGCCTTAGAAGACGACCATGACATTATTTTGGCCGAGATTGATCACTATCAAGAAGTAGGAGTGACGCACCTTGTGCCTGAACCACGTCAACGCACAGTCGACGCGTATTTACGCGCAATAGAAGCACAAGCGGATCTGTTTCGCCGTGCTGGCGTAACAATGACGGCGTGATGATGGAGCAGTGGTGAACCAAGTGCAGAAACGTCAAATAAAAACGCCAGAGATCACGCGCGGTGGTTGGGTGGCAAGTGGTATTGCTGCTGAACGTCGCGCGAGTATTGATGCGGTGCCCACCAAAAAAACGCAACGTACTCGTCAACTATTACTTGATGCAGCACGTGTATCTTTCGCGATGCACGGCTATACAGACACAACTGTTGAGCATATTGTTGTCGCGGCTGGCGTGGCACGCGGAAGTTTTTACACGTATTTCGAATCAAAGATTGATATTTTTCGTCATCTGGTTGCACTAATTGACAAAGATATCGAACGCGAGGTTGTCTCGTTTGAGCGACGTCGAAGCGGTGACCCCATCGAGAATCTTGCTGTCTCTAATCGAAACTATCTGGCTGTAGTTCGTGCCAACGCAGATCTTTATCGCTTAGTTGAACAGGTAGCTGCTCAGGATGCCGCTGTTAATGCGGCACGGGTCCGTTCGCGGTACGAGCATGTTTCTCGTGTGGCGAGTTCAATTCGGCGTTGGCAATCGAAGGGCTTAGCTGATGCTGACATTGATGCAATAACGACTGCTGCTGCTCTTGTGTCAATGTTGTCGAGTTTCGCTCAGTGGCTGCAGGTGAGTGACGACGGCATTTCTGATGAATCCGCTGTGGTTGCACTAAATAACATTTGGATTCGTGCTTGCGGATTGCGAACAGACGCCGACGAGAAGTCTTTATGACGAGTTCGCCGACAGAGCAGTCAGTGCGTGCCGCAGTTGCTAGCTGGATCTCGGCAACATGGGATCCCAATATGGGTCTGCTCGCCTGGCGAGAAGAATTTGTATCTTCTGGATGGGCCGTACCTTCGTGGCCAGAACAATGGCACGGGCGTGGGTTGCCGGCATGGGCAGATGCTGTCGTTGCAGACGCCTTGCGAACAGCAGGTGCGGTTGGCCAACCACTAGGTGGCGGGATGTCACTCGCAGCGCCAACACTTCTAGAACACGGATCAGACGAACTGCGCACAAAACTATTGCGTAAAACATTGACAGGTGAGTTGACATGGTGTCAATTGTTTAGTGAACCTAGTGCAGGTTCTGATCTCGCGAGCCTCACAACGACTGCTGTTCAAGATGGTGATGAGTGGATTGTCAATGGTCAAAAAGTGTGGAACACAAGTGCTCATCACGCCGATCTAGGCATGCTTGTTGCCCGCACCTCTTGGGATGTTCCCAAACATCAAGGAATCTCATATTTTGTATTGCCGATGCAACAGATAGGCGTAGAAGTGCGTCCAATAAAGCAGATGAATCATCATTCTTCTTTTAATGAAGTGTTCATGACAAATGCGCGGATTCCTGCTGATTATCTTGTTGGTCAGTTGAATGACGGTTGGCGAATCGCACGCACCACGCTTTCTCACGAGCGTGGTTTTGCAACAATGCGTCGACCACAATTTGGTAAATCTGGTACACCGCTCGGCCGCACACTGGCAGAAGCAGAAGCAGAAGCACACGAACATTTTCAGACTTACGTGTGGTATCCGCAACGTGCTGGTCGCGCCGACCTAGTTGTTGATCGCGCTCGTGCCAGGGGCGTCGCTAATAATCCAATTGTGCGTCAAGAAATCATGCGACTATCGTCGTTCGTGAAGGCTAATGAATGGACAGCATCACGAGCACGCGCAGCTCGAGCGCTTGGTCGCCCACCAGGCCCAGAGGGATCATTGGGCAAACTTGCTGCCTCAGAGGTTGCGCGTCGTGCGGCAAGAGTTCATGCGCTGATTGCTGGGGCAAGCGCAATGTTGTGCGACGGAATAGATCCACTGGACAGTGTTGTTGCCGAGGTTTTGGTGTCAACTCCTGCGCAGTCAATTGCTGGCGGCACCGATGAGATACAGCGCTCAATCATCGGCGAAAAGATCCTCGGCTTACCGCGGGACCCCGTGACCGACACTGATCGAGCATTTCGTGATGTGATTCAAGGTCATTCACGTTATTGAGGGGTTTCTACAACAAGATTTTGAAGAAACTCTCGCACTATCATATGACTATGCCCCAAAACACCACGTCATTGTCTGTTGAGTATCTGTTCACAATTAATGCAACACTTGCTGATCCAGTAGTGGTTCCAGATGGTCCACTTGGCACAAGAGTCATTGTGCCAGTGACAGGCGGAACATTCAGCGGTCCACGAGCGAGTGGAACAATTTCTAACATCGGGGCTGACTGGCTGACAATGCGCGCCAACGGCACCGCACAGCTTGATGTGCGGATTATTTTGAAAACAGATGATGGCACACCTATATATATGACGTACACCGGAGTCATGGCCCCCGGAGCAGATGGTCCCCAAATCGTGACAGCACCTTTGTTCCAAGCCGGAGACGAGAAATATGCGTGGCTCAATGACATTCAGGCCGTGGCGATTGGTAAACCAGGCAAGAATCGCGTTGATTACGAAGTTTACAAAGTGATTGGATAATTTTAAGTGAGATCTGCAAAGGTTGAAGAAAAAACAACAATTGCTTTCGACCCTGATGCACTACGCCAGAAATATCTTGAAGAACGCGACAAGAGAGTGCGCGTCGACGGCAACGAGCAGTATCAAGATGTTGTCGGTAATTTTGCCCACTATCTCAATGATCCATATGTTGAACCATTAATCCGCGAACCATTGCATGATGATGTCGAAGTCATCATCATCGGCGGTGGTTTTGGTGGCTTACTGACAGGCGCGCGTCTGCGTGAAGCCGGCATTCAAGATTTACGTGTGATTGAAAAGGGCGGCGATTTTGGTGGCACGTGGTACTGGAACAGATACCCGGGTGCTGCATGTGATGTGGAGTCATACATCTATTTGCCGTTACTTGAAGAATTGGGCTATATACCTAAAGAAAAATACACGCATGCCCCCGAGATTCTGAAACATAGCCGTGCCATAGGTGAACATTTCGATCTATACCGCAACGCGTGTTTTCAAACAGAAGTGACAGAAGTGCGATGGGATGATGATGCGCAACGTTGGATTATTTCAACTAATCGCGATGATCGAATGCGGGCACGGTTTGTATGCATGGCCAACGGTCCACTGCATCGACCAAAACTTCCCGGAATCACTGGTGTCGAGACATATCAAGGACATTCGTTCCACACCAGCCGTTGGGACTACAACTACACAGGCGGAACATCTGATGGCGGCTTGTCAGGACTTGTCGGAAAACGTATCGGTATCATCGGCACCGGTGCCACTGCCGTGCAATGTGTCCCGCATGTCGGAGCAGCCGCAGCAGAGCTTTTTGTTTTTCAGCGCACGCCATCATCCATTGATGTGCGAAACAATCGAGACACAGACCCAGAATGGGCGAACTCATTGCAACCTGGTTGGCAAAAGCGGCGCATGGAAAACTTCAACAACTTGGTATCTGGAATTCCTGAGTCAGAAGATCTTGTGGGCGATGGCTGGACCGACATAATTGGCAAATTGCTAGTAATGGTGCGCAATAATGCAAACGCAGATTTTTCTCCAGAAGGCCTTGCCTCAACAATGGAACTTGCGGACTTTGAGAAAATGGAACAGATCCGCTCTCGTGTTGATCAGATTGTTCACGATAACTCCACCGCCGAAGCACTTAAGCCTTATTACCGGCAGTTCTGCAAGCGCCCATGTTTTCATGATGAATACCTACAGACATTTACTCGTCCCAATGTCACTCTTGTTGATACGGCAGGTCAAGGCGTTGATCGCATTACACAACGCGGAGTCATAGCCAACGGAGTGGAATACGAACTTGATTGCATTATTTATGCAACCGGCTTTGAAGTCGGAACAGAGTATTCTCGGCGTGCCGGCTATGAGATCATTGGTCGAGATGGTGTCACGCTTACCCAAAAATGGGCTGACGGGGCCTCAACACTGCATGGATTTCATAGTCGCGGATTTCCAAATTGTTTCATCATCAGCAACTTGCAGTCTGGATTCACAGTTAATTTTCCACACATGCTCAGCGAGCAGGCAACACATCTCGGATACATTCTGAATCATGCTGAACAAAATGGAATCACGCGAATTGAAGCCAAACAGGAAGACGAAGACGCATGGGTACAGAAAATTATTTCGTTGTCGCAAATGAATGTTAAATTTTTGGAATCATGCACCCCTGGTTACTACAACAACGAAGGTAGGCCCAGCGATCGGGCAATTCAGAATGGCTCTTTTGGCGGTGGATCAGTGGCATTTATCCAAGTTCTTGAAAAATGGCGTGCAGATGGGGATCTCGCTGGACTAGAACTCACAGCCTAAACAATTTACATCTGCGGCGTTAATGACGAAAGCGTGAGGGTAATGTCTTCGGTGTAGCGGATGGCTCCGATGATCGAATTATTTTTAATATCTGCAACGCGATGCATTTTTACAATTAAGCCGTCCGATGGCCGCAGCCAAAGAGTGACAACGGATGTACCGCTAGATTTTTTGCCCGTGACGTCTGTTGCGGTGACGATTAAAGTTTCTACGGTGTCGTTGCCGACTCGAAGACTTTCTGTTCCGACAACTTGAGCAGTATGCGCGTTCACGGTGTCGGACCCGGCACAGGTGGACGACGATGTTGCCGCAGGGTCAGAAGGCAATACCACTGCAACTGGTTGGCAGACAAAGGTCCGCTTGTCATGGACATTAAAAAAAATATGATCTGTGGTCGATTGTGATTCAGTGAGACTGCTATTTGTCCAACACCATGTATTGGTGTCAGAGCGTCGTTCGAAGACTTCCCATCGCCAGTCAAAACCACAATCAGATGCCGTAATCGTGATTGCGGACTCAGCGGGGTAGTCGTGGCTCTCATTGAGTGGACCATCCAGAGACTCATGCCCAACCGTTTTGTATGTATAGACACCTATCGGGGGGATTGCGTGGGGCACACGAGGCACTGCAGCGGGGGACTTCGCCATCAAGGTGGTCGTGACCCGAGCTCTAAAATCGTCGAGTGCGTCCTTGACTGTGACCACTTTAGGGCTAAAGGATAACCACCAAACCACCCCCAAGAGTATAATAATAAGGGTTACAGCCGTTGCCAAGACCCATTTGCGATCGGCAGAAATTCCCATAATGCCTAGTATTGCCCGTTTAGGGGTGTGCCAATTGAAATATCAGGTATTTACCTTGAACCCCTTGCAAGGCTTCTTTAACTGAGGTAATCTAGGCCTCAGAGGTTAAAAATAATGTCCATATTTACACCGTTATAAAGGGAGCCCAATGAAAAATCTAAAGACCGCTGTGGTCTCAACAATTACTGTGATTGGTTTATTAGCGACCACACAGGTAGCAAGTGCTGCATCACATCCAGCAGCAACCAAAAAGCAAACCGTCAAATTCAGCGTGACTGGCGACTGCAAAGGCGAAGAAGAAATGATTGAGGGTGAATCTGAT
>SHUT01000062.1 GCA_009691255.1 Ilumatobacteraceae bacterium
ACAAATGAAATGCCACGTTGGCATTCAATTTCAATTTCTGGATATCACATTCGCGAAGCAGGGGCAACTGCTGCCGAAGAACTGGCGTTTACTCTGGCAAATGGTTTTGCCTATATCGAACTTGCGTTGCAGGCTGGATTGCCCATCGATGCGTTTGCACCGCGCTTGTCCTTTTTCTTCAATGCACATATTGATTTCTTTGAAGAAATCGCCAAGTATCGTGCGGCACGACGAATCTGGGCACGCTGGATCAAAGAGCGTTACGGTGCAACGTCAGAACGCTCAATGCAGTTGCGGTTTCACACCCAAACGGCAGGTGTTTCTCTTACTGCGCAGCAGCCCGAAGTAAATATCGTGCGAACTGCAATCGAAGCCCTGGCCGGAGTCTTGGGTGGTACGCAGAGTCTGCACACAAACTCAATGGATGAAGCACTGGCATTACCAACCGAAAAAGCCGCACGCATTGCTTTGCGCACGCAACAAGTCTTGGCCTACGAAACAAATGTCACCAATGTGGCAGACCCACTTGGCGGTTCGTGGTTTGTGGAGTCTTTGACAGACGAGATGGAACGCCAAGCAGAAGCAATTTTTGCGACAATCGATACTTTGGGTGGCGGATCAATGCTTGAGGGTGTTATTCAAGGCATTGAAGACAATTGGTTCCAGGGACGCATTGCTGATTCTGCCTATATTCAAGAAAAGATGCTTAATGCTGGCGAACGCACTGTTGTGGGTGTGACACGTTTCCTTGAGGGCAACGACGAAGCAAGTATTGATGTATTGCAAATCACAAATGAAGACGAGACTCGCCAACACAAGCGTCTTGAATCAGTGAAGTTGTCAAGAGATGACAGCGCTGTCCAAAAGGCCCTCGAGCATTTGCGCATGGTCGCAGCCGATCCAGAAGTTAATGTCATGCCGGCACTGATTGAAGCTGTTTCGGTGTATGCAACTCTTGGTGAAGTCATGAATACGTTGGGGTCGGTGTTTGGAAAACACGTGGAAGTTCCGACAATCTAAATGTCAGGGCAATGGCAGGTCGTAGAGCGCATCGCCCAGGACGAGTCAGATATATCGCTTCGTCATTTATTTGCTAGTGATCCAGCGCGGGGACAGAAGTTTTCTCTGTCCTGCAACGACATATTTTTTGATTTCTCTAAACAGATTCTTTCAGTATCCGGATTAGACGCTCTGGTTGCGCTTGCCCATGAGGCAGGCGTACAAGAGCACTTCGCAGGCATGATGAACGGCGCAGAACTTAATGTCACAGAACATCGTCCAGTCGGACATATGCATCTTCGGTCGCAGGGTGATTCATCGATGGCCGCAGCGGCAAAAGAACAAACTGAACGCGCCATTGAGTTGGCAGAGGCAATACGCGCTGGTCGAATCGTTGGGTTTAGTGGGCATGCATTTAGGGCGATTGTCAGCATCGGCATCGGTGGTTCTGACTTAGGCAATGTCGTTGTTGCCGATGCGCTCGAAGCGTGGTGCAATGGCCCTGCTTGCTATTTTGTTTCTAGTATTGATCCGACACATTTAGATAATGTGCTGACTCGAAATAATTTGTCGCCAGAGTTCACGTTGTTCGTGGTGGCTTCAAAAACATTTACAACTTCGGAGACATTGCATATTGCAAGTCGCGCGCGGGAATGGATAACTAGTGCGCTCGGCGCAGAAGCCGTGTCTCATCATTTTGTTGCGACAACGGCGGCACCCAAAGTTGCTGCCAAGTGGGGGATCTCGAATGACCATATTTTGGAGTTCTTTGATTGGGTAGGTGGTCGTTTTTCAGTGAGTTCTGTGATTGGGTTCCCCGCAATAGTTTCTTGTGGTGGAGAAGTTTTTAGACAATTCTTGCGCGGAATGGCGGCCACTGACGAGTATGTGCAAACAACTCCGTTGGCACAAAATGCGCCCGTGATTCATGCTCTGCTTGGTGTCTGGAACGCTTCGATGCGACACTCTTCATCGCTTGCAGTGATTCCGTATAGTCATGGTTTACGGCATTTCCCCGCTTTTTTGCAACAGTTGCTTACTGAGAGCAATGGCAAGAGTGTCACTGTCGATGGGCACGGTGTTACATATGCAACTTCGCCAACGGTGTGGGGCGAGCCAGGTCCTGCCGCGCAACATTCTTTTTTTCAGATGTTGCATCAAGGAACAAATAAAATCAGTACAGATTTCATCGCTGTAAGACGCACTTCGAATAACGACGAGAGTGGGCAACAGATATTGTTTGCGAGCATGCTTGCGCAGTCTGCTGCACTTGCATTTGGCAAGACTGAGCAAGAAGTTCGCGCTGACGGCGTGCCAGAATCGCTCGTCCCACATCGCACTTTCGTGGGTAATAAACCAAGCACCTGCATCGTGATGCCAGTGCTGAATGCATTTACGTTGGGTCAACTCATTGCTTTTTACGAACACAGCGCCGCTGTGCAGGGGTGGATCTGGAACATCAATAGTTTTGACCAGTGGGGAGTAGAGCTTGGCAAGGCGCTGACTGCTCAGATTGAGCCAATCCTGACGGGAAAGCAAAGTATTGATACTGACTCAAGTACGGCGATGTTGGCTGACTGGTATCGCCAACAGGACTAGGTCGACTGGTAGCAGTATGCCAACACAGGTGGCAGACTAAAGTGAGGGAGACATCAATGGCACAACGAATTTTGGTAGCAAAGGTCGGACTTGACGGGCACGACCGTGGGGTCAAAGTGGTTGCCCGCATGTTGCGCGATGCGGGATTCGAAGTGATCTACACCGGACTTTTTCAGACACCCGACACAGTGGCTGCTGCTGCAATAGACGAAGACGTTGATGCGATTGGTTTGTCAATGTTGTCTGGGGCGCACATGACCCTTGCTCCCCGAGTTGTGCAAAAACTGCGTGATCGTGGAGCCGATATTCCGGTGATTGTTGGAGGCATTATTCCTGTGCCCGATGTTCCTAAATTGCGCGAGGCTGGTATAGCGGGTGTCATTACTCCTGGTTTAACTGCAGAAGAAGTCATTGCTATGGTGCGCCTAGTTATCGATCAGCACGCCGTACAAGGGCGCGTGTAAGCGTCTAGCCTGCGCATGATGGCTAACTCAAAGCAACGAGATCCGGCTGAGCGCATGCTCAACCTTTTGGCGTTGCTTGGCAACAACGCTCAGCCCCAAACGCTTGAGCAAATCATGGACCAGATGGGTGCCGAATACGGAGCCTCTGATGAAGGACGCCGTACATCATTTGAGCGAGACAAGGCTTCGTTACGTGATATGGGTGTGCCGATTTCTAAGATCGTGCTGAGTGGTGATGCTGCGGGCAAGACAGCATATTTTCTAGATAAAAAGGGGTACGGCAAGCTTGCGTCACGGCTAACTACCGACGAGATCAAGGCGTTGCAAGAAGCTGCCACGATGGTGCAGATCGACACCGAGTGGGGTCGGCGTGCGGTGGTGCGGTTGGGTGGCGTGATTGATGACCACGTTGGATTTGGAACAATGCATCTTGGAGCAGGCTCTCTGGCACTGCCTGAACTGTGGCGAGCCACGAACGAGTGTCGCGTTGTGTCAATGCGATACAACGCCAAGGATCGCACTGTGCATCCGTACGGATTGCTTTCCCGGGATGGCTATTGGTACTTGGGTGCCTACGATCTATCACGCCAAGAAGAAGTCGTGTTCCGAGTTGACCGTATCCAAGGCGACGTCAGGATCGGATCAACAGCACAAGCCTTCGTGCGTCGAGCAGATTACAAACTCGCAGACGCAATGCCAGTTGATGCCAAGTTATTTGATGGTGCCTCCGAGCAGGCGATAGTGCGCATTGACAAAGTCCTGGCTGTGACAGTTGCGCGAGAAGTTGGTAACTCCGGAGTTATCACAAAGCACCCAAATGGCGATATTGATGTTCAGGTTTCGTGTGTAAATCGTGTTGCTTTTCGGGCTTGGTTGTTTGCCATGGTTGATCGCGCAGAAGTGATTTCGCCTCCTAATATTCGACAAGAAGTTATCGGCTGGCTCAACGAAGTTGCAGCAGGTAACCGATGAGGGGCAGAAATAGTTGGAGGCGACACATCCGCAAGCGCGGTCCAAGGTCGGCAAAAGTGCGCGTACAGAACGCATTGCACATAATGCCGTGGGTGATGGAGCGTGGTGGTTCCACGGTTGAAGAGATTGCTCAACAGTTTGGTCTGACAAAAGAAGAAGTCCTTGAAGATCTGAGCACAGCGATGGTCTGTGGGGTTCCTCCGTATGGCGGTGGTGACATGATTGACATTGTCGTGTTTGAAGACGGAACCGTCGAAGCGAGTCCGTCGCAATCCTTTTATCGAACTCTTGAACTTACACATGTTGAGATTTTTGGTCTAAGTGTCTTGGCCGACGCAGCTGCTCAATTGCCGGGCATGAGACGCGATAAGCGACTGGCGTCTGCGATTGCAAAACTGCGTGATTTCCTGGGTGGAGACGTGGTTGATGTGGAGACTGAGCAAGCAACGTATCTTGATGTTGTCTGGGAAGCAGCCGAAAAGGGGCAAAAGCTCGAGATTGAGTATTTGTCACCGAGCAAAGATGTCGCCACTCAACGAACGATTACTCCGCGAACTGTGTTCAGTGATGCGGGCCACTGGTACACAGTAGCCGATGATGATTTGAGCAACGAATCACGAACATTTCGAATTGACCGTATTCAGGATGTGCGCGTGACGGGCGAAACTGTTGAGATTATTGCCACGACTGCATTGGCTCCACTCTGGTTTCCTGACGACGGGACACTGCCGGTTGTGCGAGCACATCTGAAGGCTGCTGCTGCTTGGGTGGTGGAGTCGTATCCTTGCCGTGACGTGACCGAGAACGACGATGGTTCGTTTGAAATTTCAATAGTCGTGAATAGTCCTCATTGGCTTGGTCGTTTGGCCTTGCGTGCAGGGTCAAATATCGTGATCAGTAAGCCAGTTGAATTTATAGATATTGCGCAACGCACTGCTCAAACGGTGTTGAGTCGCTACTTGGTTGCGTCTGAGTCGGCCGACTGAGACTGTCGTTGACGTTCTTGGGCAAGAAGTACGACTAATAGTTCGGCCGTTGCTCGTGCATCTGCAAGCGCATTGTGCGCCACGGTTCGCGTGATCCCATATTTTTCGATGAGGTGAGTAAGTGTGTGTGGATGTTCTTTGTCGGGATCAAGGTGGCGAGATAAAAAAAGCGTGTCAACGTAGTCAGTGATGATCCATGGTTGTCCAATGCGGGTTGATTCGGCATGCAAAAATCCGAGATCAAAGCGCGCATTATGGGCTGTAAATACGGCGTTTTGACTGATGTCCTGGAGACGACGCATTGCTAACCCGAGAGGCATTCCGTTGTTGACTTCGTCTGCGCTGATGCCGTGAACGTGTTCAGCCCCGTGGGTGTACTCGCTAGGTTGCTCTGGTTTAACTACTGTCTCGAAGGAATCGACAATGCGACCATCGATGTCAACGACTACGGCTGCCATCTGTAAAATTCTGTCGATGGCAGGGCTTAGACCAGTTGTTTCAAAGTCGATGACTGCGAATAATTTATGCGCAAAAACCTCTTCAAACCCAAGGCTGCTTGTGGCAGGTTGCGGGGGTTCAACAGAAGGGGACTGACTTGCGGGCGATTGCGGCATGTGCTCAGAGTAAGTCGTGGGTGTCTCTTGGATGAAACCTAGGCACCTGCGCTGAGTTGATCCCGAAAGGTTGGCTGGTCGAAATAGTCACGCCACAAAGTTATTTTGCCGCCACGTACTTCAAAGATGCCGCACACTGGGATCTCAACCCAACGACCACCTAGCTGGAATCTGTCTGTTCGCTCATTGAACACAGTGCCACTCGCGACGGTTCCGGTTTCGACTTGTCGATGGATGTTCCATTCGATTGCGGTGCATCCACCAAGAAATGGGGCAAGACTTCCGCTTATTCCGGATGGCCCAAAAACTTTTCCCATTGGAACATTGTCGTATTCACAATCATCTGACACCATTGCGCAGGCAGCGTCTGGTTGGTTAGCAACGAGCAAGTCAATAAATGTTCGAACGAGTGCTCCGGGTGAATCGTGTGTTGTCATGGCTCTAGTGTGCCATGCGACAGTTATGCGGTCCGAGGTAGACGAGTTTTGATTCCGATTGGAGCGGCAACCGTAAACCCAGCGAGATGGCGGTCTTCTTCGTTTTCTCCACCCCAGTATCCGTATTCGTGATTCTGTCGCGCTGATTCTCGGCACTCTTGTGCGACTGGACACTTGGAACAAAGTTGCTGAGCTCGCGACTCTCGGCGGGTACGCGCTTGAGGTCTTTCGGCACGGGGTGCAAAGAACAGGCGGGTCTTGCCTTGGCATAAAGCATCTGATGTCCATGCTTTAGGCAGGATGACCGCAATCAACTCGATCTCGCGTGTTGCGGCACTTCCTTCAATAGCCATAACCATGTCTCTCCTCCGCAGGGTGACACATCCAAGGCGGGCGCTTTGGATTCTGGAAATTACTCTAGTCAGTATTGTAATAAAACGCAACTATTTTAGCACTAAAACTAAAAGGGGGTAATTCCTTATGCTGAAAGGGCCACAAGGCCCAGATTGACAAGTTTGATGGCTACTCAGAAGCATGGACCAAAGACTCGCTGAAGGTTTCTAGTTTCAAACAGTTGCTTGATTGGGTCTATGAAGATGACCAAAACACATTTAATTGTACTTCAAACAAATGAGGTCCATTTACTCAAAAATTTTCTACCTGACGGCAGAAAATTTCAAATAGATAAACAGAAAAATAGATTAAAATTGCCGCACTGGACGGACGCGGGCCAAAAGGGAATTTTTTGCCCAGACTCCCGGGGTCGCTAATTCGAAGTCCCAGTACCACGCCTTCTCCGCGCTGAACTCAGAAGAACTCCAATAGCCATAAGTGTAAGAAAAACCACCAACACCTTGCAAATTGTCATACATCAACTTCATCTCACCGATCGACCCTAAAAACCAATCAGAGTATCCCCCACAACTTAAAGCGTCA
>SHUT01000063.1 GCA_009691255.1 Ilumatobacteraceae bacterium
TCGATGGGCAATCCAGCCTGCAACGCAAGTTCGATATAGGCAAAACCATTTGCCAGAGTAAACGCCAGTTCTTCGGCAGCAGTTGCCCCTGCTTCGCGAATGTGATATCCAGAAATTGAAATTGAATGCCAACGTGGCATTTCATTTGTGGCAAATGCAATCGTGTCACGCACTAAACGCATGCTGTGACGCGGAGGAAACACAAACTCTTTTTGTGCTTGGTATTCCTTCAAGATGTCGTTTTGTAGTGTGCCACCCAACTTTGCACGTGGGACACCTGCTCGCTCTGCCTGAGCAATAAACATCGCAAAAATCACAGCAGCAGGAGAATTAATTGTCATTGACGTCGTAATCGCCGAAAGATCGATTCCGTCATAAAGATCTTCCATATCTGCCAATGTGTCGATGGCAACACCGCATCGGCCGACTTCTCCGTCGCTCATCTCATGATCGGAATCGAGCCCAAGCAAAGTTGGCATATCAAAAGCAGTCGATAAGCCGTCGCCCCCAGCACGAATGATTTCTTTAAAGCGCCAGTTCGTATCTTGAGCGGTACCAAAACCGGCAAACATACGCATTGTCCAAAGTTTGGAGCGATACATCGAGGCGTACGGTCCGCGCGTGTACGGATATACACCGGGTTGTTCTGCATCATCTGGTCCGTACACCGGATCGAGAGCAATTCCCGACATCGTGGTAAATGGCTCGTCGCGAACCTTGCTCGCAGCAAATGCCGCTTCCCATTCTTTGCGCGGATTCATTTCTGTTGTCATCGTTAGTGCCTTACTTTTTGTCGCGGCCAAGAACCGCCCAAGCAGTTGGCGCAATTGCACCTGCTACGAGCATCTTTAGGAGGTCACCGATAAGAAAAGGAGTTACGCCATAACCAATTGCGTTTTTATCTCCGGTGGCGACAGGGATGTGCAAGTTGTGGGCAAGCCATCCGGCACCAAATACATAGATCACGACGGTTCCCATTGCCATTGCGGAAAAAGATGATGCATAGTTGCGATTGCCTTGTCTCTGGGATACATAACCAATCAGCGCAGCGGCTGCAATAAATCCGACGAGGTATCCCATTGTTGAACCTGTCCCTGCCGACCATCCACCGTCTCCGCCAGAATAAAACGGCAGTCCAACAAGCCCCATCGCCCAGTACACGCCTTGCGATAGTGCACCACGTCGCCACCCCAACACGCTTCCGCTCAACAACACAGCAAAGGTCTGCCCAGTGATAGGCACGGGTGTAAAGCCAAGATGAATCGTTATCTGCGCAGCCAACGCCGTAAAGAGCGCAAACCCAACAACGAGGGCGGCGTCACGAGCAATGGTCCGAGATCGAACGGATGGGGCCACAATCGCATCAACGAGTACAGACGAGGAGGTGGTAGTCATCGGGTTCAGACTACTACCGTGGCACGAATGAACACAGAGTCCGATGCCGACCTATTACCGTGGTGGAAAAATCCCGCCAATGCCATCATCGGGGTCATTGCCGTGGCTGTTTTGCTCTTTTCAATCGGCTATTTCATGGGCAATCGTGCCGGCCGCGTGCAGCACAATTCTGTAGATACTGGCTTCTTGCAGGACATGCGAATCCACCACGAGCAAGCAGTCGCTATGGCATCTGTGTATCTCGACAACTGGGTCGACGGCCAAGCAGTGCAAAGAACAATTGCTCGCGAGATTCAGTTTGACCAATCTTTTGAATCAGGTCGCATGGTGCAACTACTTCGCATTTTTGGCGAGTCAGAAGTCAACGAATCCGAGCAGGCGATGACATGGATGAATAATCCGGTGCCCCTCGAGCGCATGCCTGGGCTCGCAACTAACGAGCAGCTGCAACGATTGCGTAAATCAACTGGAGTTGATGCCGACAAGTTATTTGCCCAACTGATGATTGCTCATCACAACGGTGGGCTTCACATGGCTCAATACGCAGCCAATCATGGAAAAAATGATGAGGTTATCAAACTTGCTGCAGCCATGGTCAAAGCCCAGGAAGCCGAACTTGTCGAACTTAATCGGATACTTTCATCTCTATGACCGAATCATCTTCCATGATTGGCGCCCTTGATATCGGAACAAATAGTTTCCATCTTGTGATTGCGCGCGCAACCCATTCGGGGTTTGAAGTGATCACCCGAGAAAAAGAAATGGTGCGGCTCGGTGAGGGTTCCGGCGATATGAAGTTGCTAAGCCCAGAGGCAATCGAACGAGGCATCATCGCACTTCGCAATATGAGACGAGTAGCAGACGCCCACGGAGCCGAACTGCGCGCCATTGCCACAAGTGCAGTTCGAGAAGCAACTAATGCAGATGTCTTTATCAATCGTGCCCACAAAGAAGCCTCTATTGTTGTCGAAGTTATATCTGGCGTCGAAGAAGCTCGGCTAATCCATCTAGGGGTCATGTAGGCGATTCCACTTATGGATACTCGTTCCATTGTTATTGATATTGGCAGCGGAAGCACCGAGGTCGTCATCGCAGATGGTCTTTCGCAGCATTTTGTTCGCAGTTTTAAACTTGGAGCGATTCGTTTGACAAGTAGATTCTTCTCATTGACTTCGTTGCACCCTTCTGCGACATCTGCTTGTCGTAAATTTTTACATTCAACTTTGTCTCCATCGCGCAAGGAGATCATTGCTCTGGCCCCTGAGGTTGCAGTTATTTCGTCTGGCACAGCAGAAGCGCTAGCAAACATGGTGCGCATTCTGCGCGATGAACCCGAACCAAAATCGATGAACGGCTTTGCATTTACCGCAAAGGAACTAGGAGTCGCGGTAGATCTCCTGGCTCAATCACCAACAGTTGAGATGAATATTTATGCGGCGCGCGAACGTCAGTATCTACTCGAGGAAGCCCTTGGCGTACCAATCATGCTTCTGGATGGCTCAGAAAACTAGCCAACAACAGTCGTAGTAGTGGCCACAACAGCAGGTGCTGGAACAGTCGTGCTTGAATTTTTTACGGGTGGTGGAGCCATTGTTGATGTTGTAGAAGTGCTTGACGTTGACGACGTTGTTGTTGTGTATTCAGGCCACGGACGATTGAAATAGGGCGTTGGCGACCCATATGCTTCTGGCTCTTTGACGCCATCAAATACAAAAACTCTGTCGCTGTATTGCACCATTGCCGGAAAATACTCAGATACAAAAATTGGGATACGAATACACCCGTGAGAGGCCGGATATTTTGGTACCTGCATCGCTCCGTGAATTGCAATACCGTAGTTGAAGTACACGGGATTCCACATTGTTCCGAGTTGGCTCTCGCGCAAACCATTTTTTCGCATATAAAAGGCGTAGACACCACCTGGTGTAATTGATTTTCCGCAAGCGCCATCGGTGATTCTTCCGACACCAGTGTTTCCTTCTTCACCTGGGTCGATGACAACTTCTTCGCACCAATCAAGATTTGACCCAGACGAAATATGAGTAATCAATATCGCCGCGTCACCCTTAAAGACCACCATCACTTGTTCTGGCAAATAAATCTCAACATGAGTTGGCGATGTTCGAGTTCTGCGTGGAGCAATGGCAACTGTTCCACGCATCGAGTCCCACAGCACTGGCGTCACAAAATCAGTAATCGTGTCCCGAGTCATCTTCATGACAAGCGCCTGATACGCCCAGATAGCCGTAATGGTGTCGCCACCATATACCCCGTCGATCGGACCTGGATCAAAATGTAGATCCTTCAGTCGCTGTTGTACACGACGTGCATCATCGCCCCGCATTCCCTTTTTAAGGGTGCGAGTCAGTTCGAAATTAGTGATATCAACCGCAGATACAGTTGTGGTTGTAGCGGGCAGGGTTGTTGTTGCTATCGGAGTCTCAGGCTGACGCGCAACAGCGATGATGCCAACAATCGTTCCCAAAACCGCCAAGGCAATCAAAGAAGATCGCCACTGAACAAACCATGATGTGGGCACGGTGGGCGTCATCGGGTCTTGGTCGTTTGGATCAAAAGTGTCATCTGGGAAGTTCACAGCACCAAAACGCTACCAACGAGAATGCCTTTGGGCTTAGTGCACTACTGAACAGGAGAAATATTACGGATTTCCTTGCGTAAAGTTCGGGCTTCTCTGAGAATCTTGCGAATCACGGCAGGCGAACTGAGCGTCGATACTCCCCTGGTGCGCGGAAAATAATCGACTCCAAACTGCACGACGGTATAGCCCAACTTTTGAGCACGAACAACGAGTTCTGCATCAATAAAAGAGCCTTCGCTCTTGAGTTCGATGTGTTCAAAAATACGTGTGCGGCATAATTTGAAAGCGAAGTTAATATCGCGCACCCGAGTGCCAAACAGCACCCGCACCAACATGTTGTACAGCGCTGAATACACCGTGCGCACATACCCTTCGCCAGTGCGATCAAACCGATACGCGCTAACCACATCTGCGTCGTAATATCGCAACAGTCGAACAGCCTTATGAACATCGTGCATGTCAAATGGCAGGTCAGCATCTGTGTACAGCACAAGATCACCAGTGGCAGCCGCATAACCAGACTTCATCGACCCGCCTAACTTGCGGTTTTGGGCGTGGTGCACAACTCGAACACGGTGATCGGCGGCCGCGGCGGCATCGGCGAGTTCAGCAGTTCGATCTGTTGATGCATCGTTGATGATGATCAGCTCATAGTCAGCAATATCGCCCTGCTCTATGAGTTCTTCGCACTCCTCGCGAGCGGCATCAAGAGCCCGCTCTAGATAATCCTGCTCATTCCACATCGGGAAAAACACCGACAACTTCGAAAATTTAGCGTGGTCCACCGAGGAGACATTAGTAGCCATTTGCAAATTATGTTGTACGGTCTCTGTTGTGCATCATGCAACTAAAGGCTCGCACAGGGTCCTCGCATCGGGTTGGGCCGTAGTCGGCGCCGCCACCTGGATCGCCACCCTGCTCGCGGTGACTGCTATTGCTATTTCATCTCGCACAATTAGCCGACCGCCATGGTGGCTCGGACCAACCACCGATCCTGCACCTTTTTTTGCTCTTGCAATCTTGGCCATCGTTGTTATTTTGACTACCTTGGCATATTTGGGCTCTTACTCCACTGCCCCGTGGATAGGCATCTTCTCCAGCTTGTTTCTGGGGTCCTACGCCATTGCTGATCTTGACGCCACCATCGGTATTGCCATCGCCCAAATCATCGTTGCCGCCGCCGCTCTCACTGGTTCTCTGGCCACCTTTGCGGGTCTGCATTGGGTGGCCCCGGAATAGACCACCGTCTGGCTACCGCTACTGGATACCGTTAGACCCATGTCCAAAGTGCTCTCATCGCTCCCCGTGGGTGAACGCGTCGGTATTGCATTCTCTGGGGGCCTTGATACCTCCGCTGCAGTCGCTTGGATGCGCCAGCGGGGCGTCTTACCATGTTGCTACACCGCCGACCTTGGACAACCCGATGAGCCAGATCTTGCTGGCATCCCCGATCGTGCGCGTCAATACGGAGCAGACTTGGCTCGGTTAATTGATTGCCGAACTGAACTTGTTCACGAAGGCTTAGTTGCATTGCAGTGTGGTGCATTCCACATCGCCACTGCAGGCCGAACATATTTCAATACAACACCACTTGGTCGTGCAGTCACCGGAACATTGCTTGTGCGCGCGATGCAAGAAGACGGTGTCGATATTTGGGGTGACGGAAGTACATACAAGGGAAACGACATCGAACGTTTTTATCGCTATGGCTTAATGGTCAACCCAGCCTTGCGTATTTACAAACCATGGCTAGACGAACAATTCGTTGCCGAACTTGGTGGCCGAACCGAAATGAGCGAGTTCCTCATCACTCACAAACTTCCTTATCGTGCGAGCGCAGAAAAAGCATACAGCACCGACGCCAATATTTGGGGCGCAACACACGAGGCAAAACTGCTCGAAGAACTTTCAGCGAGCATTGAAATCGTCGAACCAATCATGGGTGTAGCTCACTGGAACGACGCCGTACACATCGCGTCAGAAGACATCACAATTGCTTTTCACGAGGGATACCCAATCAGTATTAATGGGCAAGGGTTCGCTACTCAGGTAGATCTTGTTCATTTCGCTAATGCAATCGGCGGTCGTCACGGAATCGGCATGAGCGACCAAATCGAAAACCGCATTATTGAGGCCAAGAGCCGTGGCATCTACGAGGCGCCTGGTCTTGCGCTTTTGCATATTGCCTACGAGCGGCTTGTGTCAGCAATCCACAACGAAGCAACGCTTGAGAACTACCGCACAATGGGACGTCGACTTGGACGTCTCTTGTACGAAGGTCGGTGGTTTGACCCACAATCTTTGATGCTGCGCGAATCACTCTTGCACTGGGTGGGTACAGCCGTCACAGGAGAAGTCACAATCCGTTTGCGTCGCGGCGAGGATTACTCCATTCTCAACACAACTGGACCACATCTCACCTATTCACCCGAGCGACTAAGTATGGAAAAAGTTGATAATGCGTCGTTTGGTCCACTTGACCGCATTGGCCAACTCACAATGCACAATCTTGACATCGACGACAGTCGCGCCAAACTGGATGTTTATCGGTCAGCCGGAACACTCGGCAGTGGTGGTCTTTTATCCATCGAAGACAAACGCTGAATAACTCCGGCTAATAACATCGCCCGCGGAACCATCGTGGCGACTACAACATGTTCTGTATCGGCGTGTGCTCCCCCACCCACTGCTCCCATTCCGTCAAGCGTCTGTACTCCCGCAGCAGCCGTAAAATTACCGTCTGAGCCTCCGCCAACTTCTACACCGATGATCTCTGGCATCTGCAATTCGTGGGCGACATCTTGTGCAATTGCAAAAAGTTCAGTTGATGACGACGAGTGCATGGGCGGACGATTCATTGCACCTGTAACAAGCAAAGTGGCTCCCTCGTAATTTGCTGCAAGTCCGCGCATTTCTGTTTCGACTCGCAGTTTTTCTGCTAGAGTCTGTACTCGCACATCAAGCGTGCACGCAGC
>SHUT01000064.1 GCA_009691255.1 Ilumatobacteraceae bacterium
AGGTCTGCTAGCACAGTTGCCAATTGACCTTGATGCCTGCGTATTTTTGCGATTCGTTCTGGAGTTGCCTGTAATTCATGGGTGACGTCAAGCCCACTCATCATCAATTTGCCGCCGTACGAAAACACAATCTCCGCTGCCTCTGGATCTGCCCAAATATTAAACTCGGCAACCGGCGTGATGTTCCCGAATGTTCCGCCACCCATCAGTGAGATTCCTGCAATTCGTTGACCAATGTCTGGCGCCACTTGCAATACATGTGCAATGTTTGTCAACGGACCAATCGGCACCAGCCACACGCCCTCGGTTGCGCGACATGTTTGGATAATAAAATCTACGGCATGCTCGCTGTCTGCTGGCCGAGATGGCTCTGGCAAATTTGCACCATCGAGTCCGCTGGTTCCGTGCACGTCTGGCGCATGACGCGGAGGCGCGATAAGTGGCTGATGCGCACCTTGGTGCAAGGGAACATCTACTCCGAGCATGTCGAGCATGATGCGAGCATTTCGAGTTGTTGCACTCAGCGGCGCGTTGCCAGCGACAGTTGTGACGCCCAGCAGATCTGCGTGACGAGCAGCCACCACAAGGGCCATTGCATCATCGTGTCCTGGATCGCAATCAATAATCATCTTGACAGGCGACAGCACGTTGTTCACATTAGCCCAGATGTGCCAAAGTGCTGATGTGAGAAAAGAGCCAATGTTTGATGTCGTCGTCGTAGGTAGTGCCAATGTAGACCTCGTCGCCAGCACCACACGTCTACCGCTGACTGGTGAGACATTGATGGCTACTGCCTACTCTGAGCACGCAGGAGGGAAAGGTCTCAATCAGGCCATCGCCTGCGCTCGAATGGGAGCACGAACAGCATTTATTGGATGCGTCGGCAACGATGCTTCTGGAGAAATGTTGCGCGAAACACTTAAACAAGAAAGCGTTGATATATCTCAACTGACAACCGTAGATGCACCAACAGGTCGTGCGTTCATCACGGTTGATGACGCGGGTTCCAACACAATCGTTGTGATCGCTGGAGCAAATTCTTATGTTGGTCACATTGGCTTTGATATTCCACCGACTCGAATTGTTCTTTCACAACTTGAAATACCCCTAAGTGCTGTCACATCTGCGTTTAAACACGCACGATCTATTGGGGCAATGACAGTGCTCAATCCTGCACCGGCAATATTTCTCCCGACAGATTTTCTGAAACTTTGCGACATCGCAATTCCTAATGAAACAGAATCTGTTGCGCTCGGCGGCGCCCAGGCGCTACGCAATGCTGGTATTGCTACGGTCATCACTACCCTTGGCCAAAACGGTGCCGAAATTTGCAACGAAGAAACAGTCACCCTTGTTGCTCCGCACGTAGTGACCGCCGTCGACACGGTTGGTGCGGGTGACGCATTTATCGGAGCATTCTGTGCCGACCTCGCACACGGTTCGTCGATTGCTCAAGCCGTTGCTCTGGCTTGTGTTGCGGGAGCAATCGCAACAACAGTGCATGGTGCCGTGCCGTCTTTACCCACCCGTGCGATGCTCGAGCGCATCTACTAGAACACCTAATCCCCACTGCGACAACACTGGCCAAAGTGGTCTACTATTTGAGAATGATCAAATATGACAAGGTATATATCAACGGCGCCTGGGTTTCTTCTGAAGGAAAAGGCGTTTTAGAAGTCACCAACTCCGCCACAGAAGAAGTAATCGCAACTATCCCAGACGGAACTACTGGCGATGTTGACAAAGCAGTTGCTGCAGCACGCGCTGCTTTTGCGGGTTGGAGCAGTTTGTCCAAAGAAGTTCGCGCTGATTACTTAATGAAGATTCATGCTGGGCTTGAGGCTCGTACGCAGGAAATTGCCGAAGCCATCGCCCGCGAAGTCGGTATGCCAGTGGCTTTGTCAACAATGATCCAGGTCGGACTCCCCAAGGGAAACTTTGCAATTGCTGCGAGTCTTCTATCAACCTACGAATTCGAACAACAAATCGGAAACTCCACTGTCGTGCGTGAACCACTTGGCGTTGTGGGTTGCATCACCCCGTGGAACTATCCGTTACACCAAATCGCACTCAAGGTTGCGCCCGCGTTGGCCGCCGGCAACACTGTCGTCGTCAAGCCGTCAGAAGTTGCGCCAATAAATGCTTTCATGCTTGCTGAGATTATTCACGAGGTTGGTTTGCCAGCCGGAGTTTTCAACTTAGTCACTGGCGTCGGTCCAGTTGTCGGTGAAGCGATTGCCGCACATCCTGGCGTTGACATGGTGAGCTTCACGGGCTCAACTCGCGCCGGAAAACGAGTCGCTGTTGTTGCAGCAGAAAACGTCAAGAAGGTCTCACTCGAACTCGGCGGCAAAAGCCCCAATCTGATTCTTGATGACCTCGATGAGGCTGGCTTTGCAAAAGCAGTCGGCGCAGGCGTCGGTAAATGCTTCTCTAATTCAGGTCAAACCTGTAGCGCGTTGACGCGAATGCTGGTTCCGCGTGCACGCTTGGCTGAGGCAGAGCAGATCGCTGCCGCTGCCGCTGCAAAACATTCAACTGGTGATCCCTTTGATGCCGCTAATCGACTCGGACCACTTGTGTCGGCTGTCCAACGTGACCGCGTTCGCGGATTCATTCAAACTGGCATCGACGAAGGTGCCACACTAGTTATCGGTGGTACTGATGCACCTGCGGGCCTTGACGTCGGTTTCTATGTTCAACCAACTGTTTTTTCTGGTGTTACTCCAGACATGACAATCGCCCGCGAAGAAATCTTTGGACCAGTGTTGTCGATCATGCCTTATGACACCGAAGAAGACGCTATTCGAATTGCCAACGATACGGTCTACGGACTAGCAGCAGGAGTATGGGGTGCAGACCTCGAACACGCCAAGGCAGTTGGTCGTCGACTTCAGGCTGGGCAAGTAGAAGTAAACGGTGGCTCGTTCAATATCCAGGCGCCGTTTGGTGGATACAAGCAAAGCGGAGTCGGACGCGAAGCAGGAGTCTTTGGTCTAGAAGAGTTCTGCGAAGTCAAATCAATGCAGTTTTAAACTCTCATCACAATTTAATGAGTTAAGTTTTGTTGTGATTACAGAATCGCTACAGCATCGATGATGACAACGAGGTCAGTTTTCTCTGGCAGGCCCAAGTCCTTGTTTCCGGCATCACCAAATACATCGACAAATGGAATCGTTAGTTGTCGGCGTCCGCCTACTTTCATCCCTGGGATTCCTTTAAGAAGACCTGGCATTATTTTACCCTCGATTAATGTCAAAGTAATCGGGTTCAAGGTCGGCCATGAATTAGTTAACTCAGCGCCAGTGTCACCCCGAAATACAACAATCTGTGCCGCTACTTTTTGACCTACTGCAACAGTGGCGCCAGTCCCTTTTATGAGATCATCACTCTTGAGGTCTGTTCGCGCACTAGCACCGACAATCGTCACCTTGGGTGCATCTTCTGGTTTTGATGCAGGAATAATCGCGCTTGCTTCGACAATAAACGACAATGCAGAATTTGGCTTAATGACATCACCTGAGCCCTGTTCTCCGTAGGCGAGGTCGGACGGAATATCTAGTTGTCGACGACCACCTACTTTGATGCCGACTAAACCTGCATCCCAACCCTTGATGACATTGCCTTTCCCCAAAGTAAAACTGAATAGATCTGCGCCAAAATTGCCATCAAATCGCGTGCCGTCTGCGCTTAATACTCCGACATAAAACACCGCCAAAGTGTCTCCTGCGACTGCAGCATTGCCAGTTCCTGGAGATATATCCGTGATGACTAATTTTGTCGGCAACTCTTTTGGCAGCACAACTTTTGGTTCAGCAACTGCTGCTGGTTGTGTGGTGTCTGATGAAGACGCTGGTTGTGTAGCGTCTGATGAAGACGCTAGTTGTGTGGTGTCTGATGAAGACGTGCCACCTTCGCTACACGCAGCAAGCCCAATACCGACTACGAAAAGCGCTGCTGAAAAAAGAAAAACCTTGTGATTGCGATGAGATGTCATTCGGCAAGGCTAGAGCCCAAATCGTACTGAAGTTATGCGCGATGAAAGAATGTTTGCAGTCCTTGAGCCATTTGCCGACGATACGGCGCACCAGACGGCAACATGTCAACCATTGTGATTGAAGTATGAATATGCCCGCGGGCCTGCACATGATCGACAGCAACACCTGCAGCACTAAGCGCCCGTGCATACGCATCGCCTTCATCACGAAGTGGGTCGAACTGACACGTCACTACCATTGCAGGTGGCAGACCACTCAAACTCTCAGCAAGAAGAGGCGATGCCTGCGGATTTTTTCGATCGCTCTCATCGGCATAGTGATTCCAGAACCACTCCATCAACGACTTCGTGAGGAGATACCCATCACGATTGTCGATATAGGACTGATACTGACGCGAACCATCTGTCACGGGGCACAACAACAACTGTCCACTAAGAGTAGGTCCTCCGTTGTCGCGTGACATTTGAGCAACAACTGCAGCAACATTTCCCCCCGCACTCCAGCCACCGACTGCGAGTTGTCCGGGGATACCACCAAGCGATGCAACATTTTCGTGCACCCACTTGAGCGCGGCAAAACCGTCTTGCGCTGCTGCCGGAAACCGCGCTTCTGGTGCATGTCGATAATTCACCGAAACAATAAGAGTGTTTGATTGCACGCAAAGTTCACGGCATAACGGATCATCAGATACATGACTTCCAAATACCCAACCGCCACCATGGAAATACACCATCACGGGATGTGGGCCAGCAGTTGCTGGACGATACAGGCGATACTCAAGATCTCCGGCTGCACCAGGCAATGTTGCATCAATGATTTCACCTACTTCAGGCCCGGGTGGACGCATCGCCGACGAAGCTTCTGAAAACTCTCGTGCTTCCGTTGGAGTCATTGAATCCATCGCCGGCAAATTCAAGGTGCCCATCATCTCGAGCACGATGTCGACATCTGGTTGTACTTGTCGTACGAGTCCGTCGTTGCACTGCTTTTTGCCGACGCCATTAAGTTCGAAACCAAGATACCCACGACGCACCGACTCGTCACACGCTTGGCGATAACGCCCGACTCCCCCAATGTACGGAAACATCACCCTGGGTTTTCCCGGCACGTTTGCACCCATGTACCACGAATTGGCATCTTGAAAGATTGTGATGTCTGCGCAGTCGGTGCAATGAACACGCCATCCATCTTCTGCAAGTGGAGTTGGTTCAATCGTGTCAAAGCCCTGCTCACGCATCGCTACAAGGATGTCGCGGATCCACTCCACGTGCTGCTCAATTGACACCATCATGTTAGATAACACCGATGGACTGCCTGGCCCAGTAATCATAAAGAGATTCGGAAAACCAACCGAGGTGAGACCCAGATATGTCAACGGGCCTGCTTCCCATTTCTTTTTCAGCGTCACGCCATCTTTGCCTGTGATGTTGACTCCAACAATTGCACCAGTCATTGCATCAAAACCAGTCGCATACACAATGGCATCAAAGTCTTTTGATTCAGCACCAAAATCTATGCCCGTCTCAGTAATAGTGTGAATCGGATCGGCACCCAGATCGACTAGACGAACATGGGGCTTATTAAACGTCTCAAAATATCCGGTGTCCATGCACGGACGCTTTGTTCCATATCCGTGCTTGTAAGGACTCAACAGCTCTGCGACTTTTGGATCTTTTACTACTGAGCGCACCTTGGTGCGCATGAACTCACCAATTACTTCGTTGGCCTGACGATTTATCCCGGAGTCCATAAACGTATTGCCAATCGACAACAACTCGCCTTTTTGTCGCGACTCTTCTAACATTTCAAACGCAACTTCTTTGGGCACTGAAAGCGCTGACACCGTGGACATCTCTAGTGGTACGCCTGTTCCGGACAGCCGTGCTTCTTGCACATAGGCTGCGCGGTCTGCGTTGAGTCGATCAACGCGATCCTGCGGAGGTGGTCCGTTGTACGCTGGCATCGAAAAGTTTGGTGTGCGCTGAAAAACCACGAGTTCTTTTGCTTGTTCAGCAATGATAGGAATTGACTGAATACCCGACGAACCTGTTCCGATCACCGCAACTCGTTTTCCGGTGAAATCAACGCCCTCGTGAGGCCAGCGTCCTGTGACGTAGACGTTTCCGGCAAAACGTTCCGTACCCGTGATGTCAGGATCTTTGGGAACAGACAAACAACCAGTCGCCATCACGTAGTGACGACAAACAATTGTTTCACCTGTTGACGTGCGGATATTCCATTTCTTTGCTTTGTCATCCCATTTTGCTTCATCAGCACGCACATTGAAATCAATTCCGGAATAAAGATCGTGCTTTGTTGCAACCAACTGTGCATAGCGAAGAATTTCGGGTTGGGTGGCATGTTTTTCGGACCATGTCCACTGCGCATACAACTCTGGGTCCCACGTGTATTGGTAATCAGTTGTAGCAATATCGCAACGCGCGCCCGGATACCTGTTCCAGTACCATGTACCGCCCACGTCATCGCCCGCCTCTAACACACGCGAACTGAATCCCATTTTGCGCAACTCATGCAATAGATACATGCCAGCAAAACCAGCACCCACTACAACTACATCAACATCTGAATTCGACATTGCTCATTTCCCCTATTCCTGAGTCATCTGGTTCATCTTGTCATCCCATTATCTCAGGTCTGCCCCAGATTTGTAATAGTCAGATGCCTAAACCAACCAGAGAAATAACGGCTCGCTCAGACTTCGTTGATAAACGAACGCAATACCTCAAAGAAAGCCTCTGGTTCGTCACGAAATACTCCATGACCGGACTGAGCAAAACGCTCAAAGTGCACGAGGCTTTGGGGCAGTGCGTCCACAATGCGTTGTGCTCCCACCATAGGCGTCACTGGATCGAGTTCGCCATGCGCAACCAGCACTGGTTCGCACACGCCCGCGAGTTCTGGTAAG
>SHUT01000065.1 GCA_009691255.1 Ilumatobacteraceae bacterium
CGACACTGCTGTCACCAATGGAATGCATCGGTGTTCCATCGCGACCAAGACATACCACCGCACCAAAGTGCACACTCTCGTCGACGCCACTGCGATTGATGACTGCAACAGGAGCAAATTGCTCCAGTTGCTGGATCATGGTGAACCCGTACGCCGCTGCTTCTTGGGTTTTGGAGGCACAATCACCGTAAGTGGATCTTCGATGACATCATGTTTTATACCCCAGCTCGCACTCAGTGCTTGCATCATCGCTGCACCAGGCAATGCTAGAACTGCCCCAATCGGACCAAGCAACGCACCTCCAGCAATGGCAGATCCAAACGCAAGTGCAGGGTGCAGTTCGAGTGTTCGTGCTGTAATACGCGGCGCAAGCACATAGTTCTCAACTTGCTGGTACACCATGATGAACCCAAGGACAATCAAAGCGCGTACTGGGGAGTTGAGCAGCGTGAGAAGCAAAGGAAGAACACCTGCAAGATACGTGCCAACGACAGGAAGAAACTGCGAGACCAGTCCCACCCACAATGCAAGCGCGACCGGAGCCGGTGTGCCGACTGACTGAAATAAAATCCAATGAAAAAATGCGGACACTGCAGCAAGCAAAGCACGCGAATATAAATATCCACCCGTCTTGGTAATTGCGAGTTCCCACGTGTCAAGAACACGCCTTTGCCTTTGGGGTTTGAGACGGCCACAAATTGCGCGTCGGAGTCGCGGTCCGTCTGCAACAAGATAATAAGTGAATAACAAGACAGAAAGTCCCTGAAAAAGAACTCCGAGTGCTTTCACCGAAACTTTGACGACTTGATCTTGTTGACTGGAGATGAAGTCCTGTACAGGTCCATCTGGGTCATTGATCTTGTCATTTACTTCGGCTGGATCGATGCTTGTATTAAAAGTGTCATTAACAAACTTCACGGAGTCGTTGACATACTGCTCACTGTTTTGCAGCAAGTCAGCAATCTGGCTGCCGACGACGGTCCCGATTGCAGCTACAAAACCGATCGTTACAAAAATAAGAACTACAAGAAGACCTCCGGTTGCCCGTTTTCTTCCCCATCCCCGTTCTATGAGACGATTCACTCCTGGTTCGATGGCGAGTGCCAAAAAGAGCGAGAAGAGAAGCAGCAGCAGCAATGAATGCAGACGACTAAATGAAAAACGCAAGACCAGTGTGGCGATAAACCCGATCCAGAAAATCACAATCGCTCGGATTATCCAGCGGGGCATCTTCTCAGGGCTATTCATCCCGGGCGTCGTCTCATCAGTCACACCGTAAGCGTAGTTGACTGGCTAAATCTGAAGGAGCGTTGTGCTTGACATACCAACCAGTGCCAACATATGAGGGTGTCTTCTCTGCCCTCACGCGACGATATCCGCCTAGCGCTTGCCGATGCGTTACGCAACCGTGTCGTTGGCCCCGATGCCCAGACCAAACTCACAATGCTCAATGACACCAGTGAGCCAGGATGGTTTGCAGAGGATCGCCCGATACGGCGAGTGCATGCAGATGCTTCGATGTTCATTGGTGGCATGCGTGCAATCTTGTTGCAGTCCTTGCACCCGTTAGCGATGGCCGGAGTTGCTCAACACAGTGATTACCGCAATGATCCATGGGGACGACTACAACGCACAGCAGATTTTTTAGCGGCGACATCGTTTGGTCCAGAGCACGTCGCACAACAAGCCGTTGACCGCGTACTGAGCGTGCACACTCGAGTGCACGGAACTGCAGCCGATGGTCGGGCGTACTCTGCGCAAGATCCGCACCTTTTACGTTGGGTGCATGTCGTCGAGATAGATAGTTTTTTGCATGTGCATCAATTGTTTGGAGAATCTCCGCTCGACCAGGATGGGCGCAACGCGTATGTAGAAGACACCGCTGTCATTGCTCGCAAACTCGGCATACCATCACCACCGACATCAGAGAAAGAGTTGCAAGATCAGTTGCGTTCTTTTCGGCCAGAACTGACCAGTACGCGCGACTCTCGTGATGCAGCAAAATACTTGTTACTTCAGCCTCCACTTTCGTTACCAGAGCGTCTTCCCTATTCGTTGATTGCGACAGCGGCAATTGCCACACTCCCACGGTGGGCCCGCGCAGATCTGCGGCTCCTCTGGCTCCCACTCACTGAACGATTTGCATTGCGTCCAATGGGTAATGCCATCACGCGCACAATTCGTTGGGCTATCGGCGACGGGAAACTTGACGCAACTGCCGACTGAGGTTTCCGCGCGCTCCGATCACGACCGTGTCAAGCCCAAGCCATTGCGCCATCAGTACCAACTCGGCAAAAAGCTCTTCTGCCACTACTGCAGTATCTATTCCATCTTCGCCAAACGCACCATGCACTAGAAGTTTGTTGGCATGGCGATCTGCTTTTAAATCGACTCGCGCAACTAGCAAATCGCCAAGCAAGAAAGGCAAGACATAATAACCGTACACGCGTTGTGGTGCTGGCGTATATATCTCAATGCGATAGTGAAAATCAAAAACACGCTCAACTCGCGGGCGATACCAAACCAATGAATCAAATGGCGACAACAAAGCCCGCGCCGACACACTGCGCGGAACTCGCGCATCTGAATAAAGAAACGCTCTGTCTTCCCATCCCTCAACTTGCACTTCTTGTATTTCATTAGATTGCAGTAATTCCGGCAATAAATGAATGCAGTCCTTGGGTTTTTGACGATGGTAGTCAGCCATGTCCCGAAAAGTAGAGATGCCCATGCTGCGTGCGGCCATCAGCAATAACTCTTTTCGTGCCGCATCTTCTTTGGGAGTTTTTCGTTTCAATACCTGCGTAGGAATGGCGCGTTCATTTATGTCATACATGCGGGCAAAGTCTGAGACTCTTCGTTGGGCAGTTATTTCTCCACACCAAAATAAAAACTCCAAGGCTTGTTTTCCGGTGTCCCAGTCCCACCACGAATTTTTTGGTCCAATGCGTGTTCGCAAATCACCAGCAACCACCGGTCCCTCGTTTTTTACGCGCTGCAGAACATCAGCGACAAAGGCAGGGTTCTTTTGATGCAACTCTGCAAGTGAGCCCCACATCTGACCACGTTTCGCGTGCTCCATTCTCCAGCGAAATAAATGGTGGTGCTGTGTCGGTATATGTGCCGCCTCATGGCCCCAATACTCAAATAATTCACCATTGGCAGTGGCATCAGCAATTAACGAACGCGGATGGTTTCCAAGTCGCGAGAAAAGGGGCAGTTCTTGACTTCGTACCAACACATTGACGGAGTCAATTTGAATCAATCCAATATTATCTAAAACTTTGCGTAGGTGTCGTTTATCAATGCGGCCAGTTGGTCGCGGGGTAGCCAAACCTTGAGCCGCAATCGCAATGCGACGCGCGGCAACGGCTGAGATGTCAGTCGGCAACAGTAATCGTGATGCTCTGAATCACGACATCCGTCAGTGGTTTGTCTGACCGATCAGTTTCTACTTTTTGCATCACATCAAGAACATCGAGTCCTTTAACAATTTGTCCGAACAATGAATAGCTCGGCGGCAGACCGACGCCACTTGCGCCACTAATCAAAAAGAATTGCGAACCGTTTGTGTTTGGTCCGGCGTTTGCCATTGCAATAGAGCCCAGTTGGTATTGACCAGCCTTTGGCAGTTCATCGTTGAACTTGTATCCCGGTCCGCCACGGCCCGTTCCGGTGGGGTCGCCTCCTTGACACATGAACCCACCAATAATGCGATGGAAGATGATGCCGTCGTAGTACTTGTAGCCAGACAAGAACACAAAATTGTTCACGGTCTGAGGTGCCTTGAGCGCGTCAAGTGCAATCACAATCGTGCCAAGCGTTGTTTCCATTGTGGCCGTATACCGCTTTTGTGGATCTATCCCCATCTCAGGGGCCTGGCTGAATGATTTGGCTTGTGTGGCTGAACCGTCAAGTGCGGGGAAAGAAGACATGGGCGGCACGATACAAGCGAAATCCCCCCGACACGCATCGAGCATCTAAGATGGTCCTTGTGACTGACCCTCAGACGACTAACCCCATCCCATTAATTGATCTTATTTCTATCGAGACAGACCTCGCAGATGTTGAAATAGCGCTTTCGCGCCTTGAAGCTGGCACCTACTGGACCTGTGAGGTCACTGGCCAGCCACTCTCGGAAGAGCTTTTGGCGTCTCGACCCACCACTCGACGGGCACCACACCCATAAAGTTGCGCTGCATCTTCCGTGTCGGGGATACGGGCACTAACCTGAGAACTGTCACACGAGCCGATCATCGTGATCGCACTGAACACACTCAAAGGGGGGACTCATGGCAGATGCAAAAAAACCAAGAGCCCCATTTGCCCCGTGGGACCGACGTGAGTTACCTGGCCTTTTTAGCGTTGAAGAATCTGCCCGACGTGTGGGTGCATATAAATGGTGCGAATTAAAACTCTTTGAAGCGCTGGGTGGCTGGATCGCCACGGTTCCAGAACTAGACGTCAAAATGCGACTTGGCGCACACTGCTATAAACATGCTTGGCATGCCGAACTCTGGCATAAGCGGCTCCCCGAACTACGCGAAATGAACCCTGATCGGCTTACGGTTGCGCCCAACGAACACATGGTTTGTTTTATCGAAGCCCTCACCGAGCCTGAAGCACCAGAACTGACGATCGAAAAACTCGTTGGGGTGTATCGTGTCTTTATTCCGCACTTTATTTCTGCATACACATTTCATCTCAACAACACCAGCGACATTACTGACGCGCCCACGATGCGTTCGTTGCGTTTTATCTTGCAAGACGAGTTTGAAGATTGGCGTGACGGCGAAATGCTGATTCAATCGTTGATCGAAACTCCGGCAGAAGTTGACCGAGCCGCTGCTCACCAGGCACGTCTCGAAAAAATCTTGCTTGCTGCTGGTGGCATCACTGGCTCAGGCACAATTGGTTTTAGTACACCCGAACACGAAGGAGCAATAGCATGAGAAAGTTTTTCCCTGTCGAAGACCTCGCCCGCGACGAACGCTTCAATCAAATCACCATGAACGATCGCATGGCCGATCAGCGAACTGTGATCACTACAGACTCGCGTCCAAGCCGCGCGGCCAATCGGATTGTGCCGTCACGCGGTGATGCAAGCGATGCAGCGCGTGGTCTGATGCACGGAATCTTCGTTGGTGAAATACAGGCGCTCGAAGGCGCCGGACGCACATGCTGGGATTTCACGACTGGCGAAGAAGCACCTTTTGAACTGAAACTTGACATGGCCCGCCAGTGTTGGGACGAGGCAAGACACGTAGAAATAAGTGTAAAACTGTCTGACTGGATGGGAAGTGAAATCGGAGAGTACGCGGAAAACACTGTGCTATTTCAGGCTGCATGCAGTAACGACCCTGTGTTGAGGCTTGCTGGCGTCAACCGCGCTCTCGAAGGTTTAGCAATCGACGTTTTCACCACAATGAAAGAGTTTGGTGAAGTTGCTGGCGATCAGTACTTGGAGTTTGCCGAAGACTGGATGCTCGCAGACGAAGTCACGCACGTGAAAATGGGAAGTGACTGGTTGCGCAAGATCACCGAAGATGATCCCGAGCGTCGCAAGAAGGCTCTTGATTTTCAAAGTGTCGTCGACAAGCTGTTCTCTTACGGCGGAACCCGCAGCGAAAGCCAGGAATCCCCCATCGGGCTCGCGCGTCGATTCCGCGAGCTTGCTGGTTTTGATGATCAAGAAATTGATGTCATTGCCAAACTCTCGTTGGCAGCTCTCGAAGAGCGCAAAGCGGCAGTGCTTGAAGCACAAGCTGCTCACAACTAACTGAGGGTTGCATGACAGTTGAGGTCACCCCATCAACCTTTACATACGTGTATTTTGACAGTGCCTATATTGCTCGAATAGCGCAACGTCTGATCGGATTATTTGGTCTTGAAAACCACAATATTCGAGTTGATATTAATGAAACTACCCCACTGGCAAAAATGCGTATTGAATTCGGAGACCCCATCGTCATCAATATTCAAAGCGGTGCCTTTGAAGATTTTAGTCGACCCCGTCAACAGAGCGAGTCTGCCACAACACAATCACTCGGTCGGATTCTACTAAAAGTGCGCGATCGCTTGTCACCAGAGTTCGCCAATGCTCCTGCCGACAAAGACCTCACATTGGTGCAAGTTGCTATCTGGGAGACATACTGCGTCGCAAGACTCTCGCGACATGACATCGACATCAATCGTCAACGATGGCTCTATAACTTTCGTAACCGGCACGGGTTCAACGACGCAAGCGATCGGGCATTCGAAAAAATTTGGAACTCTAATGATCTCACGTGGGAGCAGTTGCAAAACATTTCCGATAATGCACTTGCTTTAGTGCAATGACGACAACACTTCGACATCGCATAACAAACGTAAACGGTGCAACTCTGCATCTCACCGAAGCAGGCGATCAAGGCGCACCACTTATCCTCTTGAGTCACGGGTTTCCTGAGTGCGCCTATTCGTGGCGCCACCAAATGGAACCACTTGCGGCGGCCGGATACCACGTCATTGCACCAGACCAACGTGGCTATGGCCACAGCAGCGCACCACACGATGTCTCTTTTTATGGCATTAAAAATCTTGCAGGTGACTTGTGCGCACTCATTGATGAGCAGGGTCACGAACAAGCAATCTTTGTTGGGCATGACTGGGGCGCCCTCATTGTCTGGGAAACAGCGCGTTTGTTCCCAGAACGCGTCAAGGCTGTCGTTGGCGTGAGTGTTGGGTTCACACA
>SHUT01000016.1 GCA_009691255.1 Ilumatobacteraceae bacterium
GCCATGTTGGCCAACTTGAAGGCGATGGCCTGATTCATAATGATTGGTCGACCGAAGGCGTGGCGCTCTTTGGCATAGTCAAGGGCGTATTCATATGCAGCGCGTGCAACACCAAGTGCCTGAGCACCTACTGCTGGTCGAGTTGACTCAAATGTTGCCATCGCTGGTTGCTTGCCACCTGCATGTCCACCTTCGCGAGCACGGGCCAACTTGGCGTCAAGTTTTTCTTTTCCGCCAAGCAAGCAAGATCCGGGCACTCGAACATCTACAAGAACAACCTCGGCAGTGTGCGAAGCCTTGATGCCGTGCTTCTTGTACTTCTGTCCCATTGACAAACCTTTTGTCTTTGGTGGCACGATAAAGGATGCCTGCCCGCGACTTTTTAGTTCGGGATCAACGGCAGCAACAACAACGTGTACGTCAGCGATACCACCATTGGTAATCCATGCTTTAGTCCCGTTTAAAACCCATTCGTCGTGTGCTTCGTCGTATACGGCACGAGTGCGCAAAGAGCTGACATCGCTGCCGGCATCTGGTTCGCTCACGCAAAACGCTCCGAGCGCAATTTTCTCGGGAGTTCCATAACACTGTGGCACCCACTCGATGACTTGCTCAGGAGTTCCGTTGCCAGCAATTCCGGCAGCGGCAAGACCAGACCCCATGATGGCCATTCCGATTCCGGCATCACCCCAAAACATTTCTTCGATTGCCACTGGCAATGTGAGACCAGTCGGGTCTGCCATGCCGTTCATCAGGAAATCAATTCCGTATAAACCGATCTTGGCTGCTTCTTGCACGATTGGAAACGGGAATTCTTCGCGCTCGTCCCATTCGTGAGCGGCGGGTCGAATCACATCGACGGCAAATTGGTGTACCCAGTCTTTGATCTGGACTTGGTCATCGTTGAGGTGGAGTGAAAATTCGGTCATACCCATAAGTTACCAGCGGGTAGGTTCCACTCCAAGGCAAGATCCGCACACCTTATGGTCTGACAACAAGAAATTCTCAGAAAGGTGTACGGTGACAATTACTCAAGATAATCGCCATGATATGCATAGCGTTCTGATCGAAAAACTCGGAAGGGAGACGGCAACCACACTTATGGAACTTCTTCCCCCAGTTGGCTGGGCTGATGTGGCCCGACGAAGCGATATAGATGGGGCGCGTCTCGCCACCGCGCAAGATTTACAGATTATGACTGCAAGCACTTCGGTGCAATTCGGCCTTGTCTGTGCAGAGTTCGCTGCGGTTCGTGCGGAGATGAGTGCAGAGTTCGCTGCGGTTCGTGCGGAGATGCATGACGGATTCGCTGAAATACGAATTGAAATGTACAAGTCATTTCATCGTAATACGTTTCAGTTAATTAGTGCGATGGCCGCTATCAACGCAATCATTGTTGGTGTTGCTGGTGTGTTGATAAAGACTCTGTAGAAATCGCACGAATAAGCACACAGGCGATAGCACTTAGCCCTGCCCCGGCTATGTATGGTGCGGCCACACCTACATGATCAAACATTGCGCCGGCCATGATCGGACCCACAACGCGAGCAAAGGCACCAACGCTTTGCTGATAACCCAACGCCTCTCCCCTGCGATCGAGTGGCGACGCATCTGCCACAAGAGCCGTGATTGATGGCGAGGCAACGCCTTGTCCAAAGGCCAGCAGTGCCAACGAAACAATTAACGTCGGCCATACGGTAGATGCACCTAGGGCAAGCAGTCCCACAGATACGACACCGAGTCCGACCCATAACAAAGTGCGTGATCCCCATCGACGAGTGAGTGTGCCGATTGCCCCGCCTTGCACTGCCACGAGCATAAGTCCGACCAGTAAAAAAACTCCAGCGGTAGAACCTTCAGTTAGTCCAAAGCGTCGCTCACCAAATAGAGAGAAAGTTGTTTCGAAGCCAGCAAATGCAGTGACTGAAACAAATCCTGCAATTGCATAACGCGTTAGCAAGGGCGACCGTAGGTATTGGGGCGTGTTGAGTTTGTCTGGCGCCTGCAAGGCATGTGGTTTTCTGGTCTCTGGTAGACGAATCATTGCAGCAATCGCATTTATTGCTGCAACAACTCCGGCAACGTAAAAAGGAACATGTGGACCACCAAGCGCAGCCAAACCTCCAACAGCAGGTCCAAGCACAAAGCCCACGCCAAAAGCTGCACCAAGCATGCCGAGCAATTGTGCGCGGCGCTCGGGTGGTGCGATGTCTGTGATTGCACCCTGAGCAACTGCGACACTTGCACCTGATGCACCGTCAATAATGCGACCTAAAAACAACACCCAAAGTGCACCAGCCGCACCAGTGATAAAACTTCCAACAGCAGTTCCAAGTAAAGAGATAATGATGACTGGTTTGCGGCCAATTCGATCAGACAATCGACCAAGAATCGGAGCAAAAACCATTTGAGCAATCGAAAACGATGCGAACATTAGCCCCACATCTAGACCAGATGCTCCGAAGCGTTCTGCATACCGCCCCAGAATGGGGGCAACAATTCCGAAGCCCACAAGATCAAGAGCAACTGTTGTCCAAATTATCCAAAACCCCGGTGGCATCGGAGTGCGTTGTTTTTTAGCCACGACGGACGCGGGTTCCTTCCTTCGTGGTTTCCACTACGTATCCAAGTGATTGCAATTCATCTCGCAATGCATCTGCAGTTGCAAAGTCTTTTGCAGTTCGCGCCGCATCAAGTGCAGCGGCCTTGGCGCTGATGTCGGCGTCAACATCATGCGCTTCATTGAGAAACAAGCCAAGCGCCGATGTCATCTCTAAAATGGCCGCACGCAGGGCTATCACTGAGTCTGTATTGTTGTCATTAATTGCAACATTGGCCTGACGCACACTGTCAAAAATAAGTGCAGTAGCCGCTGGCGTGTCTAGGTCATTATCCATTGCAGCTCGAAACTTGTTCAAAACTTGTGCGTCTGCTACACCACCACTGTTGGCCGCGGAGCGCGCAACAAACCCATTGAGTCCAGACAATGCACTCACAGATGCCTCAAGATTTTCTGTGCCAACACGCACGGGAGACCGGTAATGGGTCTGCAGAAGAAGCAATCGATATGAGCGGGCATCGTATTGCTCAAGTAAGTCCAGAAGATTGTTGACATTGCCAAGACTCTTCGACATTTTTTCACCCTCAATGTCAACAACAAATCCGTTGTGCATCCAGTGATTAGCAAATTTCTTCCCTAGAGCAACTGCCTGCGCACGTTCGTTTTCGTGATGCGGAAAACGCAAATCAGCGCCGCCACAATGCAAATCAAATCCTTCACCAAGAAGATCAAGGCTCATCACAACACATTCGCTGTGCCATCCTGGACGACCTTGTCCCCACGGAGACGACCATGCGGGCTCTGCTGGTTTTGAGAACTTCCACAACACGAAATCAGCAGGGTGTCGTTTTTGATCTGCGCCAAAGACGACCCGATCTCCGCCACCAGCCAACATGTCATCAATATTTTGATGCGCCAACAGTCCGTAATCTGGAACTTTTTGAATGCTTAGATACACCCCATCATCGGTGATATAGGCACTGTCTGTAGCAATCAACTCGCCGATCATGTCAACCATCGAGTCAACATACTCAGTTGCATGCGGAACATCGTTTGGGCGTTGCACGCCGAGTTTGCCCATCGCATCAAACCAGACGTTCTCACACTTAGTTGCGATTTCTTCCCATGGCCGACTTTCTCGATTGGCGCGTTCGATGATTCTGTCGTCAATGTCCGTGATATTTGAGACCAGTCGTACGGCTAGTCCGGTCCACTCCAAGTACCGACACAAAATGTCGTACACAAGCGTGGCGCGACCATGCCCGATATGAGGTGGCCCATAAACGGTCGGCCCGCACAAATAAATACTGACTGCACCTGGGTCACGCATTGCCAACGGGCGTACTTCTTGCGTGGCGGTGTCGTAGAGATGAAGCACGCTCGCAAGCCTACGGTGGCACGCACCGCTACGCCTGTTTGCTAGGCCGCAACTTGAGTCATTGAGGCAACCCTTGGGACCTCAGCAACCCCAGAAGGTCGTCGAGTTCGACGCCTCACCACGATGGCTCCCGCAGTTGCCCATCCAGCGAAGGCAACCGTGACATATATGGATTTGTACGGCAGGGACAGATACGCCCCCATGACACCAGCGCAAGGGGTGGCGAGAAAGCGTATTACTGCGGAAAATTTCGTAAAAATACTGTTGTTATGCACACCCATATAGTGACGCATGCCCCTAAATTTCAGACGACTGCTAGCGAAACACTTCTTGTTATTGAAGTGAAGTATTCGTGAACTCAACATCGCGTGACGCTTATTTGGGCAGGTCGCACCTTGGCGATGGCGCCTACGATGGGGAGTGCTATGTACGCCGTCCCAGAAAAGCCAACTCTCGAGAATCTTGAGACCATCTGGCAGGATATTTGGCAGAGCAACAGCACATATGCCTTTGATCGCAGTGCGGTCCGCTCTGATGTTTTCTCAATCGATACGCCCCCTCCCACGGTGAGCGGTTCACTGCACATGGGGCACATTTTTTCGTACACACATACTGATGCCATTGCCCGATTCTGGCGGATGCGCGGCAAGGCAGTCTTTTATCCAATGGGCTGGGATGACAATGGGCTCCCGACAGAAAGACGTGTTCAAAACTTCTTTGGCGTCACATGTGATCCGTCGGTCCAGTATCAACCCAACTTGCAACCACCGTTTCGAGGCGAACCACCCAAAGACCACAAACCAGTGCCAGTATCGCGGCCAAACTTCATTGAGTTGTGTGAAGAACTCACCGCCCAGGATGAAAAAGTTTTTGAAGATGTATTTCGTCGACTTGGTTTGTCAATTGATTGGTCATTGCTCTACACCACTATCGAAGACAGATCCCGACGAACCAGCCAGCGGGCCTTTTTGCGAAACCTCGCACGCGGTGAGGCCTACACACAAGAAGCACCTACCTTGTGGGACATTGATTTTAAAACCGCAGTTGCTCAAGCAGAACTAGAGGATCGAGACCGACCTGGTGCATATCACGCGATTGTCTTTCATCGCAGTGATGGTGACGGTGACATCGTCGTTGATACCACTCGACCAGAACTACTTGCCGCTTGTGTTGCACTTGTTGCACACCCAGATGATGAACGTTACAAGTCACTATTTGGCAGCACGGTGCGTACTCCACTCTTTGATGTTGAAGTACCTGTGCTTGCTCATTCACTCGCCCAAATTGACAAAGGCACTGGAATCGCCATGATTTGCACATTCGGCGACCTAACAGATGTCGTCTGGTGGCGCGAATTGCAACTCCCAATGCGTGCAATCATTGGCCGAGATGGTCGCATTTTGGGCGAACCGCCGACAGCAATTTCATCTGCATCTGCGATCGATGTCTATGCCCAACTTGCCGGCAAAAATACGAAGCAAGCCCAAACTCGGATTGTGGAACTATTGCGTGCATCTGCAGAATTGCGTGGCGAACCGCGTGCAATCATACACCCTGTAAAATTTTTTGAAAGAGGAGACCGTCCGCTCGAGATAGTAACGAGTCGCCAGTGGTATATCCGCAATGGCGGACGCGATACAGATTTGCGTGAAGCACTTTTAACTCGCGGTGATGATCTCATGTGGCATCCCGATCACATGCGTCACCGATATAGCAATTGGGTAGAAGGTCTTAATGGTGATTGGTTGATAAGTAGACAACGCTGGTTTGGAGTTCCGGTCCCCGTGTGGTACGCCCTTGATGCTGAAGGCAATGTATTGCACGAATCACCGCTAGTGCCAGATGAATCACTGCTGCCGATTGATCCAAGCACAGACATGCCTAGTGGATATACGTCTCAACAACGTGGTCAGCCCAATGGATTTGTCGGCGACCCTGATGTCATGGATACATGGGCAACATCGTCAATGACGCCGCAGATTGCCGGTAGGTGGGAAGACGATAGTGAGTTCTTTAGCCATATTTTTCCGATGGATCTGCGACCACAAGGCCATGACATCATTCGAACTTGGCTGTTCTCGACAACGGTTCGTTCACATTTTGAGTTCGGGATGTTGCCGTGGAAAAACGTTTCACTCTCGGGCTGGATCCTTGACCCAGATCGCAAAAAGATGTCCAAATCAAAAGGCAACGTTGTGACGCCAATTGATTTGTTCGATACATACGGAAGTGATGCTGTGCGCTATTGGGCTGCCAGTGCTCGCCCCGGCGTCGACGCCGCGTTCAGCGAAGATCAAATGAAAGTCGGACGTAAACTCGCAACCAAATTGCTGAACGCCACAAAATTTGTTTTGAGTTTTGGTGATGTGGACAAGACTGCGACACCTACTGCCGACATAGATGTTGCGATGCTTGCTCGTTTATCTGGCGTCGTTGCAGAGACAACAATCGCATTTGAACAATTTGATTATGCTCGTGCACTCGAGCGCACCGAAGATTTTTTCTGGTGGTTTTGTGATGACTATGTAGAACTTGTCAAGATGCGGGCATACGGAAACCGCGGCGACGATCAAGCAACTAGTGCTAGAGTTGCACTGCAGCGTGCTCTTTCAACACTACAACGACTATTTGCCCCGTTTATTCCCTTTGCCACAGAAGAAGTCTGGAACTGGTGGAACGACTCGTCCATTCATCTTGCGCCATGGCCAACCCCTCAAGACCTAAATGCTGGCATTGGGCATAGCGTTGAGGATTCAGTGCTCACCGCAGTGTGCAGCACAATTGCATTAGTTCGTCGCACAAAAACTGAGGCAAAAGTTAGCCAACGGGCTGAAGTTCAGAACCTCACTATCTCGGGCGACATCAATGTGTTGCAAGCGATCAAGGCTGGACTAAGCGATATTGAAGATGCTGGATCTGTTAAATCGTGTGCATTTATAGAGATTTCTGGGGCAGAACTTACCGTAAATGTCCACCTGGTTGTGCCCAGTGACTGATCTGACACCGATAGCAACTGATCTGCTACTACCGTAGTAACACATGTCTCAAGACAAGCCACACCGCACGAAGCGACAGAAGTTTCTTCTGATTTTCAATACCATGATTGCAAGCAGCTGTATTATTGGCGGCTCCGGGTTGCTGTACGCCAATTATCGACTTGGTAATCGACAAGTTGTCACCATTGACTCAATAAATGGTGAGGACGAGACTGGTCGCCCGGGCAACGGTGACACCGGAGCTCTTACAAACGAGTGGAACCTGCCCCCTGGCGATCTATCAGCACGTAATTACCTCATCACCGGAACTGACAGCCGTGGGTGTATCGACCCAAAGTCACCTTTTGCCGGAGGCTTCGGTGATCGCGCTAACTTTGGCGAACGAAGCGACACCATCATGGTGATTCGCGTAAATCCCCTAGACAATCAAGCGTTGATTCTTTCTTTCCCTCGTGACATGTGGGTAAAAATTTCAGGGTCAACCCACGAGAGCCGCATCAACTCGGCGTTTCAACGCAAAGACCCAAACAAACTGATCCGAACAATCAAAGAAAACTTTGACATCAATATTGATCATTATGTGAATATTGATTTCTGCACATTTAAAGACATTGTTGATGCCGTTGGAGGTGTCAAGGTTCCATTTCTATATCGCACACGAGACAAGAGCACTGGTCTGAACGTTCCAGAACCAGGATGTTTTACATTTACTGGTGATCATGCTCTTGCCTATGTGCGATCGCGCCACTACAGCTACTACGACACCGTGAAGAAAAAATGGCGCTTCGACGGGCTCAGCGATTGGGGTCGTATCAGTCGACAACAGGATTTCACTCAACGCATGGTGCAAAGAGCCCTCGGAAAGAGTCGTACAAATCCCAAGATTGCAACTCAGATGCTAAACACTGCTCTCAAAAATGTCATCACCGATGACAAGCTCACCCCAATGAAACTCTTGCAACTGGCCCAAGCAATGAAAAACTACGATCCACAGACAATGGGCACATACACAATGCAGGCAATCGGTACCAGAATCGGCAAAGAAAATGTACTGCTTCCTGACCTTGAGAGTTCCAATATGAAAGATATCCTTTCGATTTTTCGTGGTCAGGCAAGCCTCAAGAAGGCCCCACCTTCAAATGAGGCTACATTAACTACCGATAGCACCGCGATGGAAACCTCATTTGTTGTTCAAACGTTGAGTGTGATGTCGGTGTCATACAAGGTGCCAACAGTAGTTACAGCGGCCCCTTCATCAACCACGCCAACAACCACAACTACGATTCCAGAAGTAGATCCAACTTCCAACAAGCGCGGAATAACGCCACCAGATGATCCGAGTTGTCACTAACCACTGTCAAGTTCACTTACTCCAACACTCGAGCCAAGGCTTCTGGTATCTCTGATGGTCCACCTATTAAAGTCAATCGTGCACCAACTGAACTAGACAAGAGGCGTGCTTCATCAGCATCTTGTTCTGGAGCAATGATGACAAGTTCTTCTAGGCTTCGTGCTGCTGCTTCGACATCGCCTTCGACTGTGGCTCGACAATCACTTAACAGCACAGCCACGCGTCGTCCGGCGCGCGAGCGCGATAACTGCTGATTCGCCACGATCAATGCGCCCGCAAGGTCAGTTGTGCCAAAACCCCGAAGCGTAAGAACATCGTTCACTACTGCATCACTCGATTTTTCAATATCCTGGGATTTTGCAATCACAATATCTTTTCCAAAAGCGAGCACACTGTAATCACTCGGCGCTCTGCACGCTACGGCAGCGGCGGCAATGGCGGCAGTTGCAAGTGGTTTTCCGCCCATTGATCCGCTTCGATCAACTATCAAACACAGCGCAACACCAGGCTTTGACCATCCGCGTACGCGCAAACGATCTGGGTCTGGAGCTACGCCGTGTCGCAACTCATTCAGCGCATCAAGACTGGCATCAATATCAAGATCACCAGCATCTGGTTGATATGGCTGCTCGGTCATGCGACCAACTCCACGCGGCTTCGTGGGGCCACTTCGACCAAGATCAAGCATGAGTCGACCAGCTAATCGCCGCGCGAGCTCTCTCAACTTTGGATCAGTCGCAGCAGTCAGATCAGCAATCATGCCAAGCGTCTCATCTGGGTTACTTTGCATCGCTTCGTCGACTGCAAGTTCATCGAGTTGACCAACTTCTGGCGACACCTGAGCAAAGTTTTGATGTCGTGCAAGTTCACGACGAGATGTCGTCTGTCGGCCTGCTTGGGCAACCGCCTCATCGGCGGCTTGACCTTCTTTGCTTAGTGGGAGTTGGTGGCCCCGCTCGGGGCTCCAACTTTTCCCGCGGTGTTTTCTCCGTCCGCACGACCAAACACGTCTTGCCAAATCTCGGTCACGATTTCTTCAGATGTTCGATTACAACCTTCTCGCACGCGAACACGCCCACTCAATGCCACGAGCGCGGCATCAAGCGAAACGCTCGGTTGAGAGGCTTCTTGATCGCGAAGTTCTGCCAACGATTGCGCCACGAGCACAGTATCGACTGCTCCACGCACAGATGAACCGACCCGTAGATCTGGATGTACTCGTGTACGCCGAACAACTTCGACAACACCATCGATCCAAGTTGTGTTTAAGTTTCCGCGGGTTATTTTGCGTTCAACGATTTCTTTTTCTTCTTCTGATATTTGGTATCCCATTGACACGCGACACACGCGGTCATACACCGCTGCAGAAATTCGAGCAGTTCCGACAGCATCAAATGGATTCATTGCCGCAACTAATCGAAAACCACTTGTTGCCACTACGGGAGCCAAGCGAGGTACATGGATTTCGCCTTCACTCATAACAGTAATTAAAACATTGAGAGTTTCTTCTGGGATGCGATTGATTTCTTCGACATAGAGCAACGATCCATCACGCAATGCCGTCACGAGTGGGCCATCAACAAACACCTCAGGGTCATACCCTTGAGTCATCACTCGAGCCGGGTCAAAGTGCCCAACTAATCGCGCGGGAGTAAGTTCGGCATTACCCTCCACAAATTCAAATCCAATACCTAGTCCACTTGCGACTGCACGCAACACCGTGGACTTACCTGTTCCGGGAGGACCCTCTAGCAATACATGTCGATCCGCAGCGAGTGCGGCCAATACAAGCTCGAGTTCGCGTCTCCGACCGACGACTTGCGTGCAGAGTTGGTCAAGTAGTTGTCTACTAGCCATACACGATCACGCCACGAAGATTCTCGCCGTCGCGCATCGCTCGATATCCCTCGTTAATTTGTTCAATACTGTATGTCTTTGTAATGAGCTCATCTAATTTGAGCTGACCAGCACGGTACATATCAAGAAGTGCTGGAATATCAGCCCGTGGGTTAAGGCTGCCAAAGATGGTTCCTTTGATTTCTTTGTTCCACATCGCAAGCTGGAAAAGATTGATACTTGCAGTGCTGTCCATCATTGGAGAAATGGCAGTGACCACAACGGTGCCGCCCTTGCCCGCAAGGGTCATGCCCGACTCCATCATCTCTCCACGCAAAACACCCGGAGTCATGATGACTCTGTCTGCCATTTGACCCCATGTCATTTCCATCACTGCAGGAATCGCTTCTTCCATCGAAGAAAACGTGTGTGTTGCCCCAAACTCCATTGCCTTCTCGCGTTTGAATTCGACGGGATCAATCGCAATAATTCGAGTCGCACCTGCCATGCGTGCGCCTTGAACAGCGTTCATGCCGATGCCACCGATTCCGACAACGACGACTGTGTCTCCGGCTTGAGTTCCGGCGCGACTTGTTGCTGAGCCCCATCCCGTCGCCACGCCACAAGACACCAGAGCGACACATTCAAACGGAATATCTTGTTCAACTTTGATCACAGAGTCTTCAGCAACACATGAGTATTCGCTAAATGTTCCCAACTTGGCCATCAACGTCACAGGCTTGTCTCCGCGTGCAAAGTGACGGTGTGTTCCGTCTGTAATCATTCCGCCAATAAATGTTTGGGCACCAGCATCGCACAGGTTTTGACGACCAGTGCTGCAATAACGACAGCGACCACAACTCGGTACAAAACTCGCAGATACATGGTCTCCGACTTTGACGCTCGTAACACCTAGACCAACCTCTATAACAACGCCGGCACCCTCATGACCCCCGATGATGGGAAAGAAGTCTTCGATACCCATAAACGCCCATGCCTCTTTGGGTGGAACCAAGTCACCTGTCACTAGATGCTCATCACTGTGACACAAACCTGCGGCTCTCCATTGCACCAAGACTTCTTTGGCCTTCGGAGCATGAACATCGATCTCTTCAACGCTCCACTCTTGATTGAGTCCCCACAACACTGCTGCTTTTGATTTCATATCTTTCGTCCTTTTCCTCGATGATTATTCTTTGTAGTTAATTCGTTGTGACTGTCAGTCCAAAACTAAAACGCCACGAATGTTTTTGCCGTCGCGCATTGCCTGGTAACCCTCGTTGACTTCTTCAAGTGGATACCGTTTAGTAATCAGGCCATCTAGATCAAGTTGACCGGCACGGTACAAACCAATCAGTTTGGGAATATCAGAGCGCGGATTGCCAGAACCAAACAACGAGCCCACGACCTGCTTCTCCATCAGTGTGAGATCTAACAAGTTCATTGTTGCGCTCATCTCAAATGCGGGGTGAATATTGGTAACGACGACGCGTCCACGCTTTGCAGTCAGTGCCATCGCTTCTGCCATGAGTGCACCATTACCCACGCCCATTGTCATGATGACTTTGTTGGCCATGGTTCCCCATGTGATGTCTTGCAACAATGGCAATGCTTCTGTCATCGAAGCGGCAGTGTGTGTCGCACCAAGTTCCATCGCTTTTTCACGCTTGAATTCGACAGGATCAATTGCCACGATGCGCTTTGCACCCGCAAGTTTTGCTCCTTGAATTGCATTCGCGCCAATACCACCAATACCAACAACTGCCACGGTGTCGCCAGGTCGCGTTTCGGCGGCATACACGGCGCTTCCCCAACCCGTTACAACACCACATCCGAGCAGACATGCGCGGTCGAGCGGAATATCGTTGTCGATCTTGATGCACGATGCTTCGTTCACCACAGTGTGGTTGGCAAATGTTCCTAGCAAACACATTGTGCCTAGATCTTGGCCTTTGGCATGATGGCGCGACCCACCATCAGTAATCTGTCGACCTGTTCCCATGAGGGCTCCCAGGTCACACAGGTTTTGGTGTCCACGTGAACAACTCGCACATTTTCCGCACGATGGAATAAATCCAAAGACCACATGATCCCCGATGGCAAGCCAACTCACGCCGGCTCCTACTTCTTGCACTACGCCCGCACCCTCATGACCCCCGATGATGGGTAGACCAAAGGGCAAGTCACCGGTCACGAGGTGTTCGTCACTGTGGCACATGCCCGATGCGGCAATTTTAACCAGCACTTCGCCAGGGCCTGGCGGGTCAAGTTCGATCTCTTCGACGCTCCATGGCGTATTTAGTTCCCACAGGATTGCTGCCTTGGTCTTCATTGATTCCCCCGATGCTTGTTAACACTTATTATTTACGCTGAGCCCTGCGCTCTTATCCCTCACCCTGACATTACCTAAAAATCTGCCCGACCTTCTATTGGTGCCATGTCACGGGACAGACTTTCCAGCATGGTGCTCATTGAGTACGCTCAAGGTATGCAAACTCCCCCCACTCCAGAAACCGACTCCTCTCCAGAAATCTCCCCCCATGGCTCTGCACACCCAGAATCAGCCGTCATCGTAGCCCTTGAAGAAGAGCTCCTGATTGAGGAAATCTCGATCGACGGCATGTGTGGCGTCTACTAAAGATCGTTTGCACTCCCTAACATGACAATCACCATCGACTCTGCGTGCGAGCTTGACCCCCGTGTCTCGCTACGACCAGAACCATTTGGTGCACTTGCATACCACTACGGAAACAGAAGGCTTGTTTTTTTGCGCCATCCTGATGTTGTGTCAGTGGTCAAGGCATTAGGCGAGCATGCATCAGTGCGCGAAGCACTTGTAGCCAACTCTGTTCTGGAAGCCAGGTGGCCTGCGTTTGTATCGGCAATTGATTCACTCTTGACATCGGAGATCGTCCGTGTCCGTTAGTCCACTCATCGCCGAACTCAAGCAAGGTCTTGACGCCCCCATCTGTTTGACATGGGAGCTTACATACGCCTGCAACTTGTCATGCATTCACTGCCTTAGCAGTAGCGGACAACGTGACCCCAATGAGTTGACAACAGCGCAGGCAAAAGCGGTGCTTGACGAGTTGCGTGATCTTCAGGTGTTCTACATCAACATTGGTGGTGGCGAGCCAATGATCCGTCGCGATTTTTTTGAAATTCTTGAACACTCAAGTAAAAATGGAATAGGTGTCAAGTTTTCCACGAACGGTGCTTTCATTGATGCCGAAAAAGCACGCCGTCTTGCGGCGATGGATTACCTCGATATTCAAATCAGCCTCGATGGTGTTGATGCCAATACAAATGATGCAGTACGCGGAATAGGTTCGTACAACATTGCGCGACGGGCAATGGACAATCTTGCAGCAGCAAATTTTGGTCCGTTTAAGATCTCTGTTGTCATGACTCGGCACAACGTGTCACAACTTGATCAATTTAAAGCTCTCGCTGACTCATACGGAGCGCAACTGCGCATCACGCGGCTGCGCCCCGCCGGTCGCGGTGCCGACACATGGAACGACTTGCATCCGACCAACGAACAACAGAGAGAAATCTACAACTGGCTGATGTCGCATGGCGACAATGTCCTTACGGGTGATTCGTTCTTTCATCTCAATGCACTTGGTCCAGCGTTGCCTGGACTCAATATGTGTGGCGCCGGTCGAGTTGTATGCCTCATCGATCCAGTCGGTGATGTTTACGCATGCCCCTTTGTTATTCATGAAGAATTCAAAGCGGGAAGCGCCCTTGATGCTGGTGGTTTTACCAAGGTGTGGCGCGAATCCGCATTGTTTACAGAACTTCGAGAGCCCCAAAGTGCCGGAGCATGTGCATCGTGTGGTTCATACGATGCATGTCAAGGTGGTTGTATGGCGGCAAAGTTTTTTACAGGCCTGCCACTTGATGGGCCTGATCCCGAATGCGTCAAAGGACACGGAGAAAACTCGCTCTTGGCGGTGCCGATTTTGCTCATGCCCCGACCCACGCCTGACCACAGTAAACCGACATTGATCAAGTTGCACCAACCGGCCGTGAAAGTCTGAGATGTTTGCCACCACGATCGCAGTCGTCGTGATGTTTTTGTTCTCGTACTTTCTTGGCACATTCCCGAGCGCAATTATGGTGGCCAAGAGCAAGGGCCTTGACATTATGCAAATCGGCTCGGGCAACCCTGGCGCCAGCAACATTGCGCGCGCCATGGGCTGGAAATATGGCGCAGCCGTTTTTATTATGGATGCGGGCAAGGGATCAATTGCCACGCTGATCGGAATCTCCGTATCAGATCGTCGGCTTGGTTATGTCTGCGGAGCGGCTGCAATTCTCGGACACATGTTTCCGGTGCAACGCAAATTCAAAGGCGGCAAAGGTGTTGCAACTGGAGCAGGAATTATTTTTGTGATGTATTTCTTCGTGATGCTATTGCTTGCAGTGATGTGGGTGGTGTCGCTCAAACTGACAAAAAAGGCGTCTATCGGCTCAATAGTGCTCTTGCCGTTGCTTCCGATTCTCTTCGCCGTGGCAGGCGCGCCAGCATGGGAGATATGGACAACTATCGGGCTCGGAGTCATCATCGAGATTCGCCACACTACCAACATCAAGCGACTGCTCTCTGGAAGTGAGCCACCTCTTGGTGGAGCATCTTCGTAACCAAACAACATGTTTTCTATTCTTGATACTTTTTTCAATTGGCTTGAAGAATTTTCTTCATCTCCATCTTTTTACTTAGTGATATTTGGTATTGCAATTACAGACTCCATAATCCCAATTGTGCCCAGCGAAACAATGGTCATCATCGCTGGGGTAAGTGCCGGCAGTGGGCAACTCTTCTTGCCCCTAGTCATCATTGCTGCCGCTGGTGGCGCATTTGTCGGAGACAACCTGAGCTATCTCATTGGTCGTTCTGCGTCAGCACTAATCACTCGACACTACGAGCGCAAAGAAAAAGGGCGCAAGAGGCTGGAGTGGGCTCACGCTCAGGTTCGTGAGCGAGGTGGACTACTTTTGGTCACTGCCCGATTTATTCCAGGAGGTCGCACCATCGTCACCATGTCTTGTGGAATCACTAATCAAACTCATCGCTGGTTCGCCCAATGGGTTCTGTTGGCTGGCGCTATTTGGGCAACATACGCTTCTTTGCTCGGTTATATAGGTGGTAAGACTTTCGGCGACAATCACACCCTTGCATTCTTGGTGGCATTTGGCCTTGCACTCTCAGCCACCATTGTTATTGAGTTTATTCGCGCCGTGCGCAAGAGGCGTTCAAGCAGCCCTAACCTGCACTGATGACGCTCGAAGCGCACCCAGTGCTCGTTCTTCCGATCGGTGCATACGAACAGCACGGAGCCCACCTGCCCCTCGATACCGATACGCGCATTGCCACTGCCATCGCCCAACTTGCTCTTCTTCGTTGCCAATCAAGCGATTTTGTTCTTGCACCAGCGCTACCAATTTCCGCCAGTGACGAACATCAAGGATTCAATGGCACTCTGAGCGCCGGAACACACGCCACCCAAGAGTTTCTCGTGGCTGTGTGTCGATCTGCAACATGGAGTCGCGGTGTCGTACTGGTCAATGGCCATGGCGGCAATGCAGATGCACTTCAATCTGTGCACTACGCGCTTGACGACGAGCGCATCACTCATGCAATCTGGTCTGTGACCGGGGCAGCAATCACCGATACACATGCTGGTCATTTTGAGACATCAATCATGTTGCATCTTTTCCCTGAGTTGGTGCAACGCGATACCGCAACGATTGGCAACACCACCGCGCTTGATCAACTCATGCCCACCATGCGAAAAGATGGTCTCCGTGCTGTATCTCTGACGGGTGTTCTTGGCGACCCAACTACCGCTACAGCAGTAGATGGTGGCGTATTTGTCGAACAGAATGTTTTATCGCTTACACAAGTTTTGCGGCATTGCGCATCAACTTGGAATTCGTCTTCATGAAGAGTGCCTGGCACATTGATTCTTCGTGGTACCGCAACACAGACGGACACGTAGTTTTTGCCGGCTCACCATTGCGCGCATTTAAACTCTCTGATGCCGGTGCCACCATTGCGCAAGCGCTCGAACAAGGTGATCCACTTCTGCCCGGCCACGAACAACTCACAAACAGGCTGATTCAAGCAGGCGCACTACATCCGAGTCTCGCCGATGCAGTATCTCCACATGAAATAACAATCGTTATTCCTGCGTACACGTGTAGCTCAGCCGACTTGAGTACCTTGCAGACGCTCATCGCACAATTTACAAATCATCTTGTGATTGTTGTAGATGATGCATCTCCGATACAGGTTGTTGCTGAGGGCATCACCGTCGTGCGGCACTCCACCAATCAAGGTCCTGGCGCTGCCCGCAACACAGCACTTCAAATCGTGTCTAGTCCGTACGTTGCATTCGTTGACATCGATGCATCAATAACTAGCAAGAATCTCTGTGTTCTTGCTTCGCACTTTCAAGATGAGGCGGTTGGCATTGTGGCTCCACGTGTGGTTTCGGGTGGTTCCACCTTGTTTGTTGGGCGATTTATTGGGCGATTTATTGGGCGCTACGAAGTCACTCGATCACCACTCGATATGGGCCCCGAACCAGCCCTTGTGAAACCGCTAACCAGAGTCTCTTTTGTTCCATCCACAATCCTTCTTGCTCGCACCGACGCAGTTCGTCAGTGCAACGGGTTTGACGAAGGCATGCGTTATGGCGAAGACGTCGACTTAGTGTGGAGGCTCTCTGATGCAGGAGTCATGTGTCGATACGAACCACAAATCACGGGCAATCACATGCCACGTGCGTCACTACGAAAATTTATTGTGCAGCGCTTTAACTACGGCACTAGTGCAGCTGCTCTTGCGCGTGACCATGGCTCGCGCGTTGCTCCGTTTGCTGCAAACATCTTCACAATTGGACTTTGGGTTTCTGCGGCTTCGTGGTTGCCTCTGTTTGCTGGATTATTTTTGGTTGTTCAAATTGTCGCTTCATCGGTCATATTGCTTCGTGCCGGCGACGACCTCGCCCACGCGTGCATAATTGTGGCCAGTGGCATCATGCATTCCGCTCGCATGTTTGCAGATGCAATAATGCGGGCATGGTTGTGGCCAGTTATCGTTCTTTTATTTTTTTTCCCCCAACTCGTATGGACAATCATCCTGGTATTTGTAGTTCCAGCATTATTTGAGTGGTCTCGCTCTCGCACCCTGAATCCACTTGCCTTTATTGCACTTCGCACTATTGATAACTCTGCTTATTGCCTTGGCGTTTGGAGCGGCGTGTTGCAACAGAAATCTCTAGCCGCACTCTTACCCAGAATTACTATCTGGCGACGACGCGCAGGCTGACGTCATTGCACTCAGCACACACTGATGCTGGAATAATTTTCCAGCGCATGAGTTGAGCAAAAACAAGACACCCTAAGCACACCCCAGCAAAAGACTCAAGCGATGCGGCCACCGCGAGCAAGGTGATCGTCACTGTTGCTGCAAAATGTAAATTTTGAAGCCATAGTGCACTTGCAGTGAGCGAAAATAGTACACCGATGGCTTGTGCAAAACGTTTTGGTGGCCCCGGAACAAGGCGCTCAGACAACGAAAGTCGAGGAGTGATGAGTTGAGTTGTAATGCGGCCAAGAGGGCTCAATCGTGGCCCAGTCAGCACCCGCGCAATGAATCCGTAGCTAAGAGGCAATAGAGCCCATCCGCTTTGGGTCACCACAAACACAACGCTCATCAACACCACGCCACCTGCCACTATGCGAGCAGCCACCTCATTGACAGGGTTTGGAAATGAAAAGAATTCAAAAGTTCTGCGAGCCATACAGTCACGATAGAGCCTTATTCCCGACTAAACAATTGATTGACCGCTACCGTTTGGGTTATGACTTTACGGCTTACCGTGCATCAGGCTCGCTGGAAAGAGCATGTACAGGCCACGGCGCTTCAGTTTGCCGGTCTGGTCCCAGTCATCAAAGGCAATGGATACGGCTTGAGACGCTGGAACCTGATGCCACTGGCGAGCGAACTTTCGTCAGAGATTGCTGTTGGCACTGTGTATGAAGTGCGAGATATTCCCCCAGGAGTCACGCCAATGGTGCTTACTCCCATCATGTCTGCGCCACCCAACACGATGCCAGTCTCTACCGTGCTCACGATTGGTCGCCTTGAGCACATCATGGCGCTATCACATTTTCAGTGGACCGGAAATGTAGTAGTAAAACTTCAGTCATCAATGTTGAGGTATGGGACGACGAAGGAAAAACTTGCTGATCTATTAGCAGAAGCCAGAAGTGCACATCTCAACGTTGTTGGGTTCTCTATTCACCCACCCCTTGATGGTGAAATGCAAATGCATGTCAAAGACATCGAAAATTGGCTTGAGCACATCGATTCTGCTCTTCCGATTTACATCAGCCATGTCAATGCTTCTGCAGTACGTCAACTTCGCAAATATCATCCACAATATGAATTCAAGATAAGACTCGGAACAGAGTTATGGCTTGGTGACAAATCAATGATGCAACTTAGCGCCGACGTATTAGACCGTCATTCCGTCGAATCATCTCAAACTGTTGGTTATCGGCAACAAAAAGTTTCAGGAATGGGTGAAATCGTTCTCGTCGGAGCCGGCAGTGCACATGGAGTTGCCCCTCTCGACGACGGCCGTAGTCCATTTCACTTTCAGAAGCAACGAATCAACCTTCACGAAGCACCGCATATGCACACCTCAATGCTCTTTATCGCACGTGGTAGACTAGTGCCATCAATTGGCGAATGGATCGATGTACAGCGCCCACTTACACAAGTACAAGTCGATGTTTTACAGTGGGCAAAATAAACTGCAGCAACAGTTCTAATTCCAATGACTAGCACCACTCGTATTGCAGCGCCTGATATTGCGCGAGCGCTCGGACTCACTGGAGTTGTCATTATGAATTACCATGTATACCTCAACCGCTCCGAAGCCATCAGGCCACTTCACCCGTCATTTTGGCAAGACATTTTTAATCCAGTTACTGGTTTTCTAACAACCCGATTTGCGACACTCTTTGTTCTTGTTGCAGGTATGTCGTTGTCGTTGCTGACTGCAAGCACTTCACATCACCCACGCCACGTCCAGATGACCATTTTACGGCGTGGGTTTTTCCTACTCGTCCTCGGGTATTGCCTCGAGTGGATCTGGCACGGAACAATTATATTTTACTACGGGGCTTATTTTCTTCTCGCAGCATTCTTTGTCTTCCGCACAACGCGCACACTTCTAATCACGGCTTTGTTCGCCATTTTCTGTGGTGCAGCACTCCAAGCATGGCGGGCGAGTCAAGCCTTCAACAAAAACGCCACGACTTGGCTCGCCCCATCCTCGATGTCAACACCCCGCAACTTTTTGATTCGAGTATTTGTCTCTTATACCCATCCAGTTTTGCCCTGGTTCGCCTTTGTTTGTATAGGAATTATCCTGGGAAGGCATCTTGGCAGTATCGCCCTATGGCGCAAGCGAATAGCCGCTCTTTCACTGCTCATCGTCGGGTCTGCGTATCTCTTATCACACCTAGTGCATCGATTTGTTGACCCCACAACGCAAACAGGTGTGGCGATTCGAACGCTCGCATCCACCAACCCGTTCTCTCGTGGAATTTTGTTCAGCATCACGACATGTGGAGTTGCAGTTTTTATTTTTCTTCTAGTGTCAGCGTGGTCTGAAAAACAATCACTTGTTCGAGTCCGTGCTGTTTTGCAACTAATCGGACAAACAACTTTGACGCTCTACGTTGCGCACGCACTTTTTTATAATGGAATTGTGAATCGCGCCCACTGGGTAAAGCCAACTGGTCTAGATACCGCACTAGTTTTGGCAGTGGTCTTTCTTGCTATGGCCTCAATATTTTCACTGCTATACACGCATTTTATCGGGCAAGGCCCGATTGAGCGACTGTATCGTTTAATTGGCGGTTGATACCACGCCAACCAACTGCTGCTGCACCTATGAGGCCACCTTCGCTTCCTAGTTGCACCGGAATAATTCGCGCCTTACGAGAAAAATCTAAGCGACATAACTCATCCATTTTCTGTTGTGCTGATAAAAAAAACGTTGCTCCAAAACCTACTGCTACTCCGCCGCCCACAACTACTAAGTCAAGATCTAAAAAATTACACACCGATGCTGCTGCCTGACCAACCAAGCGACCAGTGCGTTGCATCGTCTCATACGTTGACTGTGTTGGGGATCGTCCCGTAATCGCTTCAATCGCAATGCCTGATGCTTCTGCTTCAAGACAACCTCGCCCACCGCATGCACATCGTCGACCATTTGGTTCGACAACGATGTGTCCGACATGACCTGCGTTGCCCGTAACCCCAGAGAGCAGTTCTCCGTTGAGCACGATTCCGGCACCAACGCCGGTACTTACCACCATCACCATAAAATTGTCACAGCCATTTGCGGCGCCCAACCAACCTTCAGCAAGCGCAAGTGCCTTGGCGTCACCATCGCCAAACACTGGCAACTCACTGACTTCGATCAACTTCTGGCGCAAAGGAAAATCAATCCAAGCCCCAATATTGAGAGGTGATACGCAGACAACATCATGCTCAATTGGTCCAGCACTACCCACCCCCACCACCACGGGACTGCACTTGTGATGGTCGCGTGCACGCGCAATCTGACGCTGCACGACCGCTCCAAGATCAGCAAACAGCTCTTCGGCTTTGAGCGAGTGATTCACGGCAATAGTCTCGCGATCTAGCAACTCACCTTGGCGACTCACGACGCCAACTGAAAATTTTGTTCCACCAATATCTATCCCGATTGCGACGTCCATAGCCATACTTATTATCGCATCATATTGTGCAATAAAAACCAGCGTCGTGGCTCTACATTGAATACGTGGACTTTGCCTGGAAAGAAATCTTGACTAAAGAGCGTCAGAAGCCCTATTTCAGACAACTTGAAGAATTTATTGCATCTGAGCGCCAACACCACGATGTCTATCCAGCCCCACAAGATGTCTTTGCCGCATTCGAAGCGACTCCCCTGCACGCCGTCAGAGTTGTCATTCTTGGGCAAGACCCGTATCACGAAGCACATCAAGCGCATGGTCTGTGCTTCTCGGTTCCGATGAACATTAAAATCCCACCCTCATTGCGCAATATTTTTGCTGAGTTGCACGCTGATCTCGGCGTCACCCCGTCACGTCACGGTTGTCTCACGCATTGGGCGCACCAAGGAGTCCTCATGCTCAACACCACACTCACTGTGCGAGGCGGTCAAGCCAAATCACATGTCGGTCGCGGATGGGAAACCTTCACGGACAACATTATTTCGCTTCTCTCTGCGCACAGCGAACCAGTGATATTTGTGCTTTGGGGGTCGCACGCCCAAACAAAACGCATCCTCATTACCGCATCGCACCATGCGGTCATTACGTCGGCACATCCATCTCCATTATCGGCATATCGTGGCTTCTTTGGTAGTGGTCCATTTAGTCAGATCAACTCTGCACTCCAATCAAATGGCACGTCCGTAATTGACTGGAAACTCCCAGCCGGTTAGTCGTCACCACTCGTGTTGGCTATTGTTTCGCAAGTACAATCCTTCTATGGGTTCAGTTCGTCGCAGTCAACACATTAAGTGCTCGCCAGATAAAGCGTGGCAAATTATTGGCGACCCATCTCGTCTTCATGAATGGTTTCCGATTGTCAGTTGCCGCGTTGAAGGAAACAAGCGCTGGATAAGTTTGGCCAATGGTCTTGTGTTTGAAGAAGACATCGTGCTTGTCGATAATTACTTGCGACGATTTCAATACACAATCGTTAATAATCCAATCGTCACACAACACCTCGGCACGGTCGATGTCATTGATGATGGACACGGTGAATGCATCGCCATCTACAGCACTGATATGAAGCCAAATGTTTTAGCCCTCGGTATCGGCGCAGCAGCGCACAATGGTCTGCTAAAAGTAAAAAAAATCCTTGAAGGGACAATCTAAATGGGTCGCCGCATTCTGTTTATTACGACTGACCAGCAAAGATTTGATTCCCTAGGCTGCAACGGCGGCACTATCGCACGCACCCCCAACATTGATGCACTCGCCAAAAATGGAATAAATTACACCAGAGCACATCCTCAAAATGTGGTGTGCATGCCCTCACGAAGCACGATGATTACTGGCCAACATCCGTCTACGCACGGAGTCTGGATGAACGGCGTCGCGCTTCCGTTTGATGCACCAAGTATTGCTGCAACCCTACGAAATGCCGGCTATAAAACAGCACTGCTCGGTAAAGCTCATTTTGAGCCACTGCTCGACCCGTTTCAACTTTTTGCTGAGACGCGAATGGCTACGCAAAAAGTATTTACCGAAATGCAGACTTTTGCTGACGGAACAGTTGCTCCTCATCGCGGTTTTGATCACATGGAATTCGCCACGCACGGTGCACAAGGAAGTGTGCACTATGCGCAGTGGATGCGCGAAAACCACCCCGAGTCACTCGGTCAGTTCTTTACGGTTCTCGACCACGAACTCGAGGTCAGCGCGGTTGGTGGTGGCGATACAAATGCGCCTCAGGTGAAATTCAATGAAATCCAACGTGAGTGGTATCACACTGATTGGGTTGCAGATCGAACAATAGCGTGGCTTGACTCGCTCGATGCTGATGACGATTGGTTCTGCTGGATGTCGTTTCCTGATCCACATCACCCGTGGGATCCTCCCAAGTCCGAACTAGGTCGGGTGAATTGGCGCGATCTTGACCTGCCACATGGCTACCCCACCGATGCCACAACTCGCAAGAATATTCTGGCTCAAAAACCATTGCACTGGAGCAAGTGGTACGACGGATCATTCGTCTCCAACTACGAGGCACCATTGCATTGGATCCCTGCCACTCTTACTGCAGATCAGGTGCGCGAAGTAAATGCCATGACGCACATCGAGAACGAACTAATTGACGAGGCAATCGGTCGTGTCTTAAAGATGATCGAGACAAAAGGCTGGACGTCAGATGTTGACATTATTTTCACAACAGACCACGGCGAGTTTCAAGGTGATTTTGGACTCCTTTTCAAGGGTCCGTACCATGTTGATTCACTCATGCGTCTGCCAATGATCTGGAAACCGGCGCCATCGGCCAACGTCACTCCGGCAGTTGTCACTGCTCCTGTTGGTTTGGTATCACTAGCAGCCACTTTCGCGTCAATCGCTGGCCTGCCAACTCCAGAATATGTCGAAGCACCCGCACTTCCATTCAACGATGCTGATGCCGCCAGCAGGGGTTTTGAGAGTGTGTTCACGGAATGGGACAGCGTTTTGTTCGGAAAAATCATTGGCAGCAGAACGATCCACCGCGATGGTTGGACATGTACCCGTATGTTGCCTGGCACATTGCACGATGGCACCGAGGGTGAGCTATACAACCATGCCAACGATCCGATGCAACATGTCAATCTCTGGAACGACTTGCAACACAAGGCAATTCGCGATGACTTACTTGCTGACATGCGCAGCACAATGCCCGAACAGGTTTTGCCGTTGCGACCTGTTGATGCACCGGTCTAATTACAGGCGCACAGGCACTTGTTGCGTGATGCAATGAATACCACCACCGCCCAATGCCAAAATTGTGCCTACATCTAGACCCACAATCTTTCGACCCGAAAATTGCTCACCAATCAATTGCAGCATGTCAGCGTCAGCGTCATTTCCAGATGTCGGAACAAGAACAAATCCATTTCCGACATAAAAATTTAAATACGGCACAACAAGACGTTGGCCATCAACCTCCACAAATGGCAAGACCGGAATATCTACAACCTGCAATGTGTCACCTGCAGAGTTGCGAGAACTCATTGCCACCTTGCGATTGATTGCCAAACGAGACCAATCTTGCTCTGCTTCGTCATTGCAACTCTGCAATATCAATTGCCCAGACACCGCAAATGCTGCAACATTGTCGACGTGTCCATCAGTGTCATGGTCTAGCACCAGACCATGTGGCAACCACACCACAGACTCTGCGCCAAGTTCGTCATGTAAATGCTGGGTGATCTGTGCTTGTGACAAATCTGGATTGCGATTTGGATGCAACAAACACTGCATTGTGGTGACCAAGGTTCCCTTGCCATCTGAGTTAATTGATCCACCTTCGAGCACCATTGATACTTGCCGCACGGGGTCACTGTTATGTTCTGCCCACGCCGCAGCAACACGAGCATCATTGTCATAGGGCGTAAACTTGTTGCCCCAACCATTAAAGGCAAAGTTCACAGCGACACGTGTGTCATCAGCCGCGTATACATATGTCGGTCCACTATCTCTAAACCATGAGTCATCAATAGGCAACTCCAGCAGCGTAATATTTGCACCTTCGACCGCCGCTGCACGCTCAACATGTCGATGATCAACAATTATCGTGACTGGTTCAAATACAGAAATGGCTTGCGCAACTGCGGTGTGCGCTGCCTCTGCTTCTGCTTGTCGATTCCCATATAGGCCATCACGGGCCGGCCAACACAGCACTGTTCTTTCGTGCGCAGCAAACTCTGCAGGCATTAAACCTGTGGGTGATGATGTCACGATGTCGCTGTTCCGTCAAGGGACGTCACACTGTCATATAAATTCGGACGACGATCTCGAAAGAGTCCCCATGAAGCACGCAATGACTGCATCTCTTGGCGATCAAAAGACGCCACTAAAACTGCATCTTCTTCACGGCCAGCCTCAGCCACTATCTGGCCCGTATTGTCGGCAATAAAAGACGATCCGTAGAACGTGATGTCACATGATTGACCCACTTCGTGTCCGTATCGATTAGCCGCAACTACTGGCATTAAGTTTGCCGCCGCATGACCTTGCATAACGCGTTGCCAATGACCACTCGAGTCCCATGCAGGATTTTGTGGCTCGGTTCCAATCGCAGTTGGATACACCAAGACTTCGGCGCCCTGAAGCGCCATCACTCGCGCGGCCTCGGGAAACCACTGGTCCCAGCAAATACCCACACCGACTCGGCCGTGAACTGTATTCCAGACTTTAAAACCGGTGTCGCCGGGACTGAAATAGAACTTCTCAGAATATCCGGGGCCATCGGGAATATGGCTCTTTCGATAGATGCCCAAGGCTTCTCCAGTCGCATCGACCATGACAACGGTATTGAAAAATACATTATTTTGTTGCTCAAAGATGCTGATGGGTAACACCACTTGAAGTTCAGCAGCCAATTTCTGAAAATGCTCAACAGTAGGATGCGCCGCAATCTCTCGAGCACGACTGAAATGTTGGGGCAGCCGGTCTTTGCAAAAATACAAGCCTTCAAATAATTCTGGAATCACAACAATCTGAGCACCACGATGCGCTGCTTGGCGCACTAAGCGTTCAGCAATGGCAATGTTGTCGTCGATGACATCAGTCATCGACATCTGAATAGCAGCAACAGTGAGTGTCACGCCATAACTCTAGAGAATATCTCTACGCGAGTGCAGATTCGATTGCTGATACGACTTCTGGGGCGTCTGGCAACACCCTTGGACCAAATCGTGCCAGGACATCACCCTTGCGTCCGACAAGAAATTTTTCGAAATTCCAGCGAATATCGCCATCGATGCCTTCGGCATCTGCCTTTTGCGTGAGCTCTGAATATAACGCATGTCGGGCATCGCCATTGACATCAACTTTTTCTGACAACGGGAACGTCACGCCGTATGTTGCCGAGCAAAACTCAGCGATTTCTTCGGCAGTACCTGGCTCTTGACCCATGAACTGATTACACGGCACACCAAGCACCGAAAAACCGCGTCCGGCATACTGTTCGTGAATCTGCTCAAGGGCGGTGTATTGCGGAGTCAAGCCACACTTACTCGCCACATTGACTACAAGGATTACTTTGCCTTCCATAAAATTAAGAAGGGCTGGGGTGCCTTGAAGTGAACCGATTGAAGTCTCGTAAATGCTCATAGTTTTATTGTAAGCATTTTTTTGAGATTTGACGAGGCCAGAGCACATGGAATCTGGGGCTCTGCCAGCATGTTAGGATTTTGGTATGCGCCATTCACTTGCACAAGCAGTTCGCACCGGAGAAATAGACCCTGTTTCTCTTGTCCAAGAATCCCTCCGGCGTATCGCCGCGGCCACCGAACTCAACGCAGTCATCGATCTCTACGCTGAAGACGCCCTGTCTGAAGCGGCCTCCCACTCACGAAAAGGTGCGCTTGCTGGCTTGCCAGTTCTTGTCAAAGACATGGCCCGCGTCGCTGGGCGTCGAACCACGCTTGGATCGACACTGTTTGCACACGCTGCACCTGATGATGTCGATGATGTTGTTGTGGCGCGCCTAAAGGCTGCTGGAGCAATTGTGATTGGCCGAACGAACAGCCCTGAGTTTGGCGCTGCCGCATTCACAACCAACTCCTTGCATGGCAGCACTCGAAATCCATGGAACCCTGCTTTTTCTCCTGGCGGATCTTCGGGTGGTTCTACTGCAGCACTGGCAGCTGGACTTGCGCCACTTGCAACCACCTCAGATGGCGGAGGCAGCACTCGAATTCCAGCGGCGTTTTGCGGACTCGTCGGATACAAACCAACCATGGGAGCAATTGGCCGCAACGTTCTTCCGCGCTGGATCGGATTTTCAACCCAAGGAAACTGTGGTGCAACTGTTGCCGATGTATTGCTCGAAGCATCAGTCACATTGGGCGAGGCACCCGGCGACTTCTTGTCTATACCGCGTGCAGCAATCGAACTAGAACCACGACGTCCCACAAAAGTTCTAGTCTGTCGCTCATTTCGTGATGATGTGGATGACGATATCGAAGATGCATTTGAGCGCACTGTTTCGGTCATTCAAAAAAGCGGTATTGCTGTTGAACGGGTTGATGCCCCAAGTGACAAATCAACAGGCTTTCAATGGTATACTATTTCTGCTGCAGAACTCGCGCAAAGTCTTCTTCATCTCGAAGACCGTTGGGGTGAGTGCGAGGATTACGTGCAGATGTCCCTAGCATTTGGAAAAAATGTGACGGCGGCACAATATATTGCTGCCCAACGCGAACGCCATGCACTCTGTGCGCGCTTTGATGCTCTGCTTTGGGGCGACACCGTAATGGTGACGCCAATATGTAACTCGCGATCATGGCCCGCCGAAGGACCAATGGCCAGTAGCGCTGGCAAAGTTTCAGGAGACAGCGGAATCGCGACGAACACATCTGACCTTAACTTCACGGGTCATCCCGCAGTGAGCGTGCCAATGGGACTTGATCAAAATGGTGTTCCGTGCGGAATACAAATCATTGCGCCACGTTTTCGTGATGGCCTTGCGCTCGGACTCGCCCAAGTACTCGAGACAGAACAACCATGGCCGGCAGTTGCTCCGCGATACACGCCCTTTGGTCTCTCCTAAGACGACGTTTTCGGTAGCCTGATAGAGCGACATTGTCTGTCGCAATCATGAAACTTCGATTCTCACTTTTTGCCCTACTGCTTTGTTTATTCATCGTTGGTGCACGTTCTGTTCGGGCCGCCGACGTCGTACAACCGGGTGCTATTTCTGTAATCTCGGCTGGCGACGCTCATACGTGTCTTGTTACAGACAACAAAGCATTATGCACTGGGCTCAACAGTCAGGGACAATTCGGGGACAACACCGTCGTTGAGTCGGGTACTTTTCGACCAAGTGCGTTGGGTTCTGTCGCATCAATCTCGGCGCGAGCAAACAAAACATGTGCTATACGCACAGACGCCACGCTCTGGTGTATTGGCGACACAACTACCTTGACCCAAGTGCCACTAGTTGGTGTGATCAAAGTTGCTGTCGGACGAAATCATTCTTGTGCCCTACTCGTCACCCTCACGGTGTGGTGTTGGGGCGCTAATACGATGGGCCAATTTGGCGACGGGACCCGCATTCACTCTGTTGTTCCAGTAAAGGCACTCACTGCCTACATCGCAGACATCGCAGTCGGAGACAACCACACCTGTGCCGTCTCGCTAAACAATTCACTGTGGTGTTGGGGCGCTAATGGGAACGGACAACTCGGGGTAAAAAAAAATACACCGCGACTTTTGCCAACGCAAGTTACTGATGTCAAGGCAAGACAGGTTTCTGCGGGAGCCGCGTTTACTTGCGCACTCAGGCCTAATCGAAAAGTGCAGTGCTGGGGGCGCAATCGTCACGCCCAATTGGGTGTGGTCGCTGGTCGTGCAACATCAGTGCCACAATATGTCAACATTAGCTCAGTCGCACTTCTTTCATCGGGGGATGAATTTACCTGTGCAGTCAAAAATGATTCAACTGCCTGGTGTTGGGGGCGCGACCAATCAGGCCAACTCGGCGACAACGATTACATTGCACGGTACATACCAGTGCAAGTTCTCGTCCCGGATGATCTTGGGACAATCTCAGCGCTTGCCACTGGAGCAACGCACGCATGTGTGGGCATGACAACAAAAGGCGCACTTCGGTGTTGGGGTGCCAATGACAGCGGACAACTCGGTGACGCCAGCAAAACCAACCGAACATCTGGCATCACGATATGGCTTAATGGCGTAACTCATCCAGTAATCGGAACCGCAAAATCAGCCCGCATCATTGTTGCTGGAGACATCTCATGCTCTGGCGATAAATATGCCACCGTCGAACAAGGTGCTTTTGGTGCACAGTGCGGAGCGGGAGAAACCGCCGCACTTGTGCAGCGGCGTTCAGAAAATGCGAGCACGATTCCAGACGCAGTTCTTGCACTCGGAGATCTTCAATACGAATCTGGAGACTATGACAGTTTTTTGACTCTCTACGACCAGTCCTGGGGCTTATTTAAAAATCAGACATACCCAGTGCGTGGAAACCATGAATACATCACCCCTGGTGCAAACGGATACACCCAATATTTTGAAGAAATGTCGCAGTCGTATTATTCCGCAGACCTAGGTCCATGGAAACTTCTCGTCGTTGACTCATGGTGTCTCGGGCAACTGTATTTTGGATGCAGTGCTCAGAGTCACCAAACGACTTGGCTCACAGAACAACTAGCACTTGCTAAAGCTTCAGAAAAATGCGTCACGGTAGCCATGCATCACCCGCCATTCTCAAGCGGGCACTTCGCCACCAGCACGTCACTAGACCTCTGGGCCGCAATCGTGGCAGGTGGTGCCGATGTTGTCGTCACTGGTCACGATCATATTTATGAACGATTCTCGCCCCTTGACGCCGTTGGTAATCCATCTGCAACCGGAACTCGACTATTTATCAACGGACTCGGAGGTGCACCAACAACAGGACTCAAGACACCAGTATCCGGAAGTGAGTTTCGCTACAAGACCACTCATGCAATGTTAGAACTAGAGTTCACCCAAAGCGCCTATTCATGGAAACTCATCAGCACCCTAGATGACTCCACCGTTGATGTAGGGACATCATCCTGCACTCCCTGATAACGAGGAACCACCTATGCCACGAACTGTCTTTAATGATCTGTACTACCAGCACTTTTATGCCGACAACCCTGTTCATACAGCGGAAAAAATTCATCAACTCGCTACAGCGGTAGATGCGCTATGCGCGTGGTGGGATCTGCCGGTGCGCACTGTTCTTGACATCGGCGCAGGCCCGGGCATATGGCGTGATTGGTATCACGCTCATCGGCCAGATGTAGAGGTGCAATCAATCGACATCAGCGAGCACGCGTGTACTGCATTTGGCCATGAACAAAAAGATATAACCGCATGGCATCCCAAAAAAAGCGTCGATCTTGTGATTTGTCACAGTGTGCTGCAGTATTTGTCGAATGCCGGAGCCGCCGCCGCGATCAAAAACATCTCTCTCGCCTGTCATGGTGTTTTATACGTTGAAGCGCCAACTGCTCAAGACCTAGAAAGCGTCGTCGATCCGACTGCCACTGATCTCAATATCTATCGGCGCACCGGCGCGTGGTATCGCAAACTTTTACTAATTAATTTCCAACAAATAGGAGCCGGATTGTGGCTCAGCCGAAGCGCTGTGGTTCCGTTATATGAACTCGAGAGCGCAAGTAAATAGGCTCTACGGAATAAGAACTGCTTTGCCTGCGATGCGGCGTTCTTGTAGATCACGCATGGCCTGCACTGCGTCATCAAGGGCATAAACAATCGGTTCAACCGGGTTAAGTGTCCCGGCACTAATTGCACTTAATACGTCAACGATGAGTTTTCTGTTTTGTTCTTGGTGACGCCCCACCCAGGCACCCCAATCAACACCAGTGACTCTACGATTGCGCAACAACACTTGATTCGCTGGCAAACGTGGGATGCCTGCAACAAATCCGATCACGATGTAGTTTCCGTCCTCGCCTAGTGCTCGCAGGCAGGTCTCGCCGAGTTCGCCACCAACAGGATCATAGAGATAGTCCACACCACCGCCAGATATTTCTTTGGCGCGATCTTTTGTGTTTTCTGTTGACGTATTGATTGTGGCAAAGGCGCCTCGCGCAGATGCCAACGCAAGTTTTTCGGCAGATGACGCTGCTGCAATCACCCGCACCCCCATTGAATGAGCAACATCAACTGCAGCGAGTCCGATTCCGCCTCCGGCACCCAACACCAATATCGTGCGACCAGCCTCTAGAGGAACGCGCACAGTAAAAGCAAACCATGCAGTCATGTAGCTCTGCATAAACGTTGCCGCCTGACCGTCTGACAACGAGTCGGGCAAGACCACAGCGCGTTGTGCCTGCGTCACGACCTCAGAGGCAAACCCACCAAGACCAACTGGAACAAAGACTCGATCACCAATCTTTAGATTGGTCACATCTGGCGCAGTCTCGCTTATAAGACCAACGATTTCGCCACCAGGCGTAAATGGAACAGGAGCCTTGATTTGATAGCGCCCCTCACTCATCAGTGAATCAACGAAGTTCACCCCACTCGCCGTCACTTGCACACGCACTTGTCCAGCCGTCAGCGCAACTGATGGAAGTTCTTGAATAGAACCTGTCTCAAGTGGACCAAGTTGCTCGAATACGAGAGCTCTCACAGTGTTCCGGGAGTTTCTCAGCGAGCCAAAATATCGGCGACTTGCTGTGCTCGACCAGCATGAATAGTTTCTTCACGACCATTGAGGCGCAACAGTCGAGCAACTTCTTCGTTGGCTTCTGCGTCTGCCCACATTTGATAGCCGACGTCTCCATTTATTTCTCCCTGCACCACGGCCAAAAACATCGTGGCATCTAGAGCATCGGGCAACGGAATATCTAGAATTTTTTCTCGCTCGGCTGTGGGCAACCAGGGATGCCCTAGTTTGATCTCAATCGCTCGCGCAATACGTCGAGCATGACCCTTTTCTTCGATCGCATTTTTGCGTAACAACGCTGCAGCCTCGGCATTGTCAACTCGATCCGCGAGTAAGTTGTAAAACATCTCACCACTGCACTCGAGCTGATAAATAATCTCTAGCTCAGCAATTCCGAGCACTTCTTTATCGGCAAGCAAAGACCCTGCTGTATAAAAGTTGATCTCTGACATTGTTTTCCCCTTTTTGTTTCAATACATAATGTTGAACAACATAAATGGTAATGCAAATTGGCCACAAGACTATGTTCGACACACGGCGAAAAATAACTGCAACGCGTGCGTGTTTGAGCACCTGCTGTATAACTCTGCTTTTTTACACTCGTATTAGTGCTCACTATGGAGCGCTCATACTGACGCGCCTAGGCGCGCCTCCGTCAGAGAGGACGGACGTTGTTTGCTTCGACGCCCTTGTGGCCTTGACCGAGTTCGAACTCGACCTGCTGGCCAGCAACGAGAGACCGACGACCGGTGCCCTCAATGTTGGAGAAGTGAACGAAGACATCGTCTCCGCCTTCTTGGGAGATGAATCCAAATCCCTTTTCGTCGTTGAAAAATTTTACGGTACCGGTTGGCATGACTATTTATTTCCTATCGTTTGGTTACGTTTTAAGTATAGGGGACTAAAACGAAAAGTGAAAACATTCAGATTTCCCCCACCCTGCCCACCCACTATCTCAATCGCCGTTGGTATGGTGGCATCTCCTTGATTCTGCTGAGAGCCTGTCTGGAGAACACTATGAGCGCGATGAACACCACCCCGAGCACGACCCATCCCACAGTTGACCTTCACCTCGCCGAACGAGCCGTGCGGGACTTGCTCCAAGCCTTGGGCCAAGACACTTCCCGAGACGGCATTCTGGATACACCCGTCCGAGTGGCACGCATGTGGGCAGAGCTGTTGCAGGGCTATCAAGAAAACCCAGACGCCCACCTCACTCGAACTTTTGAGATTGAGCACGACGAGATGGTCTTGGTGCGGGATATCAATTTCACATCGATGTGTGAACACCATCTTTTGCCCTTCACGGGCGTTGTGCACATCGCCTATCTTCCTGGCACAACTGGTAAGTTCACGGGTCTCTCAAAGTTGGCACGATTAGTAGAGGGCTACGCCCGACGTCTGCAAGTACAAGAAACTCTCACGAGCCAAATCGCAGACGCAATGAACACGATGCTCGAACCTGTTGGTGTACTCGTGGTCGTTGAGGCAGAGCATATGTGCATGTCAATCCGTGGTGTGCGTACGCCTGGTGCCAGAACAATCACCACGGCCGTGCGTGGCATCTATCGCACAGACTCAACCGCGCGGGCTGAAGTAATGTCGTTCATTCGCGACCAAAAATAACAACGGAATTAAACAGTCTGCATGGGATTCCCGCATCCCACTCCTGATCTGCCCGGAAAATGGCCAGCGCTCCGAGCAGAAGTCGCAGCCGTGCAGATTCCTACACAAGAATCTCAGAATCTTTTACAACTTCTTGATGCTGACTCACCCAAACTTTTAGAGCCTGCGCACATCTGTGCCACTGCATGGGTGCTGAGTCAAGATAATTCCAAAATACTTCTTGTACAACACGCCAACTTGGGCTGGAGCACGCCTGGCGGTCATCTCAACCAACACGAAACAAGCAGATCCGGTGCATTGCGTGAATTAATTGAAGAAACTGGTCTCGATGCGAGAGCGATGGAAATAATCGGCAATGGTCCCGCGATCGTCCACCATCACCGCACCGAAGAAGAAATCCCCCACCAACATTGGAACATTGGGTGGCTCTACGTTGGCGACTCTGCCGCACCACTCACCTCCGTCCATGGCGCTCAATGGTGGCCACTTGACAGATTGCCCGCTGGACCAGAAGATCGTGGCATTATTTTCCCAAAACTGCTTCAACTTTTATCACTGTAAAAGCTTCCACTCACTTCCTTGCGACAAGAGACCCGTCACTGAAGCGCGTACTCGCTTGACGTTGGGTTTATGAAATATGGCTACATCTCAAAAAAGTTTTCTACCTGACGGCAGAAAATTTTTAAATAGATAGATAGAAAAATAGATCAAAAAGCCCGCACTGGACTCACGTAGAACGAGTCCGTCTTATAGGCGTCGGACTGGGCCCCGATGCTGAAGAACTGGAACCACGCGACGAACGCGACGACCTCAGACGAACTCCAATGGGCGCCAGAGGCTAAACTCCATGAGGTGCTACCGCTTATGCCAGTCACAGGCCTGTTATCTCCTGAACCCATGCAGTTGTATTGGGATTGTTTACTTCCTGTGCGTCCCTTGAAGAACTCATTGCACAAAGCGTCTAGTTCTTTGCGTGATGGCAAGAACCAGTCTGTCTTGCCTCCACCGTTATAGGTCTTAGCAATACTTGCAGCACTCGGTGAGCCGTCAGTGCCTGTGCAGTTTTTATTAGTGATGATCTTGGTGTTGGCTTTACCTGTGCCAATCTCAAGGCTTGCTGTTCGCTGCACAGGTGTCATCACATCAGTGCCGTAGCAGCCCCACTGTGCCCTGGTGTCTGGCGTCCAGGCAGAAGGAGTAGTTCCTGGAGTAATTGCTGCTTCGAGATATGTGCATTTTGTCGCAGATGTTGCGTTCAGATCTTCTCCACAGACAAAAGGTGAGGTTGCAACATAGAACACG
>SHUT01000017.1 GCA_009691255.1 Ilumatobacteraceae bacterium
TCGTCAGGTGATGGCTCGATGCCGACATACACATCAGCCCCCCAGGTGTTAGCGGCTCGGGCTTGCTCATTGGCATCGCCGGCAAGGGTGATTGCTAAGGGATGACTCAGGCGCAGCATTCGACCAACTGCATGCCCTATATGGCTCATGGAGCCGAATTGGCCAGTCACGACGCGCCGATCCGCCCTATTTGCTTGGCTGACAAGCTCCTCGGCTTCGCGCACAGCGGAGATCCCGGCACCTGTTCCGCCATGGCCGCCAACACCGGCAAGTGCTTGCACTACTTCTGGACCACAGATTTCGTTTTCCGCTAGGCCGCAGTTTTGCTGAAATGATTTCACGGAGCGAGCAGTGCGAGGACCAAAAATGCCGTCCACTCGCCCACAATCAAAACCCAAGCGCGACAACGAAGTTTGCAATTCAGCAATATCGTCCCCTCGTAAGTTGGGAGAGCGAAGATAAAGCAGTCGATCTCCGAGGTGCCACGACGCCTCATTGAGAAGCGACCACGTCAATTCATCACATTCACCAGTGGTTTTGAGCCCGTAGGCATCTTGAAATGCGATCAATGCAGCATGTGTGACGCGACAAAACTCAGATGATTGCGCCGTGTGTGGCGCAAGAAAACCAGCGGTCGACAAGTGGCGCTGCAAATCGCGGATTGCTTCACCCCGCTGGCCGGGCGTTAGTGGGAAGACGGAAGAAATTCTGATAACTCCTGAAGAAGTCGCCCTTTTCCGAGCGCACCAACAAGTGTTTTTTGCAATTCACCTTTATCAAACACCAATAATGTCGGGATACTCATCACTCCAAAACGTTGCGCGATGTCACCATGATCATCAACATTTAATTTTGCAATTGCGAGATGACCAACTTGCTCGACTGCGATATCAGCGAGTACTGGCGCAATTGCTTTACACGGTGCGCACCATTCTGCCCAGAAATCAACCAAGATCGGAGTAGATGATGATTGCACTACCTCGTCAAATGTTGCGCTCGTGAGTGTGACAATTCCTTCGGCCATGATTGGTCCCTTTCGCTCGCTCAAACTCTACCGAGAACGCACCCGTTAGTCGTGTTCAGCCTCAAGCCAACGCTCGCAATCAATGGCAGCCATACAGCCCGAACCAGCCGCCGTAATGGCTTGGCGATAGGTGTGATCTTGCACATCTCCGCAGGCAAAAACACCAGGAATATCGGTGTAACTAGACCCAGGCTTGGTGATCAGATAGCCAGAATCTTCCATGTGCAGGATTCCTTTAAAGAGGTCCGTATTTGGCCTGTGTCCGATAGCTACAAACACACCAGTGACATCGAGGGGACGAGATTCTTTCGTGATCGTGTCGACAAGTGTGGCCCCCGTGAGATGAGTTTCGCCGTGCAGAGCAGTGATTTGAGAGTTCCACACGATTTCAATTTTTTCATTAGCGAGAGCACGGTCTTGCATAATGCGCGACGCGCGGAAGGCATCTCGGCGCACAACAAGGTAAACCTTTGAAGCAAACTTTGTGAGAAAAGTTGCTTCTTCAATCGCTGAATCACCACCACCGACAACGGCAATTTCTTGATTGCGAAAAAAGAATCCATCACAAGTTGCACATGTTGAGAGACCATGCCCGATGAGGCTTTCTTCTTCTGGTAGTCCCAGCATGAGTGATTGAGCACCAGTGCTGACAATGATCGAATTGGCCGTGTATTCGGTGTCTCGGATCCATACCCGAAATGGGCGAGCACTAAAATCAACACGCGTGACTTTGTCCGTGATGAACTCGGTGCCAAAGCGTTCTGCTTGATCTCGAAAATTCGTCATTAGTTCTGGCCCCATGATGCCAGTCGGAAAACCGGGGAAGTTTTCTACTTCGGTGGTGAGCATGAGCTGGCCACCAGGTTGATCGGACGTGGATGATAATTCTCCTTCGATCACCAACGGAGCAAGAGACGCGCGAGCCGTGTAGATAGCGGCGGTCAGCCCCGCTGGGCCAGATCCAATAATAATGACGTTACGAGCAGTGCTCATGACGGGTTCCTTTCGTGTCGACGTTTCATGAGCACGATTCCTGCAATGAACAAGAGTGCGCTCAAAATAAAATATGAAATCCAGACGCTTGCATCGTGGGTGACGACGGTGTCAAGTGCGGATTGAAGACCGCGCGTGATAGCGATACAGAACAACACAAAAAGACTCACGGCGCCAATGCCCACAAGCGTGCCAAAGACCACGACACGCGCAGACTTCACTAAAGGGCGGGTGGTGTGGTCACGAATAAAAACGACAATGCGGTCAATAAAGTCAACGCTTCGCTGAGCCCAATTTGGGTCTGTCAGTGGATTTGATGGCATGGGCAAAGCCTAACGCTGAGCCCCGCAACTACGGCGTTGTGCTTGAAATGTCAAGGCTCGCGATTTCGGTGCAGTCAGCGATGCGGACAGCGAGCAATGAATTATTGGTATTCAAGAACAACGCAATATCAACGCCATTTACTGTGGCCGTAGAAAGATACGTGGCATTTTTCATAGTGGTAATGCATGCAGCGAGCGCTGGTGTTGGAGCAATCGTTGTGCCAACAGCAGAGTTACGTGTGATCTGCTGGCCGGGTTGATCTGAGCCATTGCTTAACGCACGACCCGCGAGTCCTCCTCCGGCGACAAGGACCACTGATGCAGCAGCAATACTCAGCCACTGTGGTGGGCGGCGTCGCGCAGTCGCTGTGAACGCGCCGAGAGCCGCCGAAATATGTGCGTCACGAACGGCGTCAGTAGCGCGCGGTACAGCGCGTAATGCGTCGATCACGGCGCGTTCTTGGGCAAAGTCAGATGACTCTGGAGTGTCATCGATGGGAGTCGTCATGGAGAACCTTCTGTTGTCATTATCTGGGCTAGTTGTTGTCGTCCCCGTGCAATTCGCGATTTCACAGTGCCCACGGGGATATCAAGAGTTCGTGCAATCTCTTCGTAGTCCATATCGGCGACGTGACGCAACACAACAGGGATGCGAAAGTCTGGGTCGACCTGTTGCAGGGCGTGAGAGATCAAGAGTTGGTCATCAAGGTTGGCCATGTCGTCCATTGTGACGGATATGGCACCCATTTTTTGGTCAGCAGGGTCGATTGGTAGGGGCCGACGACGGGTACGACGCACCTCGTCAAGTGATGCGTTGACGGCAATGCGGTACATCCAGGTCGTGATGCTCGAGCGATTATCAAAGGCATGGATTCCTCTAGCTATTGCGATGAGCGCATTTTGCGTGGCATCATCGGCGCCGCCACTGTCGATGACAATGCGATGACACACCGCTCGAATGGTGTCGTAGTGCCGACGCAACAAGATGTCAAGGGCACCAGGATCGTTCTGGTGGGCCGCAGCCACAAGAGATCTATCGTCGCGATTGATGTGCCCAATGTAGCCAACGTCAGCAAGCAGTGCGACGGCAACGAGTTATGACGCTGTGAACCCGATGTCTCGAATAACTCCTTTGAATGGGTTCGACGTGCTGCACGATGGGCTTGAACCGATTTCTCGAAGCAGCAGCAAAATATAGGTTCCTGACGTTGACACATTGAGCGTGGCGACGCCCTCTTGGGTGGCGTAACCGTTCGTCACGCGCGGACCCCACCCCTTGATGCTGTCTGGAATACCGGCATCAGACGAAAAGACCTCGGCACTCCATGGTGCGCTGCCCATGTCGACTGTCATTTGCCCTGCACTCGAGCGAGATAGTTGCATCACAATTCCGAGGCCGCGTTTTGAACCAAAGTATTTGTCGCCGTAGCACACCGTGGTCCAGACAGTTTGAGGATTGTTATCTGAAAGTGCACCGACCATTGCTTCGTTCTCTGATTTGTCGTCACCGTTGGGGTCATAACTTTTGAGAGAAACAACAGTGACAGGAGAAGTGTCCACCGGCGCAGCCGCGATCGGAGTTTCTTGCGCTTGTCCAGGAATGACCGGCGCCTTGGTATCGCGAAGCCCTCGCCATAAAAACACGACCATGACGGCGGCGATCGCCACCAAAATAATTGCGGGTGCCAAACTTCGCAGGGTTGATGAACGCCGTGGCGCTGGTAGTCCCTTGTCGACGTTCGCGGTTTTCTTGGGGGTCGGGTCACGCACTGGCTCGCGACGCGGTTCTTCTTTTGGTGCAATAATTTGTGTTTGTTTTTGCCCCATTAGAGGGTCTCGCCCAGCACCTGGACTTGGACCAGTTCGACCGTTGCCTAGGCCCACCGCTGGCGTCTGGGCATCGGGTGAACCAGCCAAACTTGCCTGCAGTGCCATTGCTACATCGGCGCCGTTTTCGTATCGATGCTCTGGTCTGCGTTGCAACATTTTATGAATGACTGCAGTCAACGCAAAAGGCACATGAGGACACAATGTGTTGAGCGGTGTTGGGTCACGCTGGAGACGACCAATTGCGATCGCTTGATCATTGGCGCCGTTGAACGGGACATCGCCAGAAAGGCATTCATACAACACAAGGCCAAGCGAGTAAATATCTGCACGGCCAGTGAGCGATCGTCCCTGCACTAATTCGGGCGATAAGTATTTTGCCGTGCCCATCATGATGTTGTCGTTGGTGAGGTCTGGGGTATCTACAGTAGACCCTTCCCCATCGGTGTCTTTTGCAATGCCAAAATCTGCTAACAATATGCTGCCATCAGCATCAATCATGATATTGCCAGGCTTAATATCTCGATGAACAATGTTGTTGTCGTGCGTATGTTTCAGCGCAAACGCAATTGAACGGCCGATATGCACTGTTAGTTCAGGGGAGAGTGCACCCTTGCTTGAAGGATTGCGCACACGATTTTCATCGAGAGTCTCGCGCAAACTTTTTCCTGCCAAATATTTCATCACAACGTAGAGGCGGTGGTTTTCTTCGACGATGTCGTAGATCATCACAATGTTGGGGTGTGCAAGTCTTGCAAGTGCGTGCGCTTCGCGTTGAAATCTTTCGGCAACGACAGGATCATCAACTGTGTGGCTGCGCAAAAGTTTGATCGCAACTAAGCGATTAAGTTGTTGGTCAAAAGCAAGCCACACCTCGGCCATGCCGCCATGCGCAAGAGATCTTTGCAACTCGTATCGGTTACCGATCAAGGTCTGGGGTTCAAGTGGCGCAACCATTCGTGTTGCGAACGCTAGTTGGGCAACTAGGCGCGAACGCGGAATGCCACTCCAATTGTTCCGCTGCCTGCATGACTGCCGATCACGGGACCAATGTCGCCAACAACAATTTCGCCGTCATATACCTCTCGCAATGACGCCGTAAATGCATCGACATCACCGCATTGGGCGTGCAAGACAGCGAGACTTTCAATGGGCCCAGAATTTTTGACAGTATCGCGCAAGAAGTTCAAAGCCTTCGTGCGGGTGCGTTGGCGTCCGCCCTCTTCGACAAGACCATTTCGCACTTCAATAATGGGTTTAATTGAGAGCACGCTCGCCATCAAAGCTTTTGCCCCACCGATACGTCCACCCTTTTTCAGATTGTCGAGTGTGTCAAGGGCGCCAAAGACCCGAGTACGCGGAATGATGTCGTTGGCATGGGCCACGATGTCATTGAGCGACCCGCCTGCGCGGGCGCGTTGGGCGCATGAGACCGCGACGAGTCCAAGTCCTAACGAGACTGAGCGACTATCAATCACGACTATTGGTATTTCTGGAGTAGTGACGCTTTTGGCTGCTAATTCTGCACTTTGCATCGTTGCCGACAGTGAAGATGACAGGCTGACGACCACGATGCCAGTGGCTCCCTCGGCAATGAGACGTCGATAGCTCGTTTCAAATTGTCCAGGAGATGGAGCAGTGGTTTCAGGCAAAACGGGTGACGCCCCGCATTGCTCCCAGAACTGTTGGGCTGGGATTGTTGTGCTGTCAACAAAATCTCCATCACCAAAGCGAACGCTTAAGGCAACAACGCAAATACCCCACTGGGCGACCAAGTCGGGGGGTAGGTCAGAGGAACTATCAGTCACAATGCGAATGCTCATGTCACAAGACCGTAGTCGTTGGTGGCGAGGTCTTGGCTCGTCGAGCGGAGCGCCACGACAGGGCCCACCACAGCAGCAAGCCAATCAGTATGACGAGGCTGATGGGTTGTCCAAGACCAGCCAAAACATTCACCCGCGCTATCAAAAGCGTTGGCGATGTTAATTCTATTTTTCCGTCAGGTGTGGTGAGGCGCAAAATGATGTTTGAAACGCCTTTTGACTTCACAACCGTGCGAACAACGACCTCCGTGGTGCTCTGGGCTGCGAGCACGATCACTGGGGGTTTGTCGGGAAATTTTAGTTTTGGACTGCTGAGAACAACTCTCACGGCCAATGGCGACGTCGACGTGTTTCGTAGTTGAAGGCGAATATCTGCTTTTGTGCTGCCCAGCGTAAATTTATTTTTGCTGGGACGGCTCACCGCCGAGGTCACTTCTCGCTGTGATGCTCGAAGGCCTGAGATGTATGGGTTACTTGCCTTTACGGTTGTCGCAGAGATCGCCGAGACGTAGTTATCCCACAGTTGGATCCGAGGGTCAGTGGTGTCCAGCATCGCGATCAGTGATTTTTGTTCGGTGATGAGATCATTAAGGGCAGATAATTTGGATGCGCGAAGCGAACCTTTTGAAGAGAAAACAACAGAGGGTGTTGTTGAAAGTGGAGTAGCCCGAGTGGATAAATCGCTCAAGGTGATTCCGGGGACAGTGCCAAGCGCGGTGGCAAGGGTGGCGACTGTTTGTTGATCTGGAGCCGCACCAGTTGTTGTTGCGAGAACGAGCGCAAGGTCTTGCACGGGTGTTTCGTCGGCTAAAAGGTCATGTCTCGCCGCAAGTACCTCTGCGGCAACCAATATCCCTATGCGTACCGGATTGGTCGCAGACCTATCAAGCAGAGCCGTGATAGCAGAGTCTGCACGGCGCACTGAGAAAAGCGAGTTATCTGATAACTGACTATGTGCAATAGTTGCGGTCTCGCGCATTTTCAATGCGCCGTCTTGTGCTTGGGCTAACAATAAAATTGAGTCAATGCCCAGAGTGCCAAGCAGTGCTGCACCGCTGCTGGTGATCGCGTGATGAGCAATCCAGAGTGTGTTAGTGCTGGCAACAGAAGGGATCATTTTTTGCAATTCATCAACGCCGCGTTTCTGTTGCCTTTCAAAAAGGGCATTTTGCTTGTTGTCAGCAGAAAGAGATGGGTTCATCGGAACATATGTATCTGTGATGACGGTGCGCTTCGCTAATGCATTTTGTAGGTCAGCCAAGAGCGTCACGTCTGCAGAATCGTCTGACAATGCCAGAGAGGCAAGAGTTTCTGGCTGGATTGAAATCGCCAAGGGCGCCTGAAATGAATTCATGATGTCCAGTAGACGCTGCATTGCCGAACGCGTTTCTTTGGACACAAGAGTCGTGCCATCTGGTTGAAGAGAAGGCGGTGCCTGCTCTGCAATGACCAATGCTGTTGCGAGGCTTTGAGATGTATCGGCAGGATTCACTCTGGCAATAAAGGTGAGCGTTGATGCGAGAGTCTGTGAAGAGTCTCGCGCAGTGATACTGACAGGAAAAACGCCGTAGGCCTTGAGATCAAGACCTGCTGTTGCTGCTTGACCAGGAGACAACAGTATTGGCAACACCAAATCATCACCCTGAGTCAAAAGCGCGGACGTGTTGTATGTGACAGTGTCGATCATTTTTGGAGTAAGACCACCCTGTGAAATTGCTTGCAGGGAATCCCGCGAGTTGACACGGCGATGAAGGCTGATATCGATTGTCGTCGCCCTCGCCGCTTCAGGTGGCAATGTAATGACGAACTCACTCGAGGCAAAACTGACGACTGCAAAAGGCTGGCTGACAATCAGGATTGTGTTTGTAAAGTCGTTTTCTGCAGATGATTTTTGGTTATTAAACGGCACCACAACCAAAAACACAACGGCGAAAATGAGTGCAGTAAAACGCTTCATGCTGCTTGCTCGGACGTTGTGCGTTCCAGCACATTGAGTTGATATGGCATTACCTGAAATCCAAACTTTTTATATAAACCCAGCGCCGGCACATTGGTTGTCTCGGTATTCACCACCACATGCTCACAGTCTTGTCGTTCAAGCCAGCGCAGTCCATGAGCAAGCAGCAGGGTGCCAAGACCCGTATGCCACAAGTGTGGTTGCACCGCTAGACGTTGCACAAACCCAGACGTCCCCGTGTGAGCCACAACAATGAACCCCTCGCATGTGTCAGTGCCAACAGAAAAGAGACGTGATCGTTGAGTGGCCAGCAGGGCATCTCGAAGCGATGTGGCATCCAACGCCCACAGTGGTCCAAACGCAGCAGCATCTGTGTTCAGGATTTTTGTCCGCGTGCTTTCTTTGAGGCGTCCGCCAAAGTGACGCATTGTGCGTAGATGCAGATCTGAGACTCGCGTAGGGGCGATCTGCAACGGCGTCATTGCTCGCAACAAAGAGAGTTCTTGACACACCTCAAATCCAGCATCTTGCAAAACGCGTTGCATTGAGGGAGCGACGGCACTTGTGCGGATATGGCTATAGCCACGTTGTGCGACCTCAGGAAGCCATGTTGATACGACATCGCATGACGGAAGCGATCGACTGTCATCGTGGGCACCAGTCATGACTAAAAATGCCGTAGCAGGATCCCCTGGCCAACTGCGCAGGCTTACCGTGATGGAGCCGTTCCACAACACATGGCCAAGTTTTTGAGACGCTCCCCCAGGGTTCACCGTTTCTGCCACGTAATGACCGTAGCGTTAGGTCTGCCATGTCCATCATCCCACCACGCTTTGCCCCTGTTTTTCAAGAAATGGCACCGGTTGCGCAACGCTTTCGAGACGCAGGTCATCGTCTGTATCTCGTGGGTGGAACCGTGCGCGACCTGTTGATGTCGGCAGATTCACTCAACGATTCTGCAACGATGGATTTTGACGCCACCACAACGGCCAAACCTGGCGAGATTAAGACTCTGATTGCTGGACTGGCTGATGCTGTCTGGACCCAGGGTGAGCGTTTTGGCACAATCGGCATGAAGATTGGCGAACGCGCCTATGAAATCACCACGCATCGTGCCGAAGCGTATTCACCTGATTCGCGCAAACCAGATGTCGCCTTTGGCGACAGCATCGAAACAGATCTCTCACGACGCGATTTCACAATTAACGCAATGGCTCTCGAACTGACGAGTGATGCTCCAGAACTTGTCGATCCTTTTGGGGGCATGTCAGATCTTGTCGGCCGTGTTTTGCGTACTCCGCTCTCACCAGAAGAAAGTTTTAATGATGATCCATTGCGCATGATGCGTGCTGCACGATTTATTTCCCAACTCAAGGTCACTCCTGACGATGCGCTTGTTGCCGCAGTTCGGGCGATGGCGTCTCGTCTCGAGATTGTGTCAATGGAGCGCATTCATCATGAACTAGACAAGTTGCTAGTCACAGATTCGCCAACCGCTGGACTGTGGTTTTTGATGGACACTGGTTTGGCAGAAATATTTTTCCCAGAACTACCCGCGATGCGATTAGAACAAGATCCAATCCATCGACACAAGGATGTTCTTACGCATACATTTGCAGTGGTAGAAAATGTGCGGCCCGATGCATCTCCAGTATTTGATTTTCGTTTGACACGACTTGCCGCACTGTTTCATGACATCGGTAAACCTCGTACTCGCGCCGTGAAAGACGGCAAAGGAGTGACGTTCCATCACCACGAAGTCGTCGGAGCGCGAATGTCACGCGATCGTCTACGCGCGCTGAAGTACTCCAATGAAGATGTCACTGCCATCACAGAGTTAGTTGCGCTTCACTTGCGGTTTCATACATATCAAATGGGCTGGACAGATAGCGCAGTGCGCCGTTATGTGCGCGATGCTGGAAGTCTCTTGGCAGAACTGAATGTCTTAACGCGTTGTGATTGCACAACGCGCAACGAGCGCAAAGCACGAGTGTTGTCCGAACGGATGGACGAACTAGAGGCCCGTATTGCAGTGCTGTCAGCTCAAGAAGAACTTGCTATGTTGCGTCCAGAACTAGATGGGCTACAGGTCATTGAGATTTTAAATGTGCCGGCAGGAAGAATTGTGGGTGCCGCGCTCGACTATCTCATGGAAATTCGACTCGAAGAGGGAGTTCTTGGGGATCACGAAATTCGGTTGCGACTTCTTGATTGGTGGGAAAAAAATAAAAACGATGTTGCGTCAATGAAAGGTTCATCGCGCCCGCGCCGTTAGGACCCCAATTTTCGGGCTCGCAGCAACAATGCAGTTGGTGCAATTGCCCGTGGTCGACGCACAGAAGACAACTCGTACATTGTGTCAATCGCAAAGTTTGCTCGTTGTAAGGCCATCACGAGTTCGCCAATGGCAGGAGATCTTGATCCGTACTGCCGTTGAGCGGTTGGGCTTTCGCCATCAAAGATTGCAGCGGCGGGATGCTCTGAACAAAAAACAAAACCGGCTTCTGGCTTTAAGACACGATGCACTTGACGAAAGAGTCGTGAATAGTCGTCATCGCGGCCTAAGGCGTACACGCATAATGCCAGGTCGAGCGACGAACTCATGGCGAATCCAAGGTCAGCTATGTCGCCCGTATGAAATTCAACTGCAACTCCTGCCACATCTGCGGCCCGGCGTGCGGCGGTGATTGAGTCAGCAGATGGGTCAACAGCAATAGAGCGGGCGCCGTGCTGAGCGAGTGCGATGCAATTAGGGACTGCCCCAAAGAGACCTAGTTCAATTGTGCGCTTTGTTCGGATATCGCCGCAGAGCCGCAACTGACCGTCAGTGCTGACATCTGCGCCATACGAAACGTCATGAATAGATGAATTTGTGCCGTGTGCGTCGGACATGGGTCAAGTCTATGACTATTGTCCGTACCAATGAGTTTCTCCGCCGACATGCTGACCGGAACATCGGGTGTTGTTGATCATCGTCTTGAACGTCGTGCGGTGATCAACGAATACAAACGCGGACGCATCTCTCGAGATTCTGTGTGCGATGCCAACTCTGAATTAATACGAGCAGCGCGCCATCTTGGCGAGCCAACATCAGTGCGTTGCCCGATTTGCGAAGAAGTCAATGTTGTCTTGTTGACATACGTATTTGGTCACGGACTTCCTAAACATGGGCGTTGCGTGACGGAACGCAAAGAGGTGGAGCAGTTGCAACGCACCGACCACGACTATGCGGCCTACGTGGTGGAGGCTTGCCCCGGCTGTTCCTGGCACCATCTGTTGCGGGTCTTGCCCATTTCGGGCCGGCGTCGGCGGTCTGCTGCCCAATAGGCACCATAAATAACAGCGTTTCCACGGACAGCAAGCGATTCCCACATTGCTCCCGATGGAAACGCTACGAACAACACCCCCGTGTGGCGAGTCCATGATTGCCCGATACGCTTCAGGGGTCATATTCACCCTGCCCCTTCGGGGGCTCCAAGAGCATTTGCGACTTGGAACCGAAGGGAGCTCACACGTTATGCGTGCCTACGAACTCATGGTCATTATCAGCGGCGATCTCGATGAGAACGCTGCTCATGGTTGGCTCAAAAACATTTCTGCGTCTGTCACCGCTGCGGGCGGAACAGTGCATGGCAATCCTGATTGGTGGGGCAAGCGCCGTCTTGCTTATTTGATCAACAAGAAGTCCGATGGCTTCTACGCCGTCTTCAACGTCTTGGCTCCTGGTGGAGCACTCGACGAGATGGAGCGCGGATTGCGTATTTCCGAAGACATTATTCGACACAAGCTGATGCGTCTTCCAGACCACGAAGCACAACGTCGCGGAATGCTCGCAGCGGCCTAGTCCGCTCTATTGGTTTTTCAACCCTGGCACACGTAGTCGTCACACTGTTACGACACAGCAACGAAGGACAAAAAAATGGCAGATAACAACATCACACTCGTCGGAAACCTCACCAGGGATCCCGAACTACGTTTCACCCCCACAGGTCGTGGCGTCGCCTCGTTTGGCATTGCGGTCGGTCGTCGCTATCAGGTCAACGGCGAATGGAAAGAAGACACTTCGTACTTCAACATCACGGCGTGGGGTCAACTGGGAGAAAACGCGTCGGCAACTCTCAGCAAAGGCATGCGTTGCGTGGTGAGCGGTCGTCTCGAACAACGCGAGTACACCAATCGTGAGGGTGAAAAGCGTACCGCAATCGAAGTTGTGGCCGACGAAATCGGACCGAGCCTCAAGTGGGCAACTGCTCAAGTAGAGCGCAATCCGCGCGACGCGAGTGGGCAGAGCGGCGGCGCAAGTAGTCGTGGTCAAGGTGGTCAAGGTGGTCAAGGTGGTCAAGCTGGCGGTGGCGATGACAACCCATTCGGCGGCGAAGAAGAACCGTTCTAAAAATATTCATAATTTTTCCTTCACACAAAGGCAAGTAACACAATGGTAAGTAAGACAAACAAAATCCGTAATGCGAAGATGAAAATTCGCAAGTTCAAAAAGAAGGCCAACCCCTTCAAGATTGACAAGGTTCCCTATATTGACTACAAGGACATCACTTTGTTGCAAAAGTTCATGTCGGACCGCTCCAAGATTCGTGGACGACACATGAGCGGAACCAACGTTCAAGAGCAACGCGATCTCGCGAATGCCATCAAGAATGCCCGCGAAATGGCTCTTTTGCCATATACCAAGCGAGTTTCCAGTGTTAAGGCCCCTCGTTCTGGTGAAGGTCGTGGCCGTGACGGTGACCGTCGTGGCGTCGAAGAAGCCTTGCTCCAACTCGATGACGCTTCGATTGCTTCAAGCACCGTGTTCGCCGAAGACAAGATTTCCATCGAGGCAACCGACGACGTCACACAGACAGCGGTCGCTGAAGCAGAAACAGTAGAGGCCTGATCATGAAAGTTATTCTTCGAGAAGACATTGCCGGGGTTGGACGTCGTGGTGACATCCTGACAGTTGCCGACGGCTACGCCCGAAATTTCCTCTTGCCTCTCGGCAAAGGATTAGTGGCCACCGACGGTGCAATCAGCCAAGCAGCCGCTATGCGCAAAGCTCGTGACCTGCGTGAAGCAGCAGATCGTGGCGCCGCTCAAACTATTGCGACTGAACTGGCAAGCAAGACAATCATCATCAAGGCTAAATCTGGTGCCGAGGGTCGTTTGTTTGGCTCTGTCACAACCGCAGACATTGCGTCAGCCCTTGCAGCACAGATCAATCTCACTATTGACCGCAAAAAAATCGTGACAAAGCCCATTCGCACCACCGGTGCGCATTCGGCAAAAGTGCGACTTCATGCCGATGTCGAATGTGCTGTCACGCTCAGCGTGATCCCTGGTTAATCTCGAGTTATCCACAGTTGTCCACAGGATGCCACTGCTGTCCACAACGGTATCCACAGTGAAATCGCAGGCTTATCCCCTAGCAATACACAGGCATTTGCAGGCATAGTAAGAGTCCTCATGGCAAACAATCCTCTCGACAACAACGTTCGTCGTATCACGCCGTTACAACGCGTGCCACCGCACAATCTCGACGCTGAAGCATCGCTATTGGGTGCAATGTTTTTGTCGGAAGAGGCGATCAGTCTCACAGTTGAGCGACAACTACGCACCGAAGATTTTTATAAACCAGCGCATCAGTCAATTTACGAAGCAATGCGTTCATTGGTTGGTTCGGCTCAAGCCGTTGACCCCATCACTGTTGGCGACGAATTGCGTCGTTCTAAAATGCTTGACGAACTCGGCGGTATGGATTATTTGCTGGAGCTTCAAAACTCAACACCCTCGGTCACGAGCGCTGATCGTTACATCAAGATCGTGCGCGACACTGCCCGCTTGCGGCGATTGATTCAGACCGCAACACAAATCGCGGACATCGGATACGGCGAACCGGATGATGTGATCAAAGCAATTGATGACGCTGAACAAATGGTTTTTGATATTGCCGAAGATGACGTCTCCGATTCATTGCATAAACTCAATAAACTCACTCAAGATGTGTCAGATATTTTGCAGGAGCGCTTTGATAAGAAGCAAAATATCACTGGAGTTGCGACGGGCTTTTACGAACTTGACAACCTGCTTTCGGGACTACAGCCCGGAACTCTCAATATCGTCGGTGCGCGTCCTGCGATGGGAAAGAGCGCCTTTGCACTCGCAATCGCGGTGAATGTGGCTAAAAAAACTCGTCAACCAGTGGTCTTTTTCTCACTAGAAATGAGTGCGACCGAACTCACGCAACGAATTTTATCTGCAGAGTCCCAGGTGGACTCCGACCGTTTGCGCTCGGGCCGGTTGTCGGAGTCTGATTGGACAAAAATTAGCGAAGCGATTGGGCGACTTGATGTGCCGTTGTATATCGACGACAACTCCGCAATCAGCGTTACGCAGATTCGTCAGAAAATTCGTCGCATCGTGCAACGTGACGCAGCACCAGCACTCATCGTCATTGACTATTTGCAATTGATGGGCGGCAGTAATAGTGGAGAAAGTCGCCAGCTAGAGGTCAGTGAAATCAGCCGTAAATTAAAGTTGCTCGCACGTGAATTTAATATCCCTGTCATTGCGCTCAGTCAATTGAGCCGAGGGCTCGAACAACGAACAGAAAAGCGACCACAATTATCAGACTTGCGCGAATCAGGTGCTCTTGAGCAGGACGCAGACGTCGTCATGTTTATTTATCGTGACGAGCTCGTCAACCCTCCCACGGACGAAACACGTGGTTGGGCTGAAATCATTGTTGGCAAACATCGTTCAGGGCCAACGGGTATTAAGAAATTGCTCTTCTTGGGACACCTCACGACATTTGCCAACCCCGCTCGCGGCGAGGTGTAGTTACACGGTCGCAGAAACTTTGGTCGAAGGCCAGATAGTGAGTTTGGCGTCTTTGTCTGCGGTGGGTGCGTCCTGCATCATCAACTCGTAGGCGTGACGTTTTTCGTCTTCTGTGAACTCGCGCAATGTATGGCAGAACTCGACCGTATTGCCATCGGGATCGGATGTGTAAATGCTGATACAGAATTCGTGATCAACCTCAGCGACCGTGTGACCGCCTGCGCACCACACTGTGCGTCGCTCGTCTAAAAACTCACGTGTTGGTGCGTCGTATGCGAAATGATTCACCCAACCAGGCAAACCTGCTGTGGCGTTGAGATTAGTGGGGTAGTTGGCTCCGATTGTCTTGTCATGCAGTTCCCAAAAAGCGATCATGCCATCTGAACCGGTGTCATAAAAATAATGGCGCGACCAACCGTCTGACCCGGGAACAGGAGCGATGACAGTCTTGACAAGAGAGAAACCCATCAGGTCTGTGTAGAAGCGATGGGTTGCGGCTGTGTCGTGTGTAGCAAGTGCAACGTGATGAAACCCCATAAGCCAGAGTGTAGCGATAAGTATGTAGGGGTGTTCTTAGGCGAAGATCTTTTAGCGTGGATGGTGCTGGCGTTGGGTGGCGCACTTGCGGTGGGCAACCTACTGGCAGTGTTGCGACCACCTCCATCGGTCCATGATGACGGAGACCTTGAAAAAGCGCCAATTGCTCGAACAGTGTTGATGATTGTGGTCGGAAGTATTGCGTCTCTATGGGCAATTGCAAGTTTGCTCGCGGGCTAGCGGGGCACGGCGTGGTCGAGCAAATCTAAAAGTCGCGGAGCAACCCATGTGGGCCCGTCTCCTGCAAAATGACCTCCATCGCGAGGTCGCAATGTGACACCGTCCATCTGGGCAGAGCATGGTTTCGTGGGGCATACGACAGATGCAAGATCGACGATGGCTGCTTGAGCTGGATGCGCTGCAACATAGTCCCGATAAATGTCGTTCAGGTTCTCCACGAGTGTGTCAACCAGTGGATCAGAAAAATGCAACGAATTCTCGTTGGCACGTGGAGAGTTTGTGACTAAATAGACCATCGCGCCGTTCGCAGTGATGGTAGATATTTGTTCGTCAAGACGATCAAGAATATGTTGGCGAAATTCAGGTGTCGCTGGCTCGTACAAGACGCCGTTGTAAAAGCGCGGGCCTGCTTCCCACGAACTCAACCAGACAATTGTGTCCGGAGCGCTCTTAATAACGGCCTTTTTCATATATTCAGGTGTGAGGTCTGAACATAATTGTGACCAAGAAAAAAGTTTGCCTTCACTGGTGGCGGGCGCGCCAAGAAGCACACCACATCCAGGACGAGTACGGGCCATAAATTTCAGACCTCGCTTTTTGGCTTCGATGTTGAGAGCAGTTTGCAATGACGCAGCAACGGAGTCGCCGATGAAAACCGTTCGACCAAGTGCACGCCACGATGGCATAGACGAAACGGGCTTCACTACTGACGCCGTTGTGCTCGTTGACGGCACAGAATTAGAATCAAAATCACCAACAGACAACACGTCACTCTGCGGCGCCGTCAAATAATCAGGTGGGGCTTGTGCTCCAGTTGTTGCAGCAATGCTTAACCCGGCAACAACGATGACTGAAGTGGCAGCAAAAGCAAGTGCACGCTGTCGAGTCAAGACCCCCCAATGTGTGCGGAATCTAATGGGTGATTCGATTAAATGAAATGAAATCGCAGAACAAGCAAATGTGACAAGAAGTTGCGCGACGCGAAGTGTCACCCCGTTTAACGACGTACGCGATGCAGAAATAGCAATCTGTACTGGCCAATGCCACAAATACAATCCGTATGAAATTCGGCCAACGTAGCGCAAACCTCTTGACGCAAGGAGCCGATACAGGATGCCATGTGTGGCGCGAGTAGATGCAAGAACGCCGACGCCCGCAATAAGTGCGAAAGCCAAAAATCCACCATGGTAGAGAAATGATTCTTGATCATCGACGAATAAAAATGCCGCTGCAATCACAATCGCAGAAGTGGTCAGTACTTGTGAGGCAATAGTTGGCGACCACGCCTTGGGGTGGCGAACTGCTAACACCGCGAGGCCTGCACCAACGAGTAACTGTGCAGCACGCGTATCGGTTCCGTAATATGATCGAGATGGGTCTGCTTGTGAATACAACACAGACATCAAAACCGTTGACGCCGCTCCGGCCACTACGCAAAACGCCAGCAATCCGCGTTCGCCGAGTTTTGTTTTACGCAGAATCAGCCAAACAATGAGCGGCCACACTACGTAGAACTGTTCTTCAATCGCGAGCGACCAAGCGTGCCGCAGAGGCGAGGCTTCGCTAAAGAGATTAAAATATGATTGACCAGAGGCGATGAAGCGCCAGTTGGCAACATACCCAAGGGTGGCCATGAGATCCATTCGCAACGAGCGCAATTGAATTGCTTCTACTTGAGACCACGACCAAAGAGAGACTGTTGCCAATACGAGCAAGGATGCAGGCATGAGTCGTCGAAATCGGCGCACCCAAAAGGCCCTGAAGTTGATGTTGTCTGAACTGCGGTGCTCATTCACGAGGAGCGACGTAATCAAAAAACCAGACAGAACAAAAAACAAATCAACGCCCAAGAACCCTCCACTCAAATGGAGCATGTCGTAGTGATAGCCGATGACAGCCAGTACCGCGACTCCTCTGAGACCATCAAGGGCGGGGATGTGTTGAGCCTTCACGAGAGCGGGTGACGGGAATCGAACCCGCGTTCTCAGCTTGGGAAGCTGATGTTCTGCCTCTGAACTACACCCGCAGATTGCTGTGCCTTAGATTATCAGCCTGGCGTTGACTATGGTTTTGAGGTGATCTTGTCCGACCGAAGCATTCGTGAGCAACTAGCCGCAGGGCGAATCGTCATCGACCCCTTTGATGAGTCCTGTATTCAGCCGTCATCCATTGATGTCAAGGTCAGCAACCTATTTCGTGTATTTCGCAATCACACGGCCAGTGTTATTGACGTAAAAAAAGACATGACATCTATGACTGAGTTAGTCGAAATCGCCGATGGTGACGTGTTCATGTTGCATCCTGGTGAATTTGCACTGGGGAGCACGCTTGAGCGAATAGTTGTACCAGACGATCTTGTCGCGCGAGTCGAAGGTAAAAGTTCACTTGGTCGACTTGGTCTGTTGATTCATTCAACGGCCGGTTTTATTGATGCTGGCTTTGACGGACACATCACGCTGGAGTTATCCAATGTGGCGAACCTGCCCATCACGCTATATCCCAATATGAAAATCGGTCAAGTGAGCTTCATGATGATGACCACACCTGCTGACCAGCCATACGGCAAAGGTGCGCACGGTTCAAAATATCAAGGACAACGCGGTCCAACGCCAAGTCGATATTTTGAAAACTTTCAGTAGTTATTTATTCGCCAGCAGTAACGACTGGTAATTGTTGCTCACGAAATATTCGCTCACCATTTTCGAGCGCATCAAGAACATGGATAGCAATGTCTGCGACTTTTACATCGCTTTCTTCTTTGCCCGCTGCCTTTACTCCATCGTCCATCATGATGTAGCAAAATGGACACGCAGTTGCCACGCGGTTGGCGCCAGTGCTGATCGCTTCTTGAGCACGCTCATCGTTGACTTTTGTTCCGATGTTTTCTTCCATCCACATCCGCGCACCGCCAGCACCACAACACATACCCGTTGTGCCGTTGCGGGGCATCTCAATGATTTGCAAGCCTTTGATTGAGCCAACCACTTTTCGTGGCGCGATATAGATGTCGTTGTGTCTGCCTAAGTAGCACGAATCATGGTATGTGATGCGATCGTCAAGTGAGGCATGACGCATATCAAGGCGCCCGCTGTCGATGAGTTGTTCTAATAACTGACTGTGATGAATGACTTCGTAATTACCACCTAGCTGAGGGTATTCATTAGCCAAAGTGTTGAAGCAATGTGGACATTGTGTGATTATTTTGCGGACACCCATACCGTTGAGCATTTCGACATTTGGCATTGCCAACATCTGAAACAGGTATTCATTGCCACTTCGTCGCGCACTGTCGCCGGTGCACATTTCACTCGGTCCAAGAATTGCCACGTCAATGCCAGCACGCTTCAATAACTTGGCCATGGCCTGCGTTACTTTTTTATTCTTGTCGTCAAAACTTCCGGCACAACCAACCCAGTAGAGGTAATCGTGATCAAATGCAGAGCCTGGATTGATGATGTCTACATCAAGGTCTTTGGCCCAGTCGCCACGCTCTGCTTGGTTCATTCCCCATGGGTTTCCCTGGTTTTCCATTGCCCGAAACGCATTGCCGAGTTCTGCAGGGAAGTCACTTTCCATCAATGTCAGATAGCGACGCATGTCAAGGATCTTGTCCAGAATCTCAATGTTGACAGGACAGATTTCGTCACATGCTTTGCAACTCGTGCAGGCCCACACTTCTTCAGACGTAATGCGCTCAAACACTGAGTTTGAGCCGATCGTAATTTCGGCGTCGGTACCGATGGGGGGAGACACTTTGCCACCTATTGCATGAGCAGCCGTAGCCGCCATCACTTCGCCGACTTTAAGAACAATTTCGCGTGGATCAAGTGGTTTGCCCGTTGCATGTGCAGGGCACACACTCGTGCACCGACCACACATCGTGCATGCATCTGTGTCGAGAAGTTGTTTCCAGGTAAAATCTTCTACTACTGATGCACCAAATGTTTCGAGTGCTGTCTCAGTGAGATTAGGCATCGCCTTCATTGCGCCCTTTGGTCGGTCACGATCTTTGAGATACATGTTGAGCGGTGACGTAAAGATATGGCGCAACATCGTGATAGGCAAAAGAGCAAGGAAGACAATAAACGCAATCACGTGTGTAGACCACATGATCTGATGCCAATTCTGCAAGCTTGATATTGATGCGCCGTTAACAAGTTGCGCTAGTGGGTATCCGACGAAGCTCCACTTTTCGTACGACAGGTCAACTCCACTTGCTTGTTGAGAAGCCATGCGGAACATCTCTGCTGTGAAACCAGTGACACCAATAGTTAACATCGTTGCCAAGATAATTGCGTGTTCTGGTTTTGTTTTGGTACGAATGCGATAGGGGCGTTGCACATAACGTCGCAGAATTGCCCACACCACACCACCAACAAACACAACGCCAGCCAGATCGCCAATAAAGACATACGCCTGGTACACGCCCCCGTGCAAGAACTTGAGGCCCTCAGGCATTTGATGATCTATTTCTAGAACCGTTGTGACACCTAGCAAGACCAAGAAACCGAAATACATCATTGAGTGCATCAACCCCGCTGCACTGTCGCGTAGAAGTGTGCGCATATAAACGCCGGCGCGATAGTCCGACAAGCGTTTCTTTATATTTTTAGGAGTTGTGCGTCGGCGATCAGGAGCACCGCGCTCCCAGTTGCGCATGCGGTCAGCAAATCTAAATGCACCCCACACCAACATCACAGGAATCACCGTGTAAAACGCGATCTGTAGTGGACCAGGGATTCCGACAAATACTTCACGCGTTTTTTCAGACGTGCTGTGCCATTTTGTGAATTGTGGGATGATCCCCGACATCAATGTAAAGACCCCAATACCAATACCAAGCCCAATTGAGAGTTGATGTGCACGCAAGCGCTTTGGCGCGATTGTTTCTGAAGTATCAGGAGAAGTGCTCATGGCACTAAGACGCTAGTCGGATTACGCGTCAGCCGTAGTGGGCGCGGTCAAGTTCGCGAATACGACCAGCCAATGCGGCCAGCAATTTGTGCGATAGTGCCGGAACTTTTTCTAAAACTCCGTACAAATTGCGTTGGCTAATCACCAGCATCTGGCATTCTGTGTCGGCTGTAACGCTTGCTGTTCGGGGACCATGGTCGAGCAACGACAGTTCACCGACAATCGCGCCAGCTCCGAGCGTGGTAACTTTTTTGCCGTTACGACGCACTGTTGCCGTGCCAACCAAGATCACATAAGCCTCGCGCCCGGTCCGTCCTTGATCGATGATCAGAGTGCCTGGCTTGACGATCACTTCGTCAGCGGCTTTGGCAATGCGCTCGAGGTCTTTGCCTGAGCAGGATGCAAAAAGTGAAATATTACGCAGATGACCGAGAGATGCTTTCGTAGATGCCATCACCAAAGTGTACGACAGTTTGTGCCTTTGTACAGCAGTGGGTGCTGTTACTTTTGGCTCACAATGGATTACTAGTTGCCTGCTGAGCAACGGCCTCGACCGCCGCCGCGATAACCGCAGCGTCGCCGAGGTACTGAGCTGATTTCACGGTGAGGTCATCTTGCAATTTGTAGAGACGCGGAACACCGGTTGGAATATTGAGTTGCGAAATCTCATCCTCTGACACATTTTCTAACATCATCACCAGTGCCCGTAGCGAGTTTCCGTGCGCCGTCAGCAGCACGGTCATTCCTGCTCGCAGTTGGGGCAGCACTTCTTCTTTGAAGTACGGAACAACTCGGGCGACAACATCTTTTAGGCACTCCGAGGCGGGCAGATCGGACGGCGCCACATGTCGATAACGCCTGTCATTGGCTGGATGTTCTGAGCTCTGGCGGTCAACAGGTGGGGGTGCAACATCAAAACTGCGTCTCCAGATCTTAGTTTGCGCCGCTCCATGCTGATCGGTGGTGGCTTTTTTATTAAGCCCCTGGAGAGTGCCATAGTGCCGTTCGTTGAGTTGCCAAGACCGTTGCACGGGCAACCACACTTGCTCCATTGCGGTTAGGGCAAGGTGCTGGGTAATCACCGCTCGAGTCAGAACTGAGGTGTGAGAGGTATCAAACACCAAGCCCGACTGGGCCATCGTGACTCCAGCGGCTGTTGCCTCAGCTTCTCCGTGAAGGGTCAGGGGGACATCATGCCAACCCGTAAAGAGATTGCTCTGGTTCCACGTGCTTTGGCCGTGGCGTAATATGACAAAGTCTCCGAGCACATCCCCATCGTAGAACCCGATGGCCACATCTCGTTGAATCATATTTAGCATGCCCTAGCGGCTTGATTTTAAAACTTGAGTCAAGTCGACTCAAGTTTTCTGCTAGCGAGGTTGACATCATGTGAATTGCCCAGTAGCCTTTTGGGATGAGAACACCCCCGTTTCTCGTCAAAGAAGGAGAATACGTATGAGCAAGGCAGTCGGAATTGACCTCGGAACCACCAACTCGGTTGTTTCTGTATTTGAAGCGGGCGATGCAGTCGTCATCCCCAACTCGGAGGGGTCACGAACAACTCCGTCTGTTGTGGCTTTTTCTAAGACCGGAGAAGTGTTAGTGGGCGAGGTCGCCAAGCGTCAAGCCATCACCAACCCCGATCGCACCTTCCGCAGCATCAAGCGCCATATGGGCAAAGACTGGAAGTCGCCTGATATCGACGGCAAGACCTACACCGCTCAAGAGATAAGCGCTCGCACCCTCATGAAACTCAAGCGCGATGCCGAAGCCTATTTGGGCACCACAGTTACCCAGGCGGTTATCACTGTTCCAGCATATTTCGGCGACGCACAGCGCACGGCCACCAAAGAGGCCGGAACAATTGCGGGACTCGAAGTCTTGCGCATCATTAACGAGCCAACAGCCGCGGCGCTTGCATACGGTCTTGACAAAGGGGCCGAAGACGAAACCATTTTGGTGTTCGATCTCGGTGGCGGAACATTTGACGTCAGTGTGCTCGAAATCGGCGACGGCGTTTTTGAAGTAAAGAGCACTCACGGAGACACCGAGCTTGGTGGCGACGATTGGGATCAACGCATTATCGATTGGCTTGTACAGCAATTCAAATCAGCGCACGGTGTCGATCTCAGCGCGGACCGCATGGCGACGCAGCGTCTCAAAGAAGCAGCTGAAAAAGCAAAGATTGACTTGTCTCAAGTTGCACAAACACAGATCAACTTGCCTTTCATCACGGCTAATGCTGACGGACCATTGCACCTTGACGAATCACTGACTCGAGCAAAGTTTCAAGAAATGACAGCAGACCTCATTGAGCGTTGCCGTGTCGCATTCGAACAAGCACTCAAAGATGCAGGCATTACCAAGGGACAACTTCATCATGTCATTTTGGTAGGTGGCTCAACACGCATGCCTGCCGTTCAAGAATTGGTCTTTAGCCTCACGGGCAAAGAGCCAAATAAATCAGTCAACCCTGACGAAGTAGTAGCCATTGGTGCTGCCGTGCAAGCCGGAGTGCTCAAAGGTGATGTTAAAGATGTGTTGTTGCTTGACGTCACGCCACTGTCATTGGGTATCGAAACCAAGGGTGGCGTCATGACGAAACTGATTGAGCGCAACACCACTATTCCGACACGTCGCACCGAAACATTTACAACAGCAGATGACAATCAGCCATCAGTAGAAATTAACGTCTTGCAAGGTGAACGTGAAATGGCCAGTTACAACAAGACACTCGGAAAATTTCAACTTGTCGATCTTCCTCCTGCACAACGCGGAACGCCCCAAATCGAAGTCACCTTTGACATCGATGCCAACGGCATTGTGCACGTGTCAGCAAAAGACCGCGCGACAAGCAAAGAACAATCAATGACGATTACAGGGCAGTCATCATATGACAAAGATGAAATTGCCAAGATGGTTAAAGACGCCGAGGTCCATGCCGAAGAAGACCGCACTCGCCGTGCCGAAGCAGAAGTACGCAACAACGCAGACTCGCTTGTGTATCAAACCGAAAAAGTGTTGCGCGAGCAAGGCGACAAAGTAACGGAAGAAGAAAAATCTGCCGTCGAAGGACCACTTGCTGATCTGAAAACTGCACTCGCTGGTAACGATGTTGAAGCACTGAAATCAGCAACCGAAGCACTCATTTCCGTCAGTCAAGCATTCAGTCAAAAACTGTATGAAGCCGCAGCTCGAGACGATAACGCCACCGGAACATCAGCTTCTGGCGCAGGTGGTGTCAATGATGATGACATTGTTGATGCTGAGATCGTCGATGAGCAATAGAGCATCTCGTATGGACGCAGAAATAATCAACGAATCCCCAGAGCCGGATAACACGGATATTACGACTAACCACATAGGCGACATCAGCACTCAAGAACTCGATGAAACACCTAGTGAAGTAATCGTTGACGAGATTGAAGCACTGTTGGCTGAGCGCAATGAGTTTAAAGACATCGCATTGCGGCTGCAAGCAGATTTTGAGAACTATCGCAAGCGCATCATGGCAGCGCAAAGTGACGACATTGATCGGGCTACTGGTCGTTTAGTAGAAGCACTGCTCCCGGTTCTTGACGCTTGTGAGGCTGCATTTGCACACGGCACTGTGGGCGTAGAACCCGTGTGGTCTGCACTTCTTGGTTGTTTGCAAAAACAAGGTCTGGTTGCACTTGATCCGCTCAACAAACCTTTTGCGCCCGAGAGTGCTGAAGCAGTTCTGCACGAAGAAGGTGAGGGTGGTGAGCCAGTAGTGACAGAAGTATTACGCACTGGGTATCAATGGAAGGGTCGTGTCTTGCGCGCCGCCATGGTGAAGGTGAAAGGCTAAGTACAATGGCTCCGCAGCGAGAGTGGTTCGAAAAGGACTACTACGCCGTGCTCGGTGTTTCACAACAGGCAACAGCCAAAGAGATTACAAAGGAATATCGCCGTTTAGCCCGCCAACATCATCCGGATGCCAATGCTGGAAATGAAAAATCCGAAGAACGATTCAAGGAAATCTCTGCGGCCTATGACGTTCTGGGAGACGAAAAAAAACGCACCGAATATGACGAAGTACGGCGCTTGGGTCCTTCTGCTGGATTTGGCGGATCAGGCGCAAGTCCTTTCAACTTCGATATGGGTGACGGTTTTGGAGACGCCATCAGCCAAATGTTTGGACGAAGCAAACGCGGAGGCAGAACTACTGGCCCACAACGCGGCACTGACATCGAAGCATCTCTTACGCTCGACTTTGTTGATGCAGTTCGCGGAATCACCACCACATTGCATCTCACGGCCGACGCAGTGTGCTCAACATGTACGGGTAGTGGCGCTCGCGTCGGAACAATGCCAAAGGCTTGTGGTCAGTGCGGTGGTCGCGGATCAGTTGATGACAATCAAGGATTGTTTTCTTTTTCGTCACCATGTCCAAGTTGTCGTGGGCGCGGATCTGTTATCGAGTATCCGTGTGCAACATGTCGTGGCACCGGAATAGAGCACAGACCTAGAGAAGTCAATTTGCGTATTCCGGCAGGCGTGAGCGATGGACAGCGCATTCGCCTGAAAGGGCGTGGTGCACCTGGTCGCAATAGTGGGCCCGCCGGTGATTTGTATGTGGAATGCCATGTCACGGCGCACGCGCTTTTCGGTCGCGAAGGCCTCAATCTCACCACGCATGTGAGGGTGTCGTACACAGAAGCCGTACTCGGAGCAACAGTGCCCGTATCAACACTTGACGGGGCGGCAGTGTCGCTTCGACTCAAGGCGGGCACGACATCGGGGTCGCGCCATCGGGTAAAAGGTCACGGAATCCTGACCGAAAAAAAGACCGGTGATCTCATCGTCACCGTCAATGTTGTGGTTCCAACAGATCTATCCGATGAAGAACGATCAGCCGTAGAAGCATTGCATGCAGTGCTGCGCTCACCACGACAATCAACTGAAAGTGCAGGAACACAATGAGACACGAATTGCAAGCCGTCTATGTCATCTCTGTTGCCGCCGAATTGGCAGGAGTGCATCCACAAACACTGCGCATCTATGAGCGTCGTGGTTTATTACAACCAGCACGCACAACAGGTGGCAATCGTCGATATAGCGAGGCTGACATAAACAGGCTCCATCGCATCGCCGAATTGGCATCACATGGCATGAACCTTGAAGGCATCCGACATGTCATGTCACTCGAAGACGAAGTCGTCAGGATGCGGGCCGAAATTCAAGAACTACGTCGCCTTGCCAATGACGCGGTGAGCGATGCCGAGCGTCGCACACGTCGAGACCTAGTGCCAATCAGCCAAGCACTCGCTTTGTTTAATCAACGACCCAGCATTTTTCGTAACGAGTAACTCAAGCGAGGGACCACTGATATGACTCTAAACCCCAAAAAGTGGACAACGCGCGCACAAGAAGCAGTGGCGGCTGCTGTAGAGCTCGCCAAATTTGCAGGCAACCCAGAAGTTACATCCGATCATCTTCTGCGTTGTCTGCTCGACCAACAAGACACTGTTGTGCCCGCAATGTTGCAAAAACTCGGCCTTGCGTCCGGCATGGTACGCGACAAAGCAGACGACGCGATACGCAAGTTGGTGCGCACTCAAGGTGGTAGCGAACCTCGCATGAGTGGCGAGCTCGTTAATGTTTTTGCCAATGCCGAATCTGCGCGTAAAGATCTGCACGACGACTTCTTGAGCGTAGAACACATGTTGTTGGCAATGAATAGTCGGGTCAACATGGGTAGTGAAGAAATGCTTCAAGCATTGCGTGCTGTTCGTGGTTCACATCGGATCACTTCACAAGATCCCGAATCACAATTCGAAGCGCTAAAAAAATACGGCACTGATCTAACTGAACGTGCTCGTAATGGCAAGATCGACCCGGTAATTGGCAGAGATGAAGAAATCCGTCGGGTGATTCAGGTGCTCTCGCGGCGCACTAAAAACAATCCGGTGCTCATTGGCGAGCCCGGTGTTGGGAAGACCGCAATCGTTGAGGGACTTGCTCGCCGAATCGCTGATGGCGATGTCCCAGATGGACTCAAAGATAAAAAGCTGGTCTCAATCGATTTGGCGTCAATGGTGGCAGGGGCAAAATATCGGGGTGAGTTTGAAGAACGTCTTAAGGCAGTGCTTAAAGAAATAACCGATGCACAAGGACAAGTCATCACCTTTATTGACGAGATCCATACGCTCGTAGGTGCTGGCGGTGCCGAAGGCGCGATGGATGCAGGCAACATGATTAAGCCGATGTTGGCGCGTGGGGAGCTGCGCATGGTCGGAGCCACCACGCTTGACGAGTACCGCAAATACGTTGAAAAAGATGCTGCGCTCGAACGCCGTTTTCAGCAGGTGTATGTAGGGGAACCGTCAGTCGAAGACACGATTGCAATTTTGCGCGGCTTAAAAGAGCGCTACGAAGTGCACCATGGGGTGCGTATTCAAGACAGTGCTCTTGTCAGTGCAGCCGTATTGTCTCATCGCTATTTGACAAATCGATTTTTGCCAGACAAAGCCATCGACCTGATGGACGAGGCTGCCAGCAAATTACGGATTGAAATTGATTCTCTGCCGACTGAGATTGATGTTATTGCGCGACGCATTTTGCAATTAGAAATTGAGCAGGTTGCTCTTGAAAAAGAAACCGACACGGCATCAAAAGAACGCCTGTCAACGCTGCAAGAAGAACTTGAACTTTTGCGTTCGCAAGTTTCAGTCATGAAGGAGCATTGGGAAGGCGAGCGTCAGGCGATTGGCGCAATTCGTTCCTTGAAAGAAGAACTTGAGTCACTGCGAACTGGTGCTGAACGCGAAACAGATCTTGCCAAAGCAGCAGAAATTCAATATGGCAGAATCCCCGAGATTGAGCGGCGTATTGCCGAAGCGACAAAGCATCTTGACCACTTGCAATCAACACAACGAATGCTCAAAGAAGAAGTAGATGCAGAAGACATTGCTGAGGTTGTTTCAAAATGGACAGGAGTCCCACTGAATCGACTCATGGAAGGTGAGATGCACAAGCTTGTTCACCTTGAATCTGCACTTCATCAGCGCGTGATTGGACAAGATCAAGCAGTTACTGCAGTTGCCAATGCGGTTCGACGCAGTCGTGCAGGCCTCTCTGACCCCAACCGGCCAATCGGCTCGTTCATGTTTCTTGGCCCGACAGGTGTGGGTAAAACAGAGCTAGCAAGAGCACTGGCTGAGTATTTATTTGACGACGAAAAAGCAATGGTGCGTATCGACATGGCCGAGTACATGGAGAAGTTTTCTGTGAGTCGCTTGATCGGTGCGCCGCCTGGATATGTGGGCTATGACGAAGGCGGTCAACTCACTGAAGCAGTTCGACGACGTCCTTATAGCGTGCTCCTACTTGACGAAATAGAAAAAGCACATCCCGACATTTTTAATGTATTGCTGCAAGTGCTTGACGACGGTCGCCTCACTGACGGACAAGGTCGTACCGTCGACTTTACAAACGTAGTGTTGATCATGACAAGCAATCTCGCCAGCGAACCGATTGAGTATTTTCGACCTGAGTTTGTTAATCGCATTGACGAAATAGTGCGATTCCGTTCGCTTACTGCCCAAGACCTTGGCGCGATAGTTGAAATTCAACTACAGCAACTCGTCGATCGCATGGCTGATCGTCGCATTTCTTTACGCATTACACTCGCTGCTCGCATGGCGTTGGCAATGAAAGGTTTTGATCCCACTTTTGGTGCTCGACCGCTTAAGCGTTTGATCCAAAGCGAAATCGCCAACCGTGCCGCTGTGCTTATCTTGGAAGGAAAAGTGAGCGAAGGTGGTGCAATTTTGGTCGACGTAGTGGACGACACGCTGACCGTGGTTGCACAAGACACCATGTTCGAAAACTAAGAAATCGTCTAGTCGGCAAGCCTAAGTCGGATTGCGTTGCCGTGTGCCGCGAAACCTTCGTGGTCAGACAGCGCCAAAACACTTTTAGACATCCGCTTAAGTGCGTGCTCATCTGATTGAGCAATTGCAGTGTGCTTCAAAAATGCGTCAACAGTTATTCCGCTTGAGACATGCGCAAACCCGCTGGTGGGCAAAGATGCCGGACACCCAATTACGAAGTTGGCTGCACTAAATGGAGTGTGCTGACCGATTAAAATTTCACCAGTATTTATGAGTGATTCAACAAGCGCATCTTGATGTTTTTCATCTACGGCAACTTGCAAATGCTCTGGCGCATAACGATTTGCTACCTCGGCTGCTTCGGCCAGTGAACCCACAAGAATGGCTCCGCCGTTGCTACCTAGCGATGCCCGCGCAGCATCCGCTCGCGCCACCGGAAGTTGAGCAATCTGAACCACAAGTTCAGCGTCAACAGCGTCAATGAGTTCTGTCGTCGTCGAAATAAATACAACAGAAGAGTCGGTTCCGTGTTCTGCTTCGATTAATAAATCAGCGGCAAGGCGAACGGGGTCTGCGGTGTGGTCGCCAATCACCATGCTTTCAGTTGGCCCGAGCAGCATCATTGTGGCCAGGCCATGTCGCTGCATCTCAACTTGAGCACACGTGACGGCAGGACTACCGGGACCGACGACTTTGCGAACTTGGGGAATGGTTTGAGTGCCAAAACCCAAGGCCGCGATTCCGGCAGGACCATTGACTCGGAAAATATTTCGAATACCCAGTAAGCGACACACCACCAAGACGGCGGGATCAACACGACCACCAGTATTTGGCGTGGGCGGAACAACAAGCACAAGTTCTGGTACTCCTGCAACTACGGCAGGCACGCCAAGTTGGTACGCCACGCTCGGATAGCTTGCTTTGCCGCTCGGAACAAACAATCCCGCACTGGAAATAGCAGAAATTTTTTCACCGACATGCAGCCCTGGCTCGATCTCGATACTCCAATTACTCGCACGCTCTAGAAGATGCTCATTAAATGCCCGCAAGTGAGAGATTGCGTCCTGCAACGCATCGTGCAGCGATTCGTCCACGCGCGCCGAGTCGATGTCATCGTCGGTGAGTCGCAATTGCTCGGGCGTCAGCGCGACCCCGTCAAATTTTCGCAGGGCATCACAAACGGCGTCGTCACCACGCAAGTGAACATCTTCAATCAGTTCGCCAATCGAAGACCGCAGTTGGGGATCAAAAATCTCGTCTAGCCCCCGACGACAAAGTGCGGTTTTTTGGGGCTCGCTCATGGCGGTCCACACTTGGCGTCGAAGTACTGGTGGCATAGGTGCGAAACTATCGTGTTGCGACCCATTTTGGGAGATCATTAAACGAAGGACGTGGCGAATCGGTCCTAAGGCACTAGAGTTCTATTACGTCCCGTTAGTAGGAGCGTTTCATGCCAGTCACCGTCGTAGTAGGTACCCAGTGGGGTGATGAGGGCAAGGCCAAAGTCATTGATCTTCTTGCCGCAGACCATGCATATGTGGTGCGATACCAAGGTGGTCATAATGCTGGTCACACGGTGGTTGTTGGCACCGAACGATATGCGTTGCAACTCATTCCCAGCGGAGTTTTGTATTCATCGGTGATTCCAGTCATTGGCAACGGAGTCGTTGTTGATTTGCCGACATTGTTTAAAGAGATCGACACTCTTGAAGCGCGTGGTGTGTCGTGCGAGCGCCTGAAGGTGTCAAGTCGCGCGCAGTTGATCTTCCCGTGGCATCAAGCACTCGACGCAGTCTTTGAGAACTCACTTGGCGGCGGCAAAATCGGAACAACCCTCAAAGGCATCGGTCCTGCCTATGCCGACAAGGCACGCCGGGTTGGTATTCGAGTAGGAGACATTCTTGATGCCGAAGCATTTAGAAGCGCAGTGCGCATGCGCGCACTCGATGCGCAACGCGAAATCACCTCACTTGGTGGGGTGAGTCTTGATGTCGAAGCAATTGTTGAACAGTTTTCTGTCTTGGCAGAACGCTTGATTCCATATGTTGCTGACACTGTGAACTTATTGCACGATGCTAAAGACCGTGGCGAAGGCATCTTGCTTGAAGGTGCGCAGGCAACTTTCTTGGATGTCGATCACGGAACATACCCATTTGTTACGTCATCAAACCCAACCGCTGGTGGTGCAAGTGTCGGCTCTGGACTCGGGCCTCGTGACATTGGCAGAGTCGTCGGAATTGCTAAGGCCTACACAACTCGTGTTGGCTCTGGTCCATTTCCGACTGAACTCAGCGGTGACCTAGGCGAAGCACTTGTCGACATTGGTCATGAATACGGAACAGTAACGGGACGTCGTCGACGCGTGGGTTGGCTTGACACGGTGATGCTCAAACATGCAGTGCGCCTGAACTCGCTCACTGACATTGCGCTCACCAAACTTGACGTGCTCGACACCTTTGACGAAGTAAAAGTCTGCGTCAGTTACACCATTGGCGGAGCACCTGTGCACGGTTATCCAGACCGCAGTAATCTACTCGATCAAGTTGAGCCTGTCTATGAAACATTGCCTGGCTGGAAAACATCATTAGCAGGTGTGACATCATTTTCCGATTTGCCGTCCAGTGCGCAAGCATTAATTAATATTGTTGAACGCGAAACAGGGGTTCCTGTGAGTCTTGTTGGCACTGGACCAAAGCGCGACGAAGTCGTGGTGCGCGCATGATCGATCGGTATTCAACTCCAGAAATGTCTGGCCTGTTCACTGAACAAGCCAAGATGCAGCGCTGGCTTGATATTGAGTTAGCAGTTACAGATGCACTTGCAGCACAAGGGATTGTCCCACCAGCAGATGCGCAGGCCTGTCGTGCTGGTGCACCCCGCATCAACGCAGAATTCGTCGCAGAGGTCGAAGCACGCGAGCGCACCACCGACCACGACGTCGCTGCGTTTGTTGATGTTGTTCAAGGTCACATCGGAGCACCACATGGCGCATGGATCCATCTCGGACTGACTAGCAGTGACGTCGTTGATACAGGTTGGTGTTGGGCATTGCGTGATGCGGCTGATCTGATTATTGGTGCACAAAAAGAACTACGGGCGGTTCTCGTTGCATTGGCACAGCAACATCGCAATACAGCAATGATTGGCAGAACGCACGGCATACACGCCGAGCCCACCACGTTTGGGGCAAAGGTGGCGCTGTGGGCATTGCAAGTAGACCGCGATCATCAACGCATGTGCGCTGCACGCACTGCGATAGCGGTGTGCAAATTGTCGGGTGCAGTTGGCACCTACTCCAACATCGATCCATCCATCGAAACTGCCGTTGCCGCAACACTGGGTTTGCAACCAGTTCCTGCCACACAAGTGATTGCTCGCGATCGCCACGCCGAATACCTGTGGGCGTGTGCATCGATCGGAACAACTCTTGAGGCAATCGCTGTTGAACTTCGACATTTGCAACGCACCGAGGTCTCCGAGGTTCGCGAAGGTTTCAAAGTCGGACAAAAAGGAAGTTCGGCAATGCCACACAAACGCAATCCGATTTCTGCCGAAACCATCACTGGGTTATCGCGTGTTCTTCGTGCAAATCTGCAAGTAGGTCTACAAGATGTTGCGCTATGGCATGAGCGGGACATTTCACACTCTTCAGCAGAGCGTGTTGTGCTTCCTGATTCATCAGCACTAACCTTCTATGTCCTCAAACGCATGATCCGACTCATCACGAATCTCGAAGTTGATACACAACGCATGACAACAAATCTCGACATGCTCAAAGGTCTTGTCTATTCTCAATCTGTTTTACTTGCACTTGTGCAGGGCGGCATGCAACGTGACGACGCCTACCGAGTAGTACAAGAGGCGTCCAACATCACGCTCACGACTGGCCAGCATTTTCGCGACGTCCTCTCTGCTGATTCGCGAGTTGTGCTGTCAGCCGCCCAACTCGACAGCGTCTTTGACCTCAGTCGCGTACTGCGGCATGCGTCCTCTGGTATCGATTCACTCAACGATTTGGCAAAGAGTTAGTCGCGCCCTTGCTGCGACTACGGTAAGAACGTGTCTGATTTACCACAACTTGATCCCGCTCGCAGTGCGTTGCGTCATCATGTACTGACCCACTCATTAAAAACAGGCAGTTTCACACTCAAATCAGGTCGGGCGAGTTCTTGGTTTCTTGATGCCAAGCAGACTTCTTGCCGGGCAGACGGAATCATCTTGGTGGCAGACGTGGCATTGTCGTTTTTTCCTTCAACAGTCACCGCGATTGGCGGTCTCACAATGGGAGCCGATCCTGTGGCGTACGGCATTGCTGCTGTAGCGGCAACACGGGGTTTGTCATTACGAAGTTTTAGCGTGCGCAAAGAAGCCAAAGACCATGGCGTCACCGGACGTATCGCTGGCGCATTACAAGTCGGCGACAAAGTAGTCATCACAGAAGACACGGTGACACGCGGAACATCAATTTTTGAAGCAGTCGACGCCGTGCAGGCATTTGGCGCAGAAGTCGTACTAATTACAGTGATGGTTGACCGCGGCGGAACATGCGCTGAGATGGCACGACAAGCTGGGATCTCGTACATTCCAATGCTGACTGCTCCTGATTTAGGGTACGAATTCGGTAGCTAGATTCTTTAGCCACCGACCGAATCGAAGAAGTACTTGTTATTTTGCCCGTGATGTAGTCCGCACAACCTCACTCCGTGGGCGACGGCCTAGCCTCGTAGTTCTATGTCATTGCGCGAGTTATTTCAGTTGTCTCCACATGGTGCGGATACTTTTGTCGGTGAGGCGCATCCCTATAACTGGGGTGGCTTATATGGGGGCCACATCGTTGCCCAAGCCCTGCACGCCGCGCATCGCACTGTCCAAGACGGTCTTCAAGTGCATTCACTGCGTGCATACTTTATTCGCCGAGGTGACAACACCGAGCCGATTCGTTACGAAGTTGACCGCATTCGCAATGGTCGCTCATTTTCTACACGACGTGT
>SHUT01000018.1 GCA_009691255.1 Ilumatobacteraceae bacterium
AGGGTGGCGACTGCATGTTGCATGTCAACTCCTGGAATTCGCTGTTGCGAAGGTTGGTGGTGGTTGTGAACTCAAGTACGGATCAGGCGTACTTGAGCAAGATGAATACAACGAATCCGATAAGGGCGAGAGCCTCGGTAAAGGCAATTCCCAAGAACATCGTTGTACGAACCATTCCGGCAGCCTCAGGCTGACGAGCCATCGCCTCGATGGCGTTTCCGAAAATGATTCCGATACCGATACCGGGTCCAATCGCAGCAAGTCCATACGCAAATCCAGCCGAACCGGCTGCTGCGATGTTCTTTGCTTCGGCTGGATCAGCAGCGGCGGCTGCAAGTCGAGCTAATACTTCCATTGTGTTGTTCTCCTGTGTTGTTTTTGAGTTGCTATCGCAACCATTGTTTGTATTGCGAAATAGATCAGTGTTCTGGATGTGCCGCACCTGCGATATACACCGCTGTGAGGATTGTAAAAATAAATGCCTGCAAGAATCCGACCAGCACTTCAAATCCTGTCAGGAAGATGAGCATGCCAAAAGGCAATACGCCGAGCGGAATCAAGACCTTGTCTCGTGCTTCAAACAACGCTTCCGAGAGCAATGCGAAGATGACAAGCAAAAGGTGACCAGCCAACATGTTGGCAAAAAGTCGAACTGCCAATGAGAACGGACGCACGACGATTGTGGAGATGAATTCTATTGGTGTCACCAAGACATACAGTGCCTTTGGAACTCCTGGGGGGAACAACACGCTCTTGAAGTAACCAAAGAAACCTTGGTGTTTGATTCCGGTGACGTTGTAAACAAACCAAACGACAATGGCAAGGAAAATCGGAATCGCCATGCGTGCAGTTGCTGGCATTTGCAAGATTGGAATGATTCCTGGAACGTTGCATAAATAAATAAACAGGAAAAGCGAAAGAAGAAACGGTGTCCAGCCGAGTCCGTCACGGCCCATCGTTTGCATGATGATGTTTTCTTCGATGAACTCAACTGATATTTCTGCCAAGTTGCGAGAGCCAGTTGGTGCTTCGCGATAATCCTGTCGGGCCGCAATCAAGAAGAGCGAAACACTGATGACAGTGGCAGCAACTGCGATAAGTGCGATTTTATTAAAGCCGGGGAAGATGTCCTGCCAACGAAGGATCTCGTTGATGGGAGGAAATTCAAATGCGAACACGTTGTTGTAATCCTTCAATGATTTTCGTTAGTGCTGGACTGGACTTGATTCTTGCTTAGTTGGCTTGAGGCCAGGAAATGCAAGTGACGCGGATATGTACTTGAGCTCCCAGAACAAAAGTCCAAGGTGCGTAACAATAATGGTGCATCCGAGGGCCTTGAGTGAAACCCACGAGAAATCTTTGATTAGCATGACCGCCAAAAAAATCAGACCAAGGCGCACAAGATAGCCAAAAAGTGAGGCCCCCATCATCAGAGCCAGCGAGATCGGGGCCGTGTAAGCCATCAAGGCCGCCGCCAACGAAAAGTTCAACAAGACCAATCCCATGGCAAAAGCACAGGAATACGCCCCGTTTAAGCCCCAAATGACTCCGCTCACGAGGCAAAACAGGGGAAGCACGATAAGACCGCGTTTAACTAGATCTCGAGAGACCGACAACTCGGGGGCAGGACCTGTGAGGCCGGTTGTGAACGGGGATGGGTGGTCAGAAGTCACACGTTGCCTTGTCCGCCGCGAGCGTCTGCGGCACGATTTTTCTCGAGTTCGCGCATCTGATGCGTGTAGACGAAGTACATCTTGGCGAACTGCTCGACAACGGCTACCACGCACAGAGTCACCATGAACAAGGGTGTTGTATTGAGCCAGGAATCAAGGCCGAGCCCAATCAAGAAAAACACAAGAACTACTCCGGCAATTTCAGCACCATGACCCATGTTGTCGGTGGTGGGCGCAATCGGTCTGCGTGTCGGGATCAGTTTGAGTGCCATTTGTGCATCTACCTCAGACAATGTTCACGACATTGTGAACAACTTCTCAATCTAGCGTATCGTCAAGAAAATTCAACATTCTGTGAATGGTCTAGGACTCTAGCTCGGCGCTTTTTGCGTTGCGCCAGTGCAGGTCAGGGTGAAGCACCGTGTACAAAGACAGAACTAGGGCGATAATTCCAAACACTGCCAGGCTGCGACTCGTGCTTGGCTTAAATACCGGAAACATCACGAAACCCGAGAGCAGCATTGTCCAGCCCCACAAGATGACAACCGCTCGTCGCGGACCATGGCCCAAGTTGATGAGCCGGTGATGCAGATGTCCCCTGTCGGCCTTGGTGAAATCTTCACCTCGGCTGAGGCGCCGAATGATGGCAAATAGCACGTCAAAAATAGGAACACCCAAAATCATGATCGGGATAAACAGTGGCGCCAGAAAAAAATATGTTTGTCCGCTAAAACCTTGCGTTGCTGGATCCGCTCGCCCACCCACGACACTCGTTGACACCGCCAATAAGAACCCCAATAAATACGCGCCACCATCTCCCATAAAAATGCTTGCAGGGCTGAAGTTGTACGGCAAGAACCCGACGCAAACACCTGCCGTGATGGCTGCGATTAACGGCCCGAGGTTGGGCTCAGAAAGCAAACCAAGATGAGCGAGATGTTGGCTGTAAATAAAAAATGTACCAGCGGCAATTGCCACGATGCCTGCGGCCAAACCATCTAATCCATCGATCAAATTAATTGCTTGGGTCATCATGAGCAACCAAACCACAGTGACAATTGGTGTCCAATCATTTGAGACCTGAAAGACATCGATGAACGGAAGTCGAAAATAAAACATTGTGACTCCGAAATACACCAATACGAGTCCAGAGATTGCTGTTCCGACCACTCGTGCAGGTGCAGAGATTTCCTTGATGTCATCGCGTACCCCAAAACACAAAATAATAAATGCGCCGATCACAACTCCTGCTGGTTCGCTGTTGCCGACAAATAAATGCGTGAAGCGTCCCATGCGCCATGCCAGAAACAGCGACACCACAACACCGATAAACATGGCGATTCCGCCAATATCTGGCGTGGGTAGTTTGTGAATTTTTCGATCGTCGGGAATAGCAACCCACTGGCGATTATTTGCCATGCGTCGCACCAGCGGAGTAGTCAACGCCGTGACAACACCGGCGCACAACATGATGACGAGATAACTACCCATTGAGAGACGAGCCTACGCTGTATGCAGTTGGGCACGAAGTGCTCAACTGAAATGCCCTAGAAAGCGTGTGGGTACACCGGAAACCGTGCACACAGAGCCGCCACGCGCTGGCGCACAACGGCCACTTCCCCAGGATTATTGCGAACGCGCAGAGTATGGGCAATAAGTTCGGCGATTTCAGCCATTTCTGGCTCCTTCATCCCTTGCGTGGTAACAGATGGAGTACCGATTCGAACTCCAGATGTAACGAATGGACTGCGTGGATCGTCTGGAACCGTGTTTTTATTCAGAGTGATGCCAGCCTCATCAAGAATGATCTGTGCTTCTATGCCTGTGCAATCAGCATCAAATGGTCGTAGATCAACAACCATTAGATGATTGTCGGTGCCGCCGCTGACTAAGCGAAAACCCTGCTTAGCGAGTGCTGCCGCAAGAGCAGATGCGTTTTTAACGATCTGATGCACATACACCTTGAAAGATGGGTCTAGCGCCTCGCGAAAGGCAACTGCTTTAGCGGCAATCGCGTGCTCCAATGGTCCGCCTTGGCTTCCGGGGAACACTGCCTTATCGATTGCTGTTGCATGCACGGCTTTGCTCAAGATGCATCCGCCGCGTGGGCCGCGCAAAGTTTTGTGTGTTGTTAAAGTGACAACGTCAGCAAACGGCACAGGATTTGGATGTGCGCCACCGGCGACTAATCCGGCTAGATGCGCAATATCAAACATGAGCAACGCACCAACCTCGTCGGCGATCGCCTTAAATGGTTCTGGGTCGAGTCGACGTGGATAGCTCGTTGTTCCGGCCACAATCATTTTGGGACGGTGCTGCAATGCAAGGTCGCGCATTTCTTGAAAATCAATTCGCTCATCACCTGGAGTCACTTTGTAACTAAAAAAGTTATACAAAATTCCGCTCGCATTTACTGGTGACCCGTGAGTGAGGTGGCCGCCATGATCGAGACTTAGTCCGAGCAATGTGTCTCCTGGCTGCAACAGACCTAAATAGACCGCCATATTGGCACTCGCACCTGAGTGCGGCTGCACGTTGGCGTGCTCTGCACCAAATAATTGCTTGACTCGATCAATAGCGAGCGTTTCAACGTCGTCAACAATTGCATTACCTCCGTAATAACGTTTTCCGGGGTATCCCTCGCTGTACTTGTTAGTAAATACCGAACCAGTGGCTCGCATAACATCTGGTGATGTGAAGTTTTCACTCGCAATGAGTTGTAATCCGGTGTTCTGACGAACTCTTTCTTGTTCGAGCAATTCAAAAACGGCAGTGTCGGGATTATTTTCTAATGGCCAAGGCATTAACGACCTGCTTCTTCTTGTTCGATTTCAGATAGTTGTTGAACTCGTCGTTCGTGACGACCACCAGCAAAAGGTGTCGCCAGAAACATCGTCAAGATTTCTTCTGCTAGACCGATTCCGACGACTCGCGCTCCCATTGAGAGCACATTGGCATTGTTGTGCTCTCGCGCCATACGAGCGGTATACAAATCATTGCAAAGTGCAGCGCGAACACCGCGTACTTTATTTGCCGCCAACTGTTCGCCTTGTCCGCTTCCACCCAGTACAACGCCGACATCAGCATCACCATCGCGCACCGCCCGACCAACGCTGGCACAGATGTGTGGATAATCAACGCTCTCTTGCGAATGCGTGCCGAGGTCTTGCACTTCATGTCCGTTGGCAACGAGCATCTCGATGAGATGTTGCTTCAGCAGGAATCCTGCATGGTCGGCACCGATAGCAATTCGCGTCATTACGTCCAGCATAAGGTTCAGACCACCTCAGCGCCTAGCGTTAGACCTATGTCACTTGATCCCCGTACGCCCATCATCATCGGAACGGGACAGGTTGTACAACATGCCGAGGGACTCGATGACGCCAAAGACGCCATCGCACTGATAGCGGAGGCCATTACTCTTGCCTCAAAAGATGCTGATCTGACATCAATCCCCAATCCGGACGCCCTGCGAGTAGTGAGCCTGCTGTCGTGGCGTTACACCAACCCTGCTTATTTTGTGGCTCAGGATTTGCATCTTGAGCCCCGCGAACTGGGCCTTTCAGCAACGGGTGGCAACACGCCTCAGACGCTTGTCAACATCGCGTCTCAACAGATTCAGCGAGGCGAGATCGACTTGGTCTTTTTGGCTGGTGGAGAAACCAGCAGAACACGAAAGCGTGCCCGTGCCGCCGGAGTTGAACTTAACTGGCGCACTACTGATATCGCGCCCACCATGGTGACCGAAGAGAAAAAAATTGTTCATCCAGAAGAAATCGAGCGCAAGATGTACGCGCCGATCCAGTTGTATCCAATGTTTGAGACAGCAGTGCGCGCACACGCAGGCCGTTCGGTGCCAGATCATCAAGTACACATCAGCGAACTGTGGTCTAGATTTTCTGCAGTTGCGGCCACAAACCCAAATGCATGGTCCCAACACTTTTACACACCAGAAGAAATCCGCACCGTTTCGCCGACAAACCGCATGATCGGTATGCCTTATCCAAAACTTATGAACTCTAATAACGATGTCGATATGGCGGCAGCCTTGATGGTGTGTTCGGTAGCAAAAGCAGAGTCTCTCGGTGTCCCCCGCGATAGATGGGTGTTCATGCACTCAGGAGTTGATACCCACGAACATATTTTTGTCTCGAATCGAAATAACTTTTATGAGACTCCAGCAATTCAGATTGGCGGAAAATCTGCTCTTGACCTAGCTGGCTTGGGTATCGACGACATCAACTTTGTCGATTTGTATTCATGCTTTCCGTCAGCAACACAACTCGGCGCGCAGTCATTAGGACTTGACATCACCTCACAACTCACACGCACCGGTGGACTGCCATTCAATGGCGGACCCTGGAACAACTACGTCATGCACGCGATTGCCACCTTGGCCAACGAACTTCGTGCTACTCCTGGAACGAAAGGGTTTATCTGGGGTAACGGCGGCTTTACGACAAAGCATTCTTTTGGCGTGTACGGCACCGAACCAGCGAGCAATGGTTTTCGTTATGCCAGTCCACAAGCCGAGATCGATGCGCTACCAATGCGTGATCTTGCCGTTGCAGCCGATGCACACGGGCCAGCCACGATTGAGGCATACACGGTGATGCATAACCGTGAGGGCGTGCCAGAGACTGCGTATGCGGCGTGCTTGCTGGCAGATGGACGCAGAGCATGGGGACAAAGCACTGACGTCGATCTTGTCGGAGCAATGTGTGAGGGCGAATGGGTGAGTCGTGCATGCGTGCTTGATTCGCACGGACTCATGTTTGTGAACGCGTGACCACCACAAACGAATAGGGTTGCAGCATGCGCGCAACGATAATGAACAACTGGCAACTACGAGTCGATACTGTTGCTGACCCCATCGCGGGTAGCGGTCAAGTCCTGACAAAAGTCTTGGCATGTGGCATTTGTGGCAGCGATCTTCACATGCTCAAACACGGGAAAGAATCTCTTGCTCTGTCCGTAACACTTAATAACTGGGCTGATCCGAGCCCAATGCCGATTACTTCATTTGTTGCTGAAAAAGACACGATTATGGGCCACGAGTTTTGTTGTGAAGTTGTAGATGTTGGTCCTGAATGCACCAACTTGCGTGCTGGCGACATCGTGGTGTCAATGCCGCTTGCATTCGATGCATCTGGATTACATCCAGTCGGATATTCAAATCTGTATAACGGTGGTTACGCCGACATGATGATTCTCAATGACATGTTGGCACTAAAAGTTCCAAACGGTCTCAGCCCACAACTAGCGGCACTCACCGAACCACTCGCCGTGGGCGTACACGCCGTAGCCAAAAGTCGTATCACTCAAGAAAACTCGGCGATTGTCATCGGACTTGGTCCTGTTGGACTTGCTGTCATTGCCGAACTAAAAATGAAAGGCATTGGGCCGATTGTCGGCGCGGATTTTTCTCCGAGACGCCGCCAACTTGCACTCCAACTCGGCGCTGATGTTGTAGTCGACCCACGTGAAACTCCAGCAATCCAAGCCTGGCGTGCAACTGCAACGACCCGTGAACGATTTATCTTTGAGGCAGTTGGCGTGCCAACAATGATTGATGAAGCAATGCGAATGGCGCCTCGCGCCGGGCATGTCTTAGTAGTCGGTGCATGCATGCAGGCCGACCAAATACATCCGATGGTGGCAGTAACACGCGAACTAAATTTGCAGTTTGCTCTTGGATACGAACCAGATCAGTTTGCGTATTCACTTCATGCAATTGCCCAAGGCGATGTTGATCTGTCACCATTGCTCACGGGCAGTGTCGGAATTGATGGCGTTCCGCAGGCTTTCATTGACTTGGGTAATCCAGAGCAACACGCCAAAATACTCGTTGAACCGCAGAAATAGTTTGAGCCAGTGACCAGCGAATCATTTCCTCGCCTCTTTGCTCGTACCCAGCGTTTCACGTTGGGTGAACCCCGCAATCTGACTGTTTCTCCAGACGGTTCGCGCATTGTTTTTGCGCGTAGTGCTTTAGGAACAGACAAAACTAACGCGCTGTGGGTTCTTGATGTTTCTTCTGGCACAGAACACTGCGTAGCCGACCCGGCTACCTTGCTTGCAGACGATACGTTGCTTACCGCCCACGAACGCCAACGACGAGAACGAGCGCGCGAAGGTGCCGCTGGCATCACCACATATGCGTGCGATGCCAGTGTCAGTACTGCAACTTTTGTATTGGGTGGTGTGTTGTTTGTTTGTTCTCTTGTTGACAAGACTCCGCCGCGAGCGATCAATATTGCTCCCGGCATTTTTGATCCGCGACTAGACCCTGCAGGCAAGCGTATTGCGTACATCCGTGGTGGAGACCTGTGCATCAGCACGCTCGATGGTGACGAAACTATTCTTTGTACAGATGCAAATGATGCAGTGACATGGGGAGCAGCGGAGTTCATAGCTGCCGAAGAAATGGGTCGACAATGCGGATACTGGTGGTCGCCAACAGGCACCCACATCATGGCCGAACGGGTTGATAATGGAGCAGTCAACACGTGGTTTATCGCTGATCCTGCTAGTCCGGCTTTGGCTGCGATAGCACACCGTTACCCGGCAGCCGGAACAACAAATGCAACGACATCTCTGCATGTCTTAGATATCAGTACATCATCAATAACGCCAATAGATATTGCTGGTGCGTGGGAATATATAACAGCAGTCCACTGGAGCAAAGCAGGCTGCATCGTACAAGTGCAAACCAGAGACCAACGCGATGTCACCATCTTTGATATCGACACAATGTCTGGTGCCTGTACACAACGCTACTCTGACTCAGATTCTTGCTGGGTAGAACTCGTATCTGGCACCCCGGGGCTCACGTCTGACAATCAACTCGTGACATGTGCAGACAGAGATGGTGCACGCCGACTACTGCTAGACAATTTGGCTATCACCCCACCAGACATGCAAGTGCGCTCAATCGCTCATGTCGGCAAACACATTGTCTTTCATGCCAATCCCATCGACACACCATCAGTTCTGCACATCTGGAGTTATGACGTCGAGAATTCTTCTCTCACATGTATCCACGATGCAAATGTGACCTCAACGGCAGTAAGCAACGGAGAAATCACTGTCGCGCGTATCGGCTCTGCCACACATACTCGCGCAACTTTTCGTATCATTTCTGCTGGTCACGAAACCGATAGTGGTGTACGCGAAATTGTAAGCAATGCAGAACCGTTGCCTTTTTTGCCCACAACACAATTTCATCGCGTCGGTGACAGAGCAATTCCGATTGCCGTAGTTACTCCCCGCAGCCCAGGCACATCGCGCCTGCCCGTGCTCTTTGATCCGTATGGTGGACCACATGCGCAGCGTGTTGTTGCATCGGCACAATCATTTGCCACATCTCAATGGTTTGCTGACCAAGGTTTTATCGTGGTCGTCGTCGACGGCGCTGGCACGCCGGGTCTTGGCACTAAGTGGGAACGCAGCGTTCATCACGATCTTGCAAGTGCAGTTCTGGCTGATCAAGTTGAAGTGGCACTTGTCCTTAGCCGCATCGAGCCGCGTGCTGACTTGTCGCGGGTTGGTATTCGGGGTTGGAGCTTTGGCGGATACCTCGCCGCACTGGCCGTCTTGCGTAGGCCAGATATTTTTCATTGTGCTGTTGCTGGTGCACCCGTTACTGACTGGATGCTTTATGACACCCACTACACCGAGCGATACCTCGGTCATCCTCAAACCGACAGCCATCCATACGACTTCACTTCGCTCATCAATGACGCCGACAAACTATCGCGACCGCTTCTGCTAATTCACGGATTATCTGATGACAATGTGATAGCCGCACACACCTTGCAATTATCTTCGGCGCTCCTAGCGGCCGGCAAACCACACGAGGTACTTCCGTTATCTGGAGTCACGCACATGACTCCCCAAGAAATTATTGCTGAGAACTTATTGCTTCATCAGCTTTCTTTTTTGCAACGTCATCTCTGCCAGTGACTTAAGCAAGACCAACCCATCAATGTGGCGCGATGGCGCGCGCAAAACGATCGCGCCCAGATAGGTCCAAAATAACCTGCGCATCTGCTAATTCAGCAGCACGCAAGAGTTGCAATACGGCATCACCTTGTCTGTATCCAATCTCAATGGCCAGTAGACCACCTGGTTTAAGCCAATCACGTGCGCCAGAGACAATGTGTCGCACTGCATCAAGACCATCGGCACCAGCGAACAACGCATCACCTGGCTCCCATTGCAGCACATTGTCTGCAACTTCAGGGTCACCGTTGGCGATATATGGAGGATTACTCACCACTACATCAAGCCTGCGTTCAAGTTCGACTGGCAATGCGTCGTACCAGTCGCCGTGCACGATTACGGCGTTGATCCCCGATCGACCAGCACCCGACACATTGGCACGGGCCACATTTAAAGCATCGGCAGACGCATCTGCCAAGTACGCCGTAATAGAGCCGAGTTTGAGTTCGTGCAATAACGACAGACCGATTGCACCAGAGCCTGTTCCGAGGTCAGCCACAACTGCTTGTTGGTCGCCTGGGAGTGCGCGCAGATATTGCAACACGATGTCTACTAATTGTTCAGTTTCTGGTCGCGGAATCAAGACTCGTTGATCAACCATGAGATCAAGATGTCGAAACGCCCAACGTCCCATCACGTATTGCAAAGGTTCGCCCGCTAGCAGACGATGCACCATCGCATCGATATGGGCCACCGAACGCTGTGTGACTGGCTCATCCATAATTGCCAAAAACTCATCTGTATCGCAACTGCTTGCTTGATGACATAGCCACATGGCAGTGATGCGGTCACCCACTAATGTGGCAGTGGTTGCCATCAATGTGCGCCAAGTGATGTTTGTGTCAGTCATCGCCGGCGAGTTGACGTGCCCGCAGGTCTGCTTGCAATGCGTCGATCACAGGATCTAGGTCTCCGGCAAGAACAACCTGCAACTGATACAGCGTAAAACCAATTCGGTGATCGGTGATTCGATTGTCTTTGTAGTTATATGTGCGAATTTTTTCGCTGCGTCCGCCGCCACCCACTTGTGCTTTGCGAGCTGCGGACGCCTTCGCATCTGCTTCTTCTTGGCGCAATTTAAGTAAACGTGATCGCAATACCTGCATTGCACGTGCACGGTTTTGTAGTTGACTTCTTTCGTCTTGCATCGAGACAACAAGTCCTGTTGGTCGGTGAGTAATACGCACGGCGGAGTCGGTGGTATTGACGCCTTGTCCACCAGGACCACTGGCGCGATACACATCGATATCGAGATCTTTGTCATCAACGCTGATGTCAACTTCTGCCGCCTCGGGCATGACCATCACAGTTGCTGATGATGTATGCACACGGCCTTGTGCTTCTGTGGCTGGAACTCGTTGCACACGATGTGGACCACCCTCAAACTTAAGATGGCTCCATGCCGACTCACCTTTTATGAGTAGTGTCACTTGATTAACTCCACCCATCTCTGACATATCCATTTGCAATGTCTCTACGTTCCAGTTGTATTTGGCTGCGTAGGCTCGATACATCTCGAGCAAGTCGTGAGCAAATAAGTTTGCTTCTTCTCCGCCTTCGGCTCCGCGAATTTCCATAATCAAATTTTTTCCGTCATTGGGGTCTTGAGGCAATAGCAAAACTTTTAGTTCTTCTTCGAGCAATTCGATTGCGGCTTCAGAAGCCATCAATTCTTCACGCCAGTTATCTCGGTCGTCGCCCGCGGTCTCGGCCATTAGTTCGCGAGCAGCTTGGGCGTTTCCTTGCATCTGGGTCAGCGCCCGAATACAGACGACCAATGGTGTTAGTTGTTTGTAGAGACGACCGGCCTCTCGCATTTTGTCCTGGTCTCCCAGAATCTCAGGGCTTCCCAGACTGGCTTCGAGGTCGACATAGTCGCGTTCGATGGACTCCAGACGATCTTGCACCCTTTTAGGATACGGCTCAGCCAGCCCGGAAGGCGATAATCTGCACGCTCGTTACGGCATTGTGGGCCAAGCGTTCAATCGACTTCACAACATCTTGGTCGCGCAAAACCACGGCTGGCAGTGCCGTTGGTTCTAGGCGTTGCCAAGCGTCAAGAGCAAATGGCACGACATCTAAGTCAACGCCATGTGCAAATGTGACTACAAATCTTTGACCTTGCGCGCCAACAGCAATTGCTACGCACGGCACCGCATCTTTGAGGTTGGTTCGTTGCACTGGTGGTTCGGCCGCTTCTGCATGCACAAAGCCCACTGATTGTGGATTGGCAATGACACGCGCACGCATAAGACGTTCGGCGCCAAATGTATTTAGTGGATGAGGGTCTGCTCCAACGCTGCGATGCGTCCTCACCGCTTCGATCACATTGTGCAACGCTTTTTCTGTGGGAAGTTGACCGTGAATCATGGCGAACGCTTCGCGGTCGTGTGCGCCCATCCCCACTTCTAATCTGGATTCACCTGTATAGGCATCATCAACAACGCGACAAATCTCAAGACCTTCAACTTCGCCAGTCACAACACCGTATTCGATCACCACATCAGCACCGGCTTGTGCAATCAAGCCAATAAACGCTAGATGTGAACTGAGCGGCTCGAGTCGAGCCATGAATGGTTCTGCAACTGCAGGAAGCAACACGCGATCTGCAATGTGCCAGACCGAAACAGCGTGATGAAAATTCTCGGCACGACGAGCCAAAATTGCGGTATCTCTATCTGCCAAGAGATGCAGCGGAGCTTCACTGCGTTGCAGTGCCCATGACAACGCTGGGCCCAATGCTTTACTGGCATCACCTTCGATGAGTACAAATGTTGCATCTGTCGTAACTAATGCAGCACCCAACCCAAAGGGGAAAGTTTCGCCGTCAGGCTCTGATCCGATGTGATCGCGCACCAATGCACGAAGTTTGATACCAAGTAAACGACTGCGTCGTTCTAACTCGTCTGACACGAAAACCTATTCGGCTTTCTTGGGACCTGTCTTGCGCTCGCCGTGACGCTTGTTGAAGCGTTCTACGCGACCACCTGTGTCGACCAACTTTTGCTTACCCGTGAAAAATGGGTGACATTCGTTGCACAATTCAACGCTGATGTCTTTGCCCTTTGTGCTGCCCGTAGTGAATGTGTTGCCACATGAACACTTGATTTGGATGTCTGAATAATCAGGATGGATTTCGGTCTTCATATCGGCTCCTCAAACTAAGGGGGTGAAGTGTATCGGCTCTAATTCGATGGTTGCTTAGCGATTTCAGACAAGAATTCGTCATTTGACTTGAAAGTACGCAGGCGGTCCATCAACAATTCAAGACCCGGGGCAGGGCTACCCTCGGCGGCCATTCCGCTGAGCACTCGGCGCAGTTTCCAGACCAAAGGCAACTGTTTGCGGTCAAAAAGAAGCTCTTCGTGACGAGTAGAACTGGCGTCGACGTCAATGGCTGGGAACACCCGACGCTCAGCGATTTTGCGGTCTAGGCGCAACTCCATATTGCCGGTTCCTTTGAACTCTTCGAAGATGGCATCGTCCATGCGGCTATTTGTCTCGACCAATGCGGTGGCCAAAATCGTCAAGCTTCCGCCCTCTTCTATGTTGCGAGCCGCTCCAAAGAACTTCTTGGGCGGATACAGAGCACCAGCATCAATACCGCCCGACATGATGCGACCAGTTGCTGGCGCCGCCAAGTTGTAGGCACGTGACAATCGAGTAATGCCGTCCAAGATGATGACAACGTCTTCACCTAATTCCACGAGGCGCTTGGCTTTTTCAATTGTGAGTTCGGCAATCTGCGTGTGTTCATCGCTCGGACGATCAAACGTGCTCGCAATGACTTCACCTTTGACGGTGCGGCGCATGTCTGTCACTTCTTCGGGGCGTTCGTCAATCAACAAAACAATCAGTTTTACTTCTGGGTTGTTCTTTTCAATCGAAGTTGCAATTGTCTTCATGATTGTTGTCTTGCCAGCCTTTGGTGGCGACACGATTAACCCGCGCTGACCTTTTCCGATCGGAGCAATCAGGTCGATAATGCGCGCTGTCACATTGGCTGGATCATTGAGGTCTTCTAACTTGAGATGCGAATCCGGAAACAGTGGCGTGAGGTCTTCAAAGCGTGGACGCTTTTTCGCTGACTCTGGATCTTTTCCATTCACTGTCAGAATCTCGAGCATTCCTGGATTTTTTTCATTTCTTCCGGCAGGACGCGCTGTTCCGGAGATGTGGTCTCCCTTGCGTAATCCGTATTGCCGAGTCAACTTGACAGGCACATACGCATCTTCGCGTGTTGTGAGGTATCCGCCAATGCGCAAGAAGCCGTAGCCCTCGTCGCGCAAATCTAAATAGCCAGAAACTTCGACTGGTTCGTTGCTGATTGCTTCGGTGCCATCACGTGATTCTCGATCGTTAGCTTCATAACGATCCTGTCCTTGTGGACCTTCATCTCGCGGACCCTTGCCACGACGACGACGCCGATTGCGCGGATTACGGTCACTGTTCTCCCAATTATCTTGACCACTATTTTGACCACTATTTTGACCACTATTTTGACCACTATTTTGACCACGATCACCTTGGGGACGATTTCCGAGTCCACTATTTTGGGGACGATTTCCTTGCGGGCGGGGCTGTGCACCATCGCGTTGCGGACGCACGCTGTTATCGCGAGCCGTCGTTGCTTGCTCTGGGGTCATGCGACCCTCGTGTTCGGCCAACTCGATTTCCCAGTCAGCCATGGGCTCACCGTCGGCGCCCATTTTGGGTGCGAGTGCCGCTGGCCGCGGTTCGCGCGCTGACGCTACCTCAACTACGGGCTTTGCTTCTGGCGTAGCGACTGGCTGAGGCGCTGGAGTATTGGCACCTGTTTTGTCAAGAATCTTGTCAATCAATACAGACTTAGTGGCCCGAGAGACCACTGACACACCAAGGGCGTCCGCGATGGCGAGGAGTTGTTCTCGATCTTTTGTCTCGAGTTGTGATTTTTCTAGGGCATGTGCGGCCATTGTGGTGCCTGCTTTCGTTCAGTCTTTTTAAGTAACTGTTTTCGGGGGATTTCAGGGAAATTGTGCGCCTAACCGAAGTGAGATGCTCAACACTCAACCTGTCAAAGCCATTTGACGGGGAGCCTCGGGGAACCCCGAGCAACCCCTACTTTAGCCCCAGTCGGACCTGTTGGCAACCCCCACGGAAGGGACTCCGACTTATTCCTCATTACAAGGCTCATCAAGGCCCTGGCTTCTACGCCAGGGCCCAGCAGAGTCGGTGTACCGCTATTTTTTCCGACCCTTCAAGCTCCCCCGACCCTTCAAGCTCCCCCGAGGCTTGAAGCTCCCCCGAGGCTTTTTTGGCACAGCCAACAACGCAACCGCATCTAGTGCCTCAAGGGTAAATAGCACCGACTCGTCTTTAAGCGAGCGGGAGTCCTCACCGCATTTGATGTAAGCGCCGAATTTACCCAGGTGCGCCACGATGGCATCGCCCGTTGTGGGATGAACACCAATGACGCGCGGCAACGACAACATCATAATGGCGTCGTCAATGGTGACGGTCTCGGGCGTCATGCGTTTGAGAAAACCAGCAGTACGCGGTTTCTTGCTGCCAACTGGCAGTACTTCTTTGTTGCCGAGCTGAAAGTAACTACCAGTGCTCGTAGTTTTCACAATCACTGGTACTCCATCGATGTCGCCGATGCTGAGCACTTGTGCGTCGAGCAACGCCACCATCGCCGGAATATCAAGTTCGTCAAGCATCGTTTGATCAGAGATGCTGCGCGTGGCCTGACCACATTGTAGATACGGACTGAACGTCCCTTTGCGCAAAATCCCGGGTTTAATCAGCATCGCTTCGCCCGTTGTGGGATGCAGTCCAAGATCAATCGCAAAAAGTTGCTTCGGATCAATTGTCTTGATCGTGTTCTCAATGAGTGGATGAATGCCGGGCCATTCTCCGCCAGCACCGAAGTAGAACTCGGTCAGCAATGAGTCACGCATGTGTTCGCCAGAGGTAACTCGATCTAAATCTTTTTCCATGATCTGCGTGAAGGTGTAGTCAATCAGCGGCAAAAAATGATTCGCTAATAGCCGATGCACGGCGAAAGCCGTAATGGTGGGCACCAGTGCTCGATCGCCTTTTTTTGACCAGATGTATCGGTCGCGCAACTTCGCAATGATCGACGCGTACGTCGATGGCCGACCAATACCTAGTTCTTCAAGTTCTTTTACCAATGATGCCTCGGTAAATCGTGCTGGAGCAGCAGTCGAGTGCTCGAGCATCACAAATGATTGCATCGGCACAGAGTCCCCCACCACCAAGGCGGGGAGTTCTCTATCTTTTTCTTCGTCTTCGTCGAATCCGTAAGCCAATCGAAATCCTGGGGACGTGATGCTGGTGCCCGATGCACTAAAGACACAGTCAATAGTTGGAGACGTCTTTGCAGTGGTCTGCAGCGTCACCGACACAGTGATGCCCACAGCATCTGCCATTTGTGTTGCAATAGTGCGCTGCCAAATGAGTTGATAGAGCGCTTGTTGGCGAGCCGTGAGCCCTGCAGGACGGCGCACCAACATTCCTGTTGGATGAATCGCCTCGTGTGCTACTTGCACATTCTTGCCGCCGCCGCTGATGTATCGAGCTTTGGGCGACAAGAGCGCATCGCCGAAAACTTCTTTGACTGCGTGGCGCACCTTGGCTAGTGCCTCACCACCAAATGCTCCGTTGTCGGTGCGCGGATAAGTGATATGGCTGTTATCAAATAACTGATCGCTCACAACTTTTGTCTCTGCTGTACTCATGCCAAGGCGATTACCGGCTGCTTGATAGAGGCTGCTCATCGTGAATGGTCGCTGCGGGAATCGGCTGTAGGCCTTTTGCGCGAGTGAGGTCACGGTCAGTGCCGATGGACCACTCTGCAGTGCCGCAGCGATGTCGGCCGCAATCTCAAAAGAGAGAGCACTCACATCGTTGATCAAAACACCATGAGCGTCGAAGTCCTTGCCCAGGGCGATGCGCTGACCATCTACTGCAGTCAACTTGGCTACAAAAGTAGGTGATGTTGCTGACGTCGCATCGATGTCAAAATAGTCTGCGCTGACAAACTGATGGCGCTCTAGTTCGCGCTCAACCACAAGCCGCATTGCTGGACTCTGCACTCGCCCTGCCGAAAGTTTCTGGCGAACCTTACGCCACAGCACTGGCGACACTTCAAATCCATACAAGCGATCCAAGATGCGACGAGTCTTGGCAGCTTCCACGAGTGACGCATCGATCTGGCGTGGCTGAGCCAGCGCTTTTTCGACAGCGTCCTTAGTGACAGAGCGAAACTCCACTCGCTGCACCGGCACGATTGGCTTCAAAAACTCTACGAGATGAGCAGCAATGAGCTCACCCTCGCGATCGGCATCCGTCGCCAAAATTAGCGTCGATGCTTTTTTCAATTGCTGACGAAGATGCGTGATGGTCTCGCGACCCTTAGGTGTAAGTACATACTCAACGGCAAAACCATTGTCGACATCGATGGAGTTTTTCTTTTCGGGAATATCAGCGATGTGCCCGACTGATGCTTCGACCATGTAGGCAGAGCCGAGATACTTGGCAATCGTCTTAGCCTTAGCTGGTGACTCGACTATCAGTAGAGGTATCTGTCGAGATATAGTGGATGGGACCTTCTTGGGTGTGCTGGAATTTTTCATAATCATCTATATACAGGCGCCCTTTGTCACAGTTAGGCCGACGACGCTCTGTATCTCAGTCTGCATAAGGCTTAAAAAAATGTTACCTCGCCCGCGCTGACGCGCACGTGCGTGGTGCGCGCGCGTACACCCACGCGACAACAAAACCAACTCCGTGTGAGACACCCCTTATGTATGGTGATAGTGCAAGGAGGAATCACACATGACCCAACAAGACAAACACTCACCAGCCATAGAGGGATTCTACAAACTAGGAGAACATTCCTATCCCGAGTACCTTGTGGCCGACATTCTGGTAGTGGTTGACTGGTTGGTCTTAGAAGGCGGAGTCGTCTTGCCCATCGTGGAGCCACCACCAAAAATTCTTCCCGTTCGAGGTCCCGACTACAACCCATACGTGTTAGAAGACGGCTGGGAGAACGAACTCATTGTCTTCCCAGAACCAATCGGAGTGAAATTAGGAGACCTTGAAATATTTGTTGGTCAGCCTACAAAACATGACGAATACGACGAATACGTCGCAGAAGTTGCCGTTCTGGCCAATTCCGGAATGCCTTTCGACACCGACACCGTCACAAAACTAATCAAGGATTTGTCAGATCCGCTTCCTGATTGCATCGACATCGAAGTCATTCCTTCTCCAACAGAGCACGACATCGAGGAGTCAGTCCGCACCGACGTCTGGGTGGTACGACGCATTCTAGAAGACGATGAAGAAGACGAGGATGGAAACGAGCTAGAAAAACAAGATCTCGGCCAGATCATGCAGCAGTTCTTGGCCGCCGCGCGACACATATACGCAATCGTTCAGTAAGGCTTCCGCCTCAATTAACTAGCGGCGAAGACAGATCCACACCGAAGAGTCGTTTGAACTCCACGACATAATCAGTGTCTGAGGCAATTGCTCCAAGTGCCACCCAATCGGCGTCACTAACATCTGGTCTCTTGCTCAACATTTCTGCCGCTCCCCACGAAACCGGATATCGCAATTGCGGAGTCGTCGTCTGTACTGCACGCAAGATGACTTCTGCAACTTCAGTTGGATCCGTTGACTGCGCCATTCCTGCTGCATAGAACTGGAAAAGTCGGCGATAATGCGCGTCGTATACGCCGGTCGAATTAGGGGCATCAATATTTTTGGCAAAGATTGCAGACTTTGTTATGCCTGGCTCGATGATGGCCACCCGAATTCTGAACGGCGCAATCTCTTGGGCGAGTGCTTCGCTCATCGCTTCTAGGGCCCACTTTGATGCAACATATGGCGCCTGCCCGAGTGCAGCGAAACGACCAACGACTGACGAGACATTAATGATGCATCCGGAGTTTCGTTGGCGCATTCCGGGTAGTACTTCTTGAATGCATCGCACTGCACCACACAAATTTATGTTCATGACTTCTTGATACAAGCTCGGTGGACACTCCTCTACAACTGCATTGCCGCCAACTCCTGCGTTGTTAACCATCACATCTACACGACCAGCATGTTGAAGGATTTGAGCAAAGCCATCTTTCACGCTCGCATCATCGGCAATATCAAGTTCGATCCACTCGATCGTGACGCCTGACTCGGCGGCCATCTTGATCGCTTTTGTCGCGCGCTCAACACTTCGAACTGTTCCATAAACTCTGTAACCATGCGAAGCTAAATGAATTGCAGTTGCCCGCCCAATGCCCGAATTTGCGCCTGTAACTACTGCAATAGGTGATGTACTTGAACTTGACATACCGCGATCTTACGATCTATGCGGCCAGACAGCAGCAGCGCTCAGTGCGCCACTGAATTAACAAACTTCTGAACGGTCCCAAGATCTAGTGGCAATAACTGTGTGTGCTCAGGGCGCTCAAATAGATCGACAAGATGCTCTGGTAAGCCTGGTCGAATGCCTGTTGCTTGCTCAACTGCGTCGGGAAACTTGGCGGGATGAGCCGTTGCCAGCGTCACCATTGGAATATCGGGCTTCATATGCTGACGCGCCACGTGCACACCCACCGCCGTATGTGGATCAATCAAAGTTCCGCTTGTCGCGTATATATCGCGAATTGTGTCGAGCGTTTGTGCGTCGTCGCATCGACCGGCTCGAAAATTGGGAGCGATCCACTGTGCGTATTGATTAGGTTCGACTGCAAAAGTACCTGACTCCCGAAAGCGTTGAAGTTGTTGTGCTGTGGCTGAACCATCGCGGTCGTTCATCTCAAACAAAAGTCGCTCAAAATTGCTCGAGACTTGAATATCCATGCTGGGGCTGAGACTGGGTGTCACACCAGAAACAGTCATCGTTTGGTTTTCGAAAAAACGAGTCAGGATGTCGTTGGAGTTTGATGCCACGACAAGATGCCGCAATGGTGTTCCCATTTGCTTGGCAATCCAGCCACTCAATACGTTGCCAAAATTACCTGTTGGCACTGTTACGTCAATTGGTGTCGTGAAGTGGTCAGATGCCGACACGTAATATACGATTTGCGCCATCACTCTGGACCAGTTGATGGAGTTGACTGCTGCAAGCCGATGGGTATTTCGAAATGCCGTGTCGTTGAACATAGCCTTTACTAGATCTTGACAGTCATCGAATGTTCCGTCAATTGCAATGGCATGAACATTGGGGGATTGCACCGTTGTCATTTGCCGGCGTTGTACATCACTCACGCGACCATTTGGGTACAGAATTACCATGTCGACGTTTTTGCATTTACTAACGCCATCAATTGCGGCACTGCCCGTGTCGCCACTTGTTGCTGCCACTATGGTGATGCGTTCACTACGCGATGAAAGAATATTGTCAAAGAAAAGTCCGAGCAATTGCAGGGCAACATCTTTAAAAGCAAGAGTCGGCCCGTGAAACAACTCAAGCAGATAGTGATTGGGTTCGATCTCAACAAGTGGCACAACTTGAGGCTGGCCAAATGTGGAGTATGCCTGCTGACACAGCGACAATAGTGTGTCGGCACTGAAGTCAGGCTCGACAAATGGTTGCATCACAGAAGCAGCAAGTTCGGCATAAGCACGCGGGCGGTCTTTGTTAAGAGTTGGCCATGACTGCGGAACATACAGACCGCCATCTTCAGCAAGACCCTCGAGCACTACATCGGCAAAACCTAAGACTGGGGCTGCACCACGCGTTGAAACGTATTGCATTGCTTATTCGCCGATGACGCGAATTAAACCGAGTGACTTCTTGACAACATCGAGTTCGCGAAACTCTTGAAGACATTTTTGAACGTCTGATTCGCGAGCCGCATGCGTAACGAACACAAGACGCGCATCGTCACCAATACCTTCTTGCTCGGCTTGGCGAATGCTGACTCCGTGACGGGCAAAGACTCCAGTGATGGCGTGTAAAACACCAGGTTTGTCAGCAACGTCGAATCCCAAAAGATACTGCGACGAGATATCTGCGATCGCCTTAATGGGCACTTGCGCGAACGTGCCGATATCAGCGTGTGTTCCCTTGCGCAAGTTGACTGCGGCGTCAATTACATCGCCGAGGACCGCGCTCGCGGTGGGCATTCCGCCCGCACCACGTCCGTAGAACATCAATGACCCGACTGCCTCACCTTCGATGAAAATTGCGTTGTAGCTATCTCTGACACTTGCCAGTGGGTGCGTGACAGGAACCATGGCAGGATGAACTCGCACTGCGATGTCAGGAGAGTCTGACGCTTGCTCAGCAATTGCCAATAACTTGATGACGTATCCCAAGCGGTGCGCAATTGAAATATCTGCAGATGTAATATTGCTGATACCTTCGCAATAGACGTCACTCACAACGACATGTGCGCCAAATGCAATTGATGCAATGATTGCCGCTTTTGCTGCAGCGTCATGACCCTCGACATCAGCCGTCGGATCGCTCTCTGCGAATCCAAGTTGCTGTGCCTCGGCAAGTGCCTCTGGGTATTGAGCAGCATCCTCTGTCATCTTTGTCAAGATGTAGTTAGTCGTGCCATTAACGATTCCCATGACACGTCGGATTGGCTCACCCCGCAGACTTTCACGGAGTGCTCGCACAAACGGAATACCTCCGGCTACTGCCGCTTCGAAAAGGAGATCCACGCCACACGAGTCAGAGACCGCAAATAAATCTGTTCCGGATTGAGACAGCAATGCTTTATTTGCCGTCACAACAGGTTTGCCGTTTGCGAGCGCAAGCGTGATCAGTTCACCAGCAGGGTCTATGCCTCCCATTACCTCGACGATGAGATCAATGCCAGGGTCGGCAACGAGTGCACGCGCATCTGTTGACATTACGCCTTTGGCAAGTTGTTTTTCTCGAGCGCTACTTAGGTCGCGCACTGCAACACGTGCGACCTCAAGGCGAATACCGGTTCGTGCCTCGATGGTGTCGGCTTGTTGCACAACCAGTTGCACAAAAGCAGCGCCTACATTGCCAAAGCCCAATACTCCGAGGCGCACAATGTCAGATTCAGATGAGGGGTTCGAGGCCATTCCAACAGCCTATTGGTCTAGACGAACTAGATCGTCATAGGTTTCGCGGCGCACCACAACGCGCGATATGCCGTTTGCAACAAACACCACCGCAGGGCGGGGCACTTTGTTATATGTGCTGCCCATTGAATAGCCGTATGCCCCAGTGACTGGAGTTGCCAGAAGGTCGCCGACAAACATGTCGCTTGGTACGGATGCATCGTTCACCAACACATCACCACTCTCGCAATGTTTTCCGACTACACGCGCATGATCGATTCGATCTGCCAATACACGTTGCGGATCGAATACTTCATAACCGCTTCCGTACAACACGGGTCTTGGGTTGTCGCTCATGCCGCCATCAACCGCTATGTATGTGCGTACGCCTGCGATCGGCTTGACTGTCCCGACGGTGTACACAGTGATTGCGCTCGATGCAACAATGCAACGCCCTGGCTCAACCATTACGACAGTATTTGGTGGCAGTGATTTTGTTGCAGCGCGCAAGACTGCTGCCCATTGCGTGATGGTGGGCGCGGTCTCGTCTTCGGTATAGGCAACTCCAAGTCCCCCACCAAGGGTAAGTTCTGGCAGGTCAAGAGTAGAAAACAACTCAATCATCACTTGACTTGCCTTAGCAAAGTTCTCTGCGGCAAAAACATTTGAGCCAATGTGACAATGGATGCCAACTAAATCGATTGCGGCAGACGTGCGAGCGCGTTCGATTGCTCGGTGCGCGTCACCGTTGCTGAGATTAAAACCAAACTTGCTGTCGTCTTGCCCAGTCTGTACAAATTCATGTGTGTGCACATGTACGCCCGGCGTAATGCGTAATTGCACGCGGGGTGCTACTAGCCCACTACGGTGCAAATCTTCGATTCGATCTATCTCGTCAAAGCTGTCGACCACAATATGGCGAACGCCCTCACTCATTGCATAGTGCAATTCATACATGCTCTTGTTATTGCCGTGCATGACACAACGGTTTGCTGGTACTCCGGCGTGCAAAACTGTAAATAGCTCACCACCGGTCGACACATCTAACAAAAGTCCTTCATCATGAGCTAGACGCGCCATTGCAGTACATAAAAATGCCTTAGTGGCGTAGATCACGCGGTCTGCACCAAAAGCAGTGATGGCCTCGTTAGCTCGAGCGCGGATATGGGCCTCGTCATACACAAATAAAGGTGTGTTGTGTTCGGCTGCTAAAGAATCGATGCGCACGCCACCAATGCTGAGCGCGCCGTCAAACTCGGCGCGCGAGTTGTCAGGTAACAAACGCATCGGAACCGCGCTCACATTTGCTCCGGTGCTCGAATACCCAACAGATTGAGTCCGCACTCAAGCACCCGTGCCGCTGCATCACACAAGTTCAGTCGTGAAAGTCTCTGCTCATCGGTATCAGCTTTCAGGACTGGGCAATGCTCATAGAACGCGGTGAAGTCTGTCGCGAGTTCATATAAATAGGTGCAAAGCCGATGCGGAGAGTATCTATCGAGTGCATCCCAAACTGCCGAATCAAATTGCAAGACACGAATTGCGAGTGCACGCTCGCGGGGATCAAGAATAGTTGGCATAACAGACCTCACCGCTGTTCGTTCAATTCCGGCACGTCTAAAGATACTGCACATCCGAGCATGGGCATATTGCAAATACGGTGCAGTATTGCCGTCAAAACTCAGCATCCGCTCCCAATCAAAGACGTAGTCCCTCACTCGGTCAGTGCTGAGGTCTGAATACTTTACGGCGCCAATGCCGATCATGTGAGCCACTTGCGAGCGTTCATGCTCTGACATATCCGGGTTCTTTTGGGCGATGGCAGCCGTTGCTCGTTCGACCGCCTCTTCAAGTAGTGCGGCGAGTTTTACTGTGTCGCCAACTCGACTCTTCAGCATTTTTCCATCGCTCCCAAGCACATTGCCAAAAGCTACGTGCATCATTTGGACGGGCGGGGCCAACCAGCCGACTTGAGTGGCAACAGTTTCCACCATGCTGAGGTGCTGTGCCTGTGGTGCGCCAACTACATATATGAGGAGAGAGGCACCTAATCGCTCGACTCGATCAATAACGCAGGCTAGGTCTGATGTGGCGTAGTTGTAGCCACCGTCACCTTTACGAATAATGAGGGGCAGCGGATCGCCATCGCGATTAGTAAATCCGGCTGGAAACACAACATCAGCCCCATCGCTGACTTCGAGCAATTTCGCCTCGCGCAATCGCTCAACAACTGGCGCCAGCAAATCGTTGTAAGAACTTTCTCCCACGATGTCTGCGTCAGTTAGCAAGACATCGAGCAATTGATACACTTGATTGAAATAACGAGTGCTCTCCGATACAAGCGTTCGCCACAGATGCAGTGTGTCGGGGTCACCGCCCTGCAACAGAACCACTCGTGCGCGTGCTCGCTCTTTGAACGCATCATCGGCGTCAAATTTGTTACGGGCCTCGCGATAAAAACCATCAAGGTCTCCGACTCCAAGTTCTTGAGCAGCAGTGTTTTGCCCGATGTCAATGAGGTGCTCAATCAACATTCCAAATGGAGTTCCCCAGTCACCAATGTGATTCTCTCGAATCACGGTGTGACCGACGAACTCAAGCAAGCGGACAATTGAGTCACCAATCACGGTGGACCGCAAGTGTCCAACATGCATTTCTTTGGCAACGTTGGGAGCCGAGTAGTCAACTACGGCAGTCAGTCTTATGGGTGCGACACGAACACCAAGGCATTGATCATTCATCGCACTCTTAAGTTGAGTTGACAAAAACTGATTGCTTAACGTCACATTAATAAAACCTGGTCCGGCGATTTCTAGACCCGAGCACATATCGCTAACGTCGCCTACAGCTACAAGAACCTGTTCTGCAACTTGACGCGGATTAGTGCCGAGTTTCTTGGCCACCCCAAGCGCACCATTTATTTGGGCATCAGCATGATCGCTTGGACGCACGACGGGGTCGACAACCTCGCCTGCGACGGCGGCAAAGGCCCAAGCGAAGCGCTCGGAAACAGCAAGAAGGGGGTCTGACATGGTCTTCTTATTGTGTCGCATAGAAGCCCCGCGCGCAGGCTTCAATTCACATCACCGCTAACCTTTAGGGAGACGTGACCACCATCACGCTCACGTAGCTCAGCGGATAGAGCACTTCCCTCCGGAGGAAGGGGTCGCAGGTTCAATTCCTGCCGTGGGCACCACGAGCAATTTACTCGAGCGGGCCCGGGCCAAGCCCGAACCCGCACTGTTGGGGGATAGAGCGATTTACCCCATCAGAGATGAACCGATCTGAGGGTGTGGGGGCAATCTTCAGGTAGTCAAATTTGACGAGACCGCTACCGTCAATCCGTCAATCCTTGTGCGCTGGACAGATGTTAATTTTTTTGTAGTGGCACCAGCCACAAAGCGGCGTGACATTGCAATGAAACTCTTCGGTGCCGCATGCCTCTTCAATTTCTTTTCTTGTTTTCACGATCACCTGTCGAGCGACATCTAGATTGCCCGGAGTAACAGTTTGATCGTGTTTGGCTTTTTGAGTGAGATACAAAAATTCGACCCTTGATGTCGACGCTTGCTCTGCATCTTGGAGCATTAAGGCGTAACAAAGCAGTTGAAAGAACTTGTCGTCGTCTGATTTAAACCTTGGATTTGGAATTTTTCCTGTTTTGTAGTCAGAGATGATAATAGTCCCATCATCAGCAAATATGAATCGGTCGATATATCCCTTCATTGCGACTCCCGCAACATTGGCGACAACCTCAACTTCCATGCCATCTATCTCGGTTTTAGTAGGGTCTTCAAGTGCCCAGAGGTTGGACATTGATTCAAATGCTGCACGTTTGAAATCAACCAATGTTCCGGGCTTCTCTTCAAGTGCCTCTACCTTTTGGGCCCATCCGTGATTGGTCCAGCGATCGGCCGCAATATTTTTCAGAGTTTCTTGAGTGCGATTCTGGGCGTCTTCTTTATAGAGGTATTCAAGAACTTCATGGACAAATGAACCTAGGTATAAGTGCCAAGCGGGAGGCTCTTTGATTTTGTCAATATGTGAAAACTTAAATTTCTGTGGGCAGTCTCGAAACAAACGAATTGATGATGGCGACAAATATTCAGGTGGTGTAAACATCTCTTCCTCCTACGTTCATACTCAAGAGCAACTAGAACTGATCCTATTACGATGTCATACCTTGAAGTCCCACAAAACTGCGGGCCAACTCGATTTCTCCCATGTGTCGAAGGCCGTGCTGATATAACCAGCATTCGATGCCATCAAGCACTGTTAGTCCCGACTCCCCTGCGACGCGGGCACTAAATGTACTGGCAATCTGAGGTGGGAATGGACGCTGAATCACCACTCGGTCAAGTTCTTCTGATTGCAATTCAGCGAGCCACTGTTCGGTACGAGCAAATACTGTGTTCATGTATTCAATAAAGGCCGGGTAATTGCCGATTTGTTGAAACTGCATTTCTTCTGGGGTGCGATGTTTGCCATGATCAGCAATCGCGGGCGAGATTCGGTCGAGCCACTCCTGATTGCATATCGGCATCTGACCGGTCAACATCATAAAACTTGAGTCCTGCATGTTGATGTAATGAAACAAACTAAATGCAATTGGCAATATCCCGTCACGCTCTCGATGATTGACGTGATCGACTGTCATTGTGGATGTTGCTTCTTCATATAACGAATGCATTGCCCGCATGCGTCGGCGTAGAGAATCAAGAATAAGTTCGTTTGTCATTCTGATGCTGCCTTTCGTGCATCTTGTACCAATGTTGTGAAGCGATCTAGATCCATAAATATGAAGACTCCTTCTGCCGTTGCGGTCACTGTGTCACCGTGGCGCATTTCTCCGCGCACAATCATCTTTGTTTCTGTGCGTTCAGCAATATATGCCTCAAGCACAAGATCAACATTTACTGGAGTCGGGACCAAATAGCACACGGCCAAAGAGCCTGTCACCACATTGCGACCCGCAAGATGTCGTGTACGACCAAGCACTTCGTCAAGAGCGGCAGCAACGACGCCGCCGTGGACACAATCTGGTGGACCCTCGTATGAAATACCAAAACGAACTCGACCAACAACTTTGTCTTGAAGCAACTCAATCGTAAGTGGCGGTGCGATTGGGTTCATGGTGCCGTTCATGGGATTTCGAGTTCGTCGCACACTGTAGGGCTGGTGGCCTTCGATTGTTTGTGCCGAGCGCACTTCTTGCAGTATCTCATTAAGTGCCGTCGTAATGTGCGAGACCTCGGCATCAGGATGAACGGTGTACAACTCAGCAATCAAAGCTCGAATCGTTGCCACAAGACCAAGCGCTGATTCGCCTGGTTCGTATTGTGCATCGCTGGGAGAATGTGTGTCAGCCAAGAGCAGCTTTTACCAATGCGGCAACTTTGCCACCATCAACTCCAGAGCCAGCACGTGTGCGCACTGCTTTGACAACGAGTCCCATCGCTTTGCCGCCAGTCTGTCCAGCAGATGCTGCTGCGGCGACTTCTTGTTTGACAATCTCTGCCAAATCTTCGTCACTGATTAACGCGGGCAAATATGCCTCGAGCACAGCAAACTCTGCTCGCTCTTTTTGAGCAGTTTCTGCCCTGCCGGCTTGTTCGTAGATCTCGGCTGCTTCGGTGCGTTTTTTTGCCTCGGTCTGCAACACGCCCACGACTTGATCGTCAGAGAGTTCAACAGCTTGGTCTCCAGCGACCTCGGCGTTCATTATTGCGGCCAAGGCCAGACGCAATGTAGACACTCGCAGTTCGTCGCGTGCTTTCATTGCAGTAGTTAGGTCGGCCTTTATCGTGTCTTTTAGCAATCCCATCTCCCTATTCTGCCCACCCCTCACCCCTTAGTAGGGTGTCGGACATGGGAACTCATTTTTTTGATCGCTCGTGGTATGACCAACCCCATGATGTATTTGCCCGATTACGTGCCACAGAGCCTGTGGCACGCGATGCCGACACCAATACCTATGCGCTTTTAATGCATGCCGACATCATCTGGGCAGAGAGACAGCCAACGTTATTTAGCAGCGCCAACGGTTCGCGGCCCAACGGCGAACAGCAATACTCCATGATCGATACTGACGACCCCAAGCATGGCGAGCAACGCAGACTAGTCGCAAAAGGTTTTACACCCAAACAAATGGCTCGCTACGAGCAACATGTTCGTGATGTCTTGGAATCATTAATTGATGCAGCCATTAAGGCGCGTACGTTTGATGTAGTAACCGCAATTGCTCGGCCGTTGCCGATGACTTTGATTGGTGAAATGTTGGGCATTGCACCATCTGACTACGAGTTACTGCAGCACTGGAGTGATCAGATGATCCAAGGAGCAGATGGTCCTCAAAACATCACCGATGAAGTCATCAACGCTGCTGTTGCTTGGTATATGTATTTTGGTGACTTAGCGGCAACACGCAGTGCATCGCCTAGCGACGATCTTATTTCGGTGCTGATTGGCGCGCACAACGAAGACGGGCTGTTGAGTTTTGACGAAGCACAAGGCAACGCATTGCTGCTCTTAGTTGGCGGCAACGAGACAACACGCAACGTCATTAGCGGTGGTCTTCAGGCTTTACTCGCTGACCGCACGCAATGGGATGCGATCGTCGCCGACCCTGCACTGATTCCGAGTGCCGTAGAAGAATGTTTACGTTGGGTAACGCCAATCGTCAGCATGAGTCGCGTCACAACACGCGACATTGATATCCGTGGTGTCACTATTCCAGAGGGATACCAGGTACTAATGATGTATCCGTCGGCAAATCGCGACGAAACAGTCTTCACAGACCCCATGACTTTTGACATTCACCGCAATCCCAATCCTCATCTTGCATTTGGATTCGGTCCACATTTCTGCTTGGGATCAAGCCTTGCTCGTCTTGAGATCAGAGTGGTCCTCGAAGAACTTGTCAAACGAGCTCCTCAATTGCGAATCGCTGATGACAGTGCGCCACCCAAATACAAGGGAAGCTCTTTTGTGCGCGGAATCACAGAACTCGTCGTCACTGTATAGCCAACAGTTGTAATCAACTTGCGATAGTTGTCAAGGTGTACAGCGTGGCGAGCATGAGCAGAAATGCTGCGGGGATCAACTCCTTGATTTTATCTCCGACGCGCGAGTGCGAAGCGATAGCGCATACAAAATAAAGAACGAGGCACACGCCGGCAAGAATGCCGAGCCATTGCATCCGATAGCCGATAATGATGCCAATGCCGCCTGCAACTTTGAGTCCTCCCAAAATATTTACTCGATTATCTGGGATACCAAGTCGGCGAGTTGTTTCTATCACGCGTGGATTTTTTGTGAAGTCCCCGATGGCACTGAGTATGCACATAACTGCCAAAAGTGCCCCGATGATGTTAGCGAAAATATTCATACCTACGACCGTAGTGCTATCACTCTTTGCTCGTGCTGTAATAGCCACACTTTGTTCTTGATACCACCAGAGAATCCGCCAAGACCGCCTCCCGAGGCGATGATTCGATGGCACGGCAAGATGATTGCAACTGGATTTTTTGAATTGGCACTGCCTACTGCGCGCATCGCCGTTGGACGTCCGATGCTGGTGGCTTGCTCGCCATAGGACCATGTGGCAGCAAACTTTACTTTGGTGAGTGACTTCCACACTTGCATCTGAAAAGGCGTTCCCAGGAGATCAAGTGGCACGGCAAATGTCTCTCTTTGACCTGCAAAATACTCGTCCAGTTGTGTTTTGGCTGTAGTAATAATTTTATTCTCTCTTGAGTCCACAATGTTCTCGTAGCGCAGAGATTTAGGCATTGGGCTCTGTGAAAACAACAAGCACCGCAAACCTTTTGGCGAAGCAATCAAGGTCAAAACGCCAATTGGACTGTTTATTCTTGACCGTTGTAAGACAGGGGCGCTGGACACGCCAACAGCATAGGGCTAATCGCTTATGCTCATAATATGGAGAAAGAAACGATTCGTTCACTCGCTGAAAAACACTGGAATGGAGAAGGTGATTTAGTTCATGAACATCACCCCTTGCGTCCAGTTTTGAATCGCGTAGCAGAAGAGATAATTCCAGATGTGCTCACATTCATCTCTATCGCCTCAGTGAATGCAATCGACACGGGTGACGGACTGGTGATGCTCGATACGGGTGGGCTGTTTGACAGTGACCACGTCTTTGAGTCAGTGCGTGCCTGGCGCCCCGACGCACCTCTTCATGCCGCCGTGTATTCGCATCACCATATCGATCACGTCTTTGGAACGCGACGATTCGAGGCAGAAGCAACCGAGCGTAAATGGGCGCAACCAACGGTCTACGCACATGAGGATTTACCCGATCATTTTCATCGCTACGAAAAAACAAATGGCTGGAACGCCAAAATAAATCAGCGGCAATTTGCTCTACCTATTGAAACATTTACCTGGCCAGAGCACTATCGGTATCCAGACATCACATATAAGGACAGATTGACATTTGCACAAGGCGATCTCACCTTTGAGCTGCGGCACGCACGCGGAGAAACAGACGATGCAACGTGGACATGGTGTCCCGAGAAAAAAATTCTGCATCCTGGTGATTTATTTATCTGGGCTGTTCCGAACGCTGGCAATCCACAAAAGGTTCAACGCTTCGCCAGCGATTGGGCAACCGCGCTTCGAGATATGGCGGCTTGCGGTGCTCAAACGATGCTGAGTGGGCACGGTCTTCCGATTTTTGGTGAAGACCGCATTTCGCGCGCCCTCAACGACACTGCCGATCTTCTAGATTCACTCGAAACACAGACTCTTTCGCTGATGAATCAAGGCAAGAGCCTTAACCAAGTCATCCACGAAGTAGAAGTGCCAGAACATTTGCGCGAACTCCCGTATCTAAAACCTGTCTATGACCATCCGCAATTTATTGTGCGCAATGTCTGGAGACGATACGGGGGTTGGTACGAAGGCGAACCGGACAACTTGTTGCCAGCACCACGTGCCCAACAAGCGCAGGAATGGATTGCGTTGTCTGGTGGGCTCGAAAAAGTTCTTGAACGCGCGCAACAACTTGCTGCCGAGGGTGACTTGCGGATGGCATGCCATCTAGTGGAGTTCGCCGTACTCGTTGAGCCAGGGTCTGTCGAAGCGCATGCAGTGCGAACCGCTGTCTATCGGGCGCGTTCTGAGCAGCAAATCAGCTCCATGGCCCGCAACATCTTAAACCACGCAGCGTTTTCGAGTGAGCGCAACAAACGCGATCTTGCGGGTGATTACTGAACCGACAAGCCAGTAACAGCCCTATGACTCTTTGGTTGTAGTCTGCAAGTAATGCAAGAAACTGAAACTGCCACAGGTGACGCTCCGTTTCAGATAACGCGGCACCAAATACGGATGGTCTACGCCGGAATGATGACAGCGGTCATGTTGGCTGCCCTCGATGGCACCATTGTCAACACCGCGCTCACCACCATCGTGGGCGAACTCGGTGGGTTTCGGGCATACACATGGGTGACAACTTCATATTTGTTGGCGTCAACAGCTGCAACGCCACTCTTTGGCAAATTGAGTGACATCTACGGTCGACAACGCTTCGTGAAGATTGCAGTAATCGCGTTCGTCATCGGATCGCTGCTGTGCGCGCTGGCTAATTCGATGACTTTTCTTGTCATTGCACGCACAGTGCAAGGTGTTGGCGGTGGCGGAATTATGGCGATGTCGTATGTGGTTATTGCAGACATAGTGTCGCCGCGTGATCGCGGCAAATACGTCGGAGCATTTATGAGCGTATTCGCCGTCAGCAGTGTTGCCGGGCCGCTGCTTGGCGGTTTTTTTGTCGAACAGTTAAATTGGCGCTGGATATTTTTGATTAACATACCAATCGGAATTGTTGCGCTCATCGTTACCGCATCATCGCTCAAATTGCCATTTATTCCTCGACCCACCGAGATTGATTACCGAGGTGCTTTCTTACTTATCTCGTCGGTGGCAACACTTATTTTGATGTTTTCATGGACTTCAGAAGAATACGGTTGGGCGTCTTCGGGCAACATCACAATGGCTGCTTTGACTTGCATCTTGTTGACGTTGTTCATCTGGACTGAGCCACGCACAACCAATCCTATTATGCCACTTCAACTGTTTCGTAATCCCGTGATGCAAGTCGTGTTACCAATGATCGCCATCCTCGGAGCAATACTGATGTCAGTTGGTGCGTTTATGCCCCTGTTTTTGCAAGCCGTCACCGGCATCTCGCCAACAAAATCTGGACTATTACTCGTTCCGATGATGGGGATGACAACAATTTCGGGACTCGTAGTCGGTCGGCGTACATCTGCGACAGGAAAATATCGCAAGTGGCCAATACTCGGAACAGGCGCAGCGATTGTTGGGATGTGTTGTTTGACATTTATTAACGACACGACATTTGGACTCACGATGTCGGTCGTCGGCATGGTGTTTATCGGATTCTGCGTGGGCGGCACAATGCCAACGAGCACTCTTGCTGTGCAAAATAGCGTGGAATTTGCTGATCTTGGCGTTGCTAGTTCGACAGTAATTCTGTTTCGGTCGCTGGGAAACACTGTTTCGTTGGCTGCTTTCGGCACGCTCGTCAATGGCCAACTCAAAAGCAACTTGTCGCCAGAAAATCTTGCACATCTGAGCAAACCGAGACTGATTCATTCGCTACCAGAACCAGCAAAGTCTGTTGTGATGGACGCCATGACGAATGCAATTAGTTTGGTATTTAAAGTGCTCATCCCATTCGTCGTTATTGCCTTTGTCTTGGCACTTATCTTGGAAGAGCGACCACTTCGAAGTACTACCGCTTTAGAGAATGAGTACAACACAATAAAATAACGACGTTGTTTATTCTCCTGATGCCTTGGGCTCTTTGGGCAAACCGAGCAGACGCTCCCCCACAATGTTGCGCTGAATTTGACTTGTGCCGCCCCAGATTGTTTCGCTTCGAGAAAAGAAAAACGCTGACATCATTGGGCTGACGGGATAACCGGCTCGGCGCTTGTCTCGACCGACGCCTGGCCAACCTTCACCAATGCTCGCGTCAACCAGCATTGCCTTTGCACCACAAATGTCGAGGGCGAGCTCCATTGATTCTTGGTGCATCTCTGACCAAAACATTTTATTTGTTAAGCCAAGTGCGACAACCGACAGATCTTTTGTTTTATTGAGAGTAGAAGTGAGCGAACGCAATCCATTAATTCGCAGAATCTGAATCTTGGAGTAGTACTTCATCAATCTTTGGCGCATCGGGAGATCGCAAATTTTGCCATTCTCAACTGCTTCTTGCACCATTAATAGATACTCTGCTTCAAACCTGCGAAATCCGGTTGTGGCACTCATTCCACGCTCAAATGCAAGTGTGCTATTAGCAACAGCCCAACCGTTGTTGAGTCCCCCGACAATATTTTCTTTGGGACA
>SHUT01000019.1 GCA_009691255.1 Ilumatobacteraceae bacterium
GCGACAATGTCATGATGACAGTGGAGTTGGGCAAGCCAATTGCAATGGACGAAGGTCTTCGGTTCGCCATCCGCGAGGGTGGTCGCACTGTGGGTGCTGGTCGCGTAACCAAGATTTTCAAGTGATAGGACGAAACAATGGCAAAAAGTAGCATCCGCATCCGCCTCAAGGCATTTGATCATGTCATCATTGATCAATCAACACGCAAGATTGTCGAGACAGTCGGACGTACCGATTGCAAAATCATCGGCCCTATTCCATTGCCAACTGACAAGCACCGATTCACAGTCGTTCGTGGGCCTCACGTCGACAAAGACTCTCGAGAGCACTTTGAGATGCGAATTCATAAGCGCTTGATTGACATCATCGAGCCAAACGCCAAAACCATTGATTCCCTCCAACGCATCGAACTACCAGCCGGCGTGGACATTGAGATCAAGATTCAGGGATAATTTTTACTAAATTCTTATCTTTAGGATTGTTTTTTGGTTGACGACTGAGATAAAAAATAGGTATGACTGACTCACATTGGATTAACCAGCCTCCGCAGTTGCCCAGCACAGGCAGACGTGGTCGCCGTATTGTTGCACAATTTATTTCTCTGGTGATTTTTCTCGGTGCAGCAGGAGTTGCTGGTTACTTGGGTGCTGAGTATTCCCAAGATCAAACCTTGTCGTCGATGTCTCCACTCGTGACTGCTCCACCTGTTGGCAAGGCATCAGTCGGAACATCCAGTATTGCCAAGGCAGCAAACGTCATCGCACCAAGTGTGGTGACAATTGATTCGGTCAGTGACTCAGGCGAAGCAATCGGTACCGGAGTCATCTTGAGCAGCGATGGTGAGATCCTTACGAACAATCATGTTATCGAAGGTGCAGCGACTGTTCGTGTGCGACTTGGTGGCGAGACCGAACCCCGAATTGCGGACGTGCTCGGAACAGATTCTGGAAATGATCTGGGACTTATTAAGTTGCGAAAAGCAAGCGGATTAATTTCGGCGATACTTGCTGATCCACTCAGCATTGCAGTTGGAGATCAGGTCGTTGCTGTCGGATATGCGCTCGATCTAGATGGTGGCCCAAGTGTGACATCCGGAATCGTGTCGGCTCTTAATCGCACGCTCACGGTAGATGGCGGCGCATTGAACGCACTCATTCAAACAGATGCAGCAATTTCATCTGGCAACTCTGGCGGACCCCTTATTAACATGAGTGGTCAACTCATCGGCATAAATACAGCGGTTGCTCGCGGAGATTCCTCAACTGCTGCCAATAATATTGGTTTTGCTATATCGGTTGGCGAAGTTATTCGTGTTGTGGATGCACTCCGCAAGCAAGCAAACGGAACAGTGCGCGCTGAAGGGTATTTGGGGGTCGGACTCTCTGATCGCAGCGACGGCGGACAGGGCGCGGTGGTATCTCAAGTTGCTCCTGATTCTCCTGCAGAAAAAGCCGGACTCAAAGTAGATGACGTCGTTCTTGAGGTCAATGGTCAGCCCATTACCGGACAAGGATCACTCATCGCAGTCGTTCGAGATTCTGTTCCTGGAGATGAGATTGCAATCATTGTTTTGCGTAAAGGCTCACGTCTCACGCTGACGGCAAAGCTTGTGGTTCGAAGAAATAACTAAAAGACATCTACGAGAGATGACATATCGGGAACCGCTCGGTGTCAAGAAGATCTCCGTCTAGCAAACCTGCCTCCTCGAAGGGTGGTGATGTTTTCCATGGTCGAGTCGCCCATCGCGCGTCATCGCCGAGATAACGCAGACTGACGACACGCCGAGAAGAACTATGGCCGATCGTGCCAGGTGCCCGATGCAATGTACGAAAATGAAATGCAACAATGTCACCTGGAACAGCAGCAAAAGATTTGATTTCTCCGCGTGTTTCGAGTTCTTGCGCGGTAGGCATTGGGAGAAATCCATCGGCATTAAGCGCGTAGGGCGATTGATCGATAAAACGATTCGGAATATATCTCTCGCCCCACAGATGACTGCCAATAAGACAGCGCAATCCAATCGATTCTGGAATGTCGTCTAATGGGATCCACAGACTCACGTTGTCTAGACCATTGACGCCGTAATACGGGTCATCATGATGCCAGGGAGTCGGTGTTGACGTACCAGCTTCTTTGACTAATACATGTTCGTGAAAAAATCGCGGTTGTGATGTCTTCATTAATGCACCGGCAATCGCCGGAAGTACACCCTGTAGCGCTGCATTTTTGTATTGTGTGATGCGCTGCCAATTGACATAGTCATCAAAGAATCGACCAGTATCAGTTGTCGATGTGTAGTCGTTGGCCCATTTGCTTGGTGTTGACATATTAATAGCAAGACCATTGGCAAGAGAATCAAGAGTTTCTTCGGCAACGACGCCACGCAATAGGACAGCTCCGTCATGCTGGTACGCATGAATGTCGTGCGCTGTCACTAAGTGCATAGCAAGAGCGTAATGTCGGTGTATGCAAGATCTTGACGTACACCTCGGAGGCAGTCGACCATTTGGCCTGGGGTATTGGCCACTTCCAGAGGATGATCCGGGCGTTGAGATTGCGCGTGAGTCAATCAGGCTTGTCTCACCTGATGGCGCGCTCGTTCGTGGACTTCTGTGGACGCCGCCTCACGGCAAGAAATGGAAGACAGCGATTATCTTGACTCATCCTCGCGGCGATTTCAGTGTGCATTATGCGTGTCCGTTATTGGCAGCGGCAGGGTATGCGGTGCTTGGATTTTCCACGCGCTATATCAACAACGACACAGATTGTCTGCACGAAAATTGCATCATTGACGTCAAGACAGCGTTTGATGAAGTTGTTCGCCGAGGTGCCGAGGCCGTTGTGCTGCTGGGTAACTCAGGTGGTGGTTCACTCATGGCAATGGCTAATGCCCAACTCGGAATTGGTGATGGCTGGATCGGAATGGCGGCGCATCCTGGTGAGGGGGTATTCATGCTGCAGGTCATCGACCCATCTGTGACAGATGAGAACGATCCTTTTAGTCGTGATCCAGAACTTGACATGTACAACCCCGACAACGGGTGGCGCCCATGGCCCGAGCACAGCCACTATGACACCGACTGGCTCACCACATATCGAGCGGCACAAGTGGCACGCGTCGGGCGTATTGATGAGGTGGCCAAGGCGTCTTTGGCTGATGCTGAGGTGGCCGGCTTGGCTCTTGCTCAGGTTGACAAGGCCAAAAACCTGGGGCAGTGGCGCGATCTGCGAGCCCGCCGGGTATTCACCAAATATCTGACGATCTATCGAACGTTGGCGGATCCCGCGTATTTGGACCTCACAATCGACCCCGATGACCGCATTTTGGGCAGTCTTTTTGCCTTTCCGGACCCTTTTGAGGCCAATTATGGCCGAGGTGGATTGGCTCGAACCATGACCAATCGGGGCTGGCTCAGCACATGGTCAGGCCTGTCGAGTCATGCCAAGTTGGCCGACACCATGCCTCAGGTAAAAGTGCCTACGATTCTGGTGCATCCAACGGCTGACACCGAGATTCGGGTCTGGCAGGCCAAGGAGATCGTGGCAAATGCAGGTGCCAGCGATACCACCTACCACGAAATGATCGGGGCGCCGCACTATTTAGAGGGCCACCGACGTCAGGCTGTTGAGGTCGTGGTGGAGTGGCTGCGAGCGAGATTTCCGACCTGAAACGACCTGAAAATTCTGGGTGGCGCCACGGTGAAATCGACAAGTTCTGCCGATAGAGTTTTGCTTTCCTGAACGAGGGACTCGTCCCTCTTCAAGAACTTGACCGTCGTTTGGTCCAAACAATCGACGTCTATGTAGGCCACTCCGGTGGAACCGCATGGCACAACCCAGATAGGTGCTCCGCCGACTAAGTCGCGCGGAGCATTTGCATGAAGCACGCAGAAATTTCAACTTACAGGAAAAGGTTGCCACCATGGCACAAAGAGCGATCGTCGGCGAAAAGGTCGGCATGACACAGATTTGGGGAGATGACCAGCGCGTCGTCCCCGTCACTGTGTTGCGCATCGACCCAGCGCGCATCGTCCAAGTGAAAACAACAGAACGCGATGGCTATAACGCCGTTCAAGTGACGTTCGGAAACCAGGACGCAAGCAAACTCAACAAACCAGAGGCGGGACACTTCGCCAAAGCTGGCGTAGAAGCTGGTCGACGTCTTGTCGAATTGCGCCTTGACTCTGTTGATGGATTTGAAGTCGGTAAAGAAATTTGCGTTGACACATTGACTGCGGGAGAAAAAGTTGACGTCACTGCAGTGAGTCGCGGTAAAGGTTTTGCTGGCGGAATGAAGCGGCACAACTTCAGTGGACAGGGAGCAAGTCACGGTAACCACAAGCACCATCGTGCTCCTGGTTCGATTGGTTCATGTTCATTTCCAGGTCGTGTACTGAAAGGTCTGCGGATGGCTGGTCACATGGGACACAACCAAGTCACAACGCTTAATCTTGTTGTCGTGCAAGCCGACCTTGAGCGCGGATTGTTGTTGGTGCGAGGTGCAGTTCCCGGACCCAACGGCGGCGTTGTCATCGTTCGTAACGCAGTGAAGGCGAACTAAAAATGGCCTCAGTATCTCTCACAAGTATTTCTGGTAAGAAATCTGGAACAGTCGAACTCTCTGACGAACTTTTTTCAATTCAACCCAATGTTCCAGTGATGCACCAAGTGGTCACTGCCCAACTTGCTCACCGTCGTGCCGGAACCCAGAGCACCAAGACACGTGCTGAAGTTTCTGGCGGTGGCAAGAAGCCATTCAGCCAAAAAGGAACCGGTGGCGCTCGACAGGGATCAACTCGCGCACCTCATTACACGGGTGGCGGCATTGCGCTCGGACCTCGTCCACGTAAATATATTCAGCGCACTCCTCGCAAAATGGTTCGGTTGGCTTTGCGGTCTGCATTGTCAGATCGCAATCTTGCTGGACGCATTGTTGTTCTTGATTCATGGGAGATGGAGACACCTAGCACCAAGAGTGCTATCACTGCTCTACGCGCAATCGGTATTGAGGGCAAAGTACTTGTCGTGCTCACGCCCCAAGATGATGCCGTTGCAAAAAGTTTGCGCAATGTTGTCGATGTACAAATCGTCAGCGTCGCAGAACTCAATGCCTACGACGTGCTCTGTAACGACTGGCTTGTTTTCACCCAAGCAAGCCTGCCGATGGCCAAGGAAGGCGACAAATGAAAGATCCACGCGACATCATTCTTGCGCCAGTTGTATCTGAAAAGAGCTATGGCCTCATGGAGAACGACGTGTACACATTTCAAGTACACCCTGATGCGACAAAACCAGAAATTCATGACGCCATCGAAGCAATTTGGGGCGTCAAAGTTCTGAGAGTAAACACCGTGAACCGCAAAGGAAAACTTCAGCGGACTCGTAACACCAACCGTATTGGCAAGCGCCCGAGCACAAAGCGCGCCATCGTCACCCTTGCAGCGGGAAACAAAATCTCGCTGTTTGAAAGCTGAGTAAGTCATGGCTATTCGCAAACGCAAACCCACAAGTCCTGGCCGCCGTTTTCAAACGGTGTCCGACTTCAGCGAGATCACCAAGACGACTCCTGAAAAAACATTGCTTGCTCCGATTAAGAACACCGGTGGACGTAACTCGTATGGTCGCAAGACGTCGCGTCACCGTGGTGGCGCACACAAGCGTCAATACCGAATCATTGATTTCAAGCGCATCAAAGACGGAATGCCAGCCAAGGTTGCCTCGATTGAATATGATCCGAACCGCACATGTCGCATCGCACTCTTGCATTACGACGACGGAACCAAGGCGTACATTCTCGCTCCAAAAGGTCTTGAAGTCGGGCAACGCGTCGAGAGTGGTCAAGGCGCGGACATCAAACCAGGTAACGCACTTTCCTTGCGCTACATCCCTGTCGGAACAACCGTGCACAACGTCGAACTGCGTCCTGGACAAGGTGGCAAAATGGCTCGCTCTGCCGGGACCGCCGTGCAGTTAGTTGCTAAAGATGGTGACTTCGCCACATTGCGTATGCCGTCAACAGAAATGCGTCGCGTGTTGCTTGACTGTCGCGCAACTGTCGGAGAAGTTGGCAACGCCGAGCATGAACTCATCAAAATTGGTAAGGCTGGCCGTAACCGCTGGAAAGGTGTGCGCCCGCAGACACGTGGTGTTGCCATGAACCCAGTCGATCACCCTCTTGGTGGTGGAGAAGGAAAGACCTCTGGTGGTCGTCCTGCGGTTTCTCCTTGGGGCAAGCCAGAAGGTCGTACACGTGACAAGAACAAGCCGTCACAATCACTACTCGTTCGTCGTCGTCGTACAAGCAAGGGTCGGAGGTAATTTATGTCTCGCAGTTTGAAAAAGGGTGCGTTCGTTGACGATCACTTGATGAAAAAGATTGACGCAGCAAATGCTGCTGGCGATCGCAAAGTCATCAAGACATGGTCGAGGCGTTCCACAGTTATTCCTGACATGGTGGGTCACACCTTTGCAGTGCACGACGGACGCAAGCATGTTCCGGTGTACGTCACCGAGTCCATGGTCGGCCACAAGTTGGGCGAGTTCGCGCCAACTCGAACATTTAAATTTCACTCCGGACACGAAAAGACTGTGAAGAAATAGCCATGACTGGTCCAAAGCTCAACGAAGCAAACAATAAAGTCGGAACCTCTAGCGGAACAAGAGCGAGCGTACGATTCGTACGCGGTTCTGCTTCAAAGGTGCGCGTGGTCTTGAATCTCATCAGAGATCAAAATGTTCGACGTGCAGACGAAATCTTGCAATTCACTGATCGTGAAGCGGCACGTATCGTGCGTAAGTTGTTGGCGTCAGCGGTTGCCAACGCAGTCAATAATGATGGTCAAGATGCCGACGACCTTTACGTCAAAGCCTGTTTTGCCGATGAGGGTCCAACTCTCAAGCGCTTCAGACCACGCGCCAAAGGTCGTGCAGGACCCATCTTGAAGCGTTCCTCGCACATCACCATCGTGCTCGCGCGAATGAGTGATGAAAAAATTGCAGTTCGTGACATCAAATCAAGTGCCCGTGGCTCAGCATTGTCGAGCCGTCGCGCTCGCGTTGAAGGTTCTCGCAAGCGCGCCCCAGAGACTGCGTCAGCATCAACCGACACAGCACCAGTTGAATCAATCGAAGCGGCCGAAGAGATCATCACTCTCGACGTCACAACAGACGAAATGGAGAAGTGATGGGTCAAAAAATTAATCCCTACGGCTTCCGCCTCGGAATCACCACCGACTGGAAGAGCCGTTGGTTCAGTATTCGTGAATACAAGGACTACCTCACAGAGGACTGGAAAATCCGCGACTATCTCATGGCAACGCTTGACGACGCTGCAGTAAGCCGCGTCGAAATCGAGCGAACACGTGACAAGTTGCGTATTGACGTGCACACCGCACGTCCCGGAATCGTGATTGGCCGAAAAGGTGCCAAGGCAGACGAACTCCGAATTGGCCTTGCAAAAATCACTGGCAATAACAAATTGCAACTCAACATTGTTGAGATCAAGCAAGCAGAACTCGATGCTGCGCTCATCGCTCAGGGTGTTGCAGATCAGTTGCTCAACCGTATTGCGTTTCGTCGTGCCATGAAGCGCGCCGTACAAAATGCACAAAAATATGGTGCACTCGGTATTCGCGTTCAGTGTTCAGGACGTTTGGGAGGCGCAGAAATGAGTCGCACCGAGTGGTACCGCGAAGGACGAGTGCCGTTGCATACTTTGCGAGCAGATATCGATTACGGATTCCGTGAAGCCGCAACGAGCTCAGGTCGAGTTGGTGTCAAGGTCTGGATCTACAAGGGAGACATTCTTCCATACAAGAGTCAGTCGCAAGACAAGATCACCCAAGAGGCCGCCATGGCCGTTGGTGAGACATCTGGTCAGTCACAAACAGAAGTCCGTCGCGTGGTGTCATCTGCTGGGCCACGTGTTCAACAAGAAATCGCCGAAGTTGAAGTGACTCCGTTGGTCAAAGAAGCCGATCCCGAATTTGAGCGCTTGTTAGAAGAAGAAGAAGCAATTGAAAAACGTCTCCATAACTCTCATGAGACACCCAAATTGCGTGGGGAGGGCTGATCATGCTGATGCCTCGTAAAATTAAGCACCGCAAGCAACACCGTGGTCGCATGACCGGAATGTCAAAGGGTGGAAACGAATTGGCCTTTGGCGAATACGGCATTCAAGCACTTGAACCAGGCTGGCTCTCTGCTCGTCAAATCGAAGCAGCCCGCGTGGCGATGACTCGACACATTAAGCGCGGCGGAAAAGTCTGGATCAATATCTATCCAGACAAGCCCGTCACCAAGAAGCCTGCAGAAACTCGAATGGGTTCCGGAAAAGGTAACCCAGAGTTTTGGGTAGCCGTGGTCAGGCCTGGACGCATCTTGTTTGAGTTGTCCTATCCATCAGAAGACGTTGCACGCAAGGCACTCGAACGTGCCGTGCAAAAACTTCCTATTAAGGCTCGCGTGATTTCACGTAACGAGCCCATCTGAGAGTAAGGCAGACACACGATGACACAATCAATTTCTGATCTCCGAGACATGGATCTCGTCGCACTCGTTTCAGAGTTGCGCGCATCCAAGCAGGAGGCACTGAACCTGCGGTTCCGTAGCGCTACGGGACAACTCGACAATCATTCAGAGTTGCGCAAAGTGCGCCGTCAAATCGCTCGTATCAACACGCTTATCCGTCAGCAAGAAATTGCTGTCGCTGAAAAGACCGGGAAGTGAGTAATCCAATGACGCAAGAATCAAGCACAGACCGTAGCGTTCGCAAGATCCGCGAGGGAATCGTCGTGTCCAGCAAGATGGATAAGACCATTGTCATCGCCATCGTGGAGCGCGTCCCTCATCCGAAATATTCCAAGTTTGTGATGCGTACAAAAAAATTGTATGCCCACGACGAAACCAATGATGCCCAAGTCGGAGACCGAGTACGCGTGATGGAGACCCGTCCGTTGTCAAAGTCAAAGCGCTGGCGCGTCATCGAGATCATGGAGCGTGCAAAGTGATTCAGCAAGAGTCCCGTCTACGCGTGGCTGACAACAGCGGAGCCAAACAAGTTCTTGTTATCAAGGTCTTGGGCGGAACACGTCGCCGGTACGCATCCATCGGTGATGTTTTTATCGGAACAGTCAAAGATGCTATTCCCGGTGCAGCCGTGAAAAAAGGCGAGGTTGTCCGTTGCGTGGTTGTTCGCGTCAAAAAAGAAAAGCGTCGTTCTGACGGTTCATATATTCGCTTCGACGAGAATGCTGCCGTTCTAATCAAAGAAGACCTCACACCTCGCGGAACTCGAATCTTTGGACCAGTTGGTCGTGAACTTCGTGACAAAAAATTTATGCGAATCGTTTCACTTGCTCCGGAGGTGCTCTGACATGAAGTTACGTAAAGGTGACCAAGTAGAAGTCTTGTCCGGCAAGGACAAGGGAAAGACCGGAGAAATCCTGTCGGTGCATCCAAAAGAAAACAAAGTAGTGGTGTTTGGCGTTAATCGCGTCACTCGTCACCTCAAAGCACGCAGCGCAAAGCAACCTGCTGGCCGTATCGAAAAAGACTTACCAATCGATGTTTCCAATGTGGTGTTGTTGCATAACGGCAAGCCAACACGTGTTGGCTACAAGATCAATGAAGATGGCACCAAAGTGCGCATCGCAAAAAAGACCGGAAAGGAAATCTGATGACGACGACAACTGTTCCGCGCTTGAAAGAGCGCTATAACGCTGAGATTCGTCAGGCACTGTTGACCCAACTTGGGCTCAGCAATGTCATGCAGGTTCCTACTCTGACAAAGGTTGTCATCAACATGGGAGTGGGGCGAGCCACACAACAACCGTCATTGCTTGAAGGTGCCGTTGCCGATCTCACTCGTATCTCTGGGCAAAAGCCAATCGTGACCAAGTCACGCGACGCTATTGCAAACTTTAAGTTGCGCGAAAACCAAGCGATTGGCTGCAAAGTCACATTGCGTGGAGACCGCATGTGGGAGTTTTTTGACCGCTTGTTGTCGGTAGCGATTCCTCGTATTCGCGACTTTCGTGGACTGCCTGCAAATTCATGGGACGGTCACGGAAACTACACATTTGGGCTCACAGAACAAACAGTGTTCCCAGAAGTTGATTATGACAAAATCGATGCCCCTCGTGGCATGGACATCACAATTGTTACAACAGCAAAAACGAACGAGCAGGGCAAAGCATTGCTCGATGCGTTCGGATTCCCTTTCAAGCGCGGCAACGAGACGGGTGGACCACCAGCGAAAGCTAAGCGTTCAACACGTCCCGGTCAGCGCGGCGGCAAGAAGAAGTAGTCAGGTAAGGAAGAACCATGGCAAAGAAATCACTCATTAACAAAGCAAATGCGAAGCCCAAGTTCAAGGTACGTGGCTATACACGCTGTCGTCGCTGTGGACGCGCACGTTCGGTATACAGAAAATTTGGTCTGTGCCGTCTGTGCTTCCGCGAGTTGGCACACGCAGGCGAAGTACCCGGTATCACCAAGGCGAGCTGGTAGGTAAAACATTATGATGACCGATCCAATCGCCGACATGCTCACTCGCATCCGCAATGCCAACGTGGCGTTGCATGATGAGGTAGTGATGCCATCCTCTAAACAAAAAGTTGCACTTGCTCAAATTCTGAAATCCGAAGGGTACATCGTGGGTTTCACCGTGGCGCCTTCAACAAAGGGTCCAGGCGAGCAACTTGCTGTCCAAATGAAATACACCGACAACCGTCACCGCACGATTTCTGGTCTGAAGCGCATCTCCACTCCGGGTCTACGCGTGTATCGAGACTCCCAAACCGTTCCCCGCGTGCTCGGGGGTCTTGGTGTTGCAGTTCTATCCACAAGTCAAGGTCTCATGACCGATCGCGAAGCGCGCAAGCGCAAGGTCGGTGGCGAAGTCCTGTGTTTCGTGTGGTGAATCAGAAAGGCCACTAACTATGTCTCGTATCGGAAACCTCCCCATCACAGTGCCAGCAGGCGTTGACGTCACCATCTCGGGTGCTGACATCACCGTCAAAGGACCAAAGGGAACACTTCATCGCACTATCCCAGTAGAAATCACTGTCACGAAAGACGAATCATCGCTCATCGTGTCGCGCGCTGGAGATGGGCGCCTTGAGCGTTCGCTGCACGGTCTCATGCGAACACTTGTCAATAACATGGTCTTGGGTGTGACTGACGGATTCAGCAAAGAACTTGAAATCGTTGGTGTGGGTTACCGTGCGGAAGCACAAGGGACAAACCTTCGTTTGGCTCTTGGCTTTTCACACCCCGTGGTTGTACCTGCGCCTGAGGGAATCTCTTTTGAGATTCCTGCACAAACAAAAGTCATTGTCAAAGGAATCGACAAAGAACTTGTTGGACAGGTCGCAGCAGATATTCGCTCCATACGCAAGCCCGAGCCCTACAAAGGTAAAGGTGTGCGTTACCTAAACGAGCGAGTCGTCCGCAAGGCCGGCAAGACCGGCAAGAAGTAACTCGGTAACAAGGAACCACTATGGGAAACATTGCAAAAAATCGTCGAGAAGCTCGTCTGCGTCGTCACACTCGCGTGCGTAAGAAGATCCACGGAACTGCTGAACGTCCTCGTTTGGCGGTACATCGCACAAACAAGCATTTCAGCATGCAACTTATTGATGACGACGCTCGATGCACACTTGTCGCTGCGTCATCAGTAGAAGCAGCCTTGCGTTCTGAGAGTGGTGCAACATCAGTGGCAGCAGGCAAGGTTGGACAACTCGTAGCGGTGCGTGCCAAGGCAGTCGGAATCAGTACGGTCGTTTTTGACCGCGGCGGATACCTCTACCATGGTCGCGTTGCAGTTGCGGCGCAGGCCGCTCGTGAAGCAGGACTGGAGTTCTAATGAGTAACTATTCCAAAGCAGTAAATGCCGCACCAGAGCCTGGTGCATTGCGCGAATCTCGCGTGATACACATTAACCGCGTTGCCAAGGTCGTCAAAGGCGGTCGTCGATTTTCGTTTACTGCACTTGTTGTTGTGGGTGACGGAAACGGTCGCGTAGGTCTTGGATACGGCAAAGCAAAAGAAGTTCCGTTGGCTATTCAAAAAGGAACAGAAGAAGCAAAAAAGAATCTCTTCGATGTTGCACTTGCCGGAAGCACAATTACTCACACCATTCTGGGAATCGCGGGTGCAGGTCGAGTACTTCTCAAACCAGCAGCACCTGGTACTGGCGTCATCGCTGGCGGTGCTGCACGAATTATTCTTGAAGAAGCCGGAGTTCATGATGTACTTGCGAAGTCACTTGGCTCAGCAAATGCCATCAACGTGGCTCGTGCCACAATTACTGGTCTTCAAGAACTTCAGCGCCCCGATGTGGTGGCCAAGCGTCGCGGAATCCCTGCTGACACATTTGTTCCCAAAGGAATGCTTAAGGCATACACAGATCGTCAAAAGGCGGCTGCAGCAGGCGAGGTTCACTGATCATGGCTGAAAAAACAATCACTGTCACCCTGAAGCGTTCACGCTTTGGAGTGAAACCGAAAACTGCAGGCACTATTCGTGCTCTTGGTCTCAGAAAAATTGGCGATACAAATACATTGCCCGACCGACCAGAGATTCGCGGAATGATTGCCCGAGTTCCACACCTTATTGAAGTACAGGAGAACAACTGATCATGCGCGTCGACGAACTTGCACCAGCACCAGGCAGCACTAAAAAAGCAAAGCGTATGGGTCGCGGAACCGGCGGTAAAGGCGGAAAAACTGCTGGACGTGGTACCAAAGGTCAATATGCTCGCAACACCGTGGCGCGCGGATTTGAAGGCGGACAGATGCCGCTCAAGCAACGTGTGCCCAAGTTGAAGGGCTTCAACAACCCATTCCGTGTGGAGTATTACGCCGTCAATCTTGATGCGCTCGAAGCTCTCGGTGCTCCAGAAGTCACCCCAGAAATCATGATGGCAAAAGGACTCGCACACAAGGGAACCCTGGTCAAAGTATTGGGCCGCGGAACTATTTCAACTGCTGTCAAAGTGTCTGCTCACGCTGTTTCAAAATCTGCCGAAAAAGCCATTATTGCGGCTGGCGGATCTGTGACATTATTGCCGTTGCCACATGCAATTCGACCACCCGCCAAGGGAAACCAGTTTACCAACCGTTGATATTGAATTGATAACAAGGAGCAACTCGTGTTTTCAAACATGAAGAATATCTTCAAGGTTGAGGATCTTCGAAAGAAGGTGTTCTTCACGCTTTTGATGATTGCTGTCTACCGATTAGGAACCGCAATTCGAGTTCCTGGTGTAGATGCTGGTGCAGTTGCGCAGTTGCGTGAATCATCCAAGACACAAGGTGCTCTTGGATTTCTTAACTTATTCTCAGGCGGTGCGTTTAGCTCGTTCAGTATCTTTGCGCTCGGAATCATGCCGTACATCACGGCCAGCATCATCATGCAAGTTCTCAACGTTGTTATTCCCAAGTTGCAAGAGTGGCAAGAAATGGGTGCAGTTGGACAACGAAAAATTACTCAATGGACCAGGTATGTTGCGATTGGCATTGCCGTTTTGCAAGGTGCAGGCTTGACGTTTATCTTTGGTCAAGGTCGTGGCTCGGCGTTCTTCGGGGCAGCCGCGACGGCTCCCGACGTTGTATTGCTTGATCCTTTTATGCCACGCGCTTTGCTAGTGATTCCGTCACTCGTTGCGGGCACTGCGTTGCTGATGTGGGTGGGCGAACTCATCAGCCAGCGAGGCATTAGCAATGGAATGTCAGTACTTATTTTCAGTTCTGTTGTTTCTGGATTGCCGTACGGCTATTACTCAATTTTGCAGAGCAAAAAGTTCTTTGTCTTTGCAGTTCTCGTATCGGTATCAATCGGTGTTTTAGTTGCTGTCGTTCGAGTAGAACTTGGTCAGCGCAGAATCCCCGTGCAGTTCGCCAAACGCGTCGTCGGTCGCAAAATGTTCGGCGGACAAAATACATATATTCCGCTCAAGGTCAATCAAGCTGGTGTTGTCCCAATTATTTTCGCATCATCTGTTTTGTTGTTGCCAGTACTGATGTCAAATATCTTGGGAAGCACAGAGGGTTGGCGTGGAGTGATCGCAAGGTTTGTTGACACGTATCTTGTCAATAGCCAAAACTTGGTCTATATCACAGTCTTTTTTGGGATGATCGTGGCGTTTGCATACTTCTACAACTCAATTGCATTTGACCCAATTCGCCAAGCCGATCAGTTGCGCAAGCAAGGTGGTTTTATCCCCGGTATTCGACCAGGGTCCCAAACTGAAAAGTTCCTGGGCAAAGCGGTGAACCGCATCACCCTGCCAGGTGCGCTATTCGTCGCCACCATCGCCATTTTGCCGTACATCATTTTGTGGGTCGGAGACGTCCAGTCGTTTCCATTTGCTGGCACAACCGTGTTGATTGCAGTGGGTGTAGCGCTTGAATTAATGCGACAGATTGATAGTCAATTAATGCTGCGCAACTACGAGGGTTTCTTGAAGTGATCGTGAGCGCCTTAGGGTGCAGCGATCAGGTATCGACATGACGTCGGGCGCAAGATTAGTTATCCTTGGAAGACAAGGAGCCGGAAAAGGAACGCAATGTGTTCGTCTATCACGCCATTTTGTTGTGCCGCATATTTCAACAGGTGACATGTTGCGGGCTGCAGTTCGCGAAGACACCGACGTCGGAATTGCTGTAAAAGAGATCATGGCGACTGGTGGTTTAGTGGGCGATGGAACCATGGTGGCACTCGTGCAAAAACGCATCAATCTCGATGACGCACGAACGCGCGGATACATTTTGGATGGCTTTCCGCGCACAGTGTTTCAGGCGCAAGCATTTGATGAGATGTCAGTGGACCAGCCGTTGCATGTTGTCCTTGATCTAGTAGTTCCGCGCGAGATGGTATTACAGCGATTGTCCGCCCGTCGCGTGTGCCGTGACTGTGGTGCCAACTTCACTGCAGCAGGAGTCGAGCCCCGGCCGTGGACGTGTGAGAACTGTGGTGGTGATGTGGTGCACCGCGCTGACGACACCCCCGAAGCCATCAACCGCCGTCTTGACCTATATGAGTCCCAAACTGCGCCTTTAATTGAGTTTTATGGCCGCACCGGTCGACTCGTGGAGATTAATGGGGTCGGAACCCCCGATGATGTATTTTCTCGAGTCACCGCAGCCGTTGATGCCCGGCGCTGAGCGACTAAATGAGGCAAAAAAGTCCTCAATCGGCACTTGGGGCATTGCAAATGCGCCGATAGCATTGCTCCTTGTCCCATCGCCAAATGTGCGAGAAAGACAGTTCTGTCCCGACCACCAAGGAGGCCCTTCTGGCCCAGCCAAAAGAAGACGCGATCGTGCTTGATGGCACGATTCTTGAGTCCTTGCCGAACGCAATGTTTCGCGTAGAACTTGAGAACGGGCACAAAGTGCTTGCGCACATTTCAGGAAAAATGCGAATGCACTACATTCGTATTCTTCCAGGCGACAAAGTCCAGGTGGAACTCACCCCATACGATCTCACTCGAGGTCGTATTACATATCGTTTTAAGTGAGAAAGTAATGAAAGTACGCCCAAGCGTGAAGACAATTTGTGAGAAGTGCAGAGTTGTGCGCCGCCGTGGGCGCGTGATGGTTATTTGCGAAAATCCACGACACAAGCAGCGCCAGGGCTGACGAGTAAGTAAAGGACAAATAACAAATGGCACGTATTGCAGGAGTCGATATCCCACGCGAAAAGCGGTTGGCGGTCTCATTGACATATATCTTCGGCGTTGGCCGAACAACAGCAAAGAAAATTTGTGTAGCAGCAGGTCTCAACGAGGACACGCGAGTACGCGACCTTAACGAAGACGAAGTCAATCGCATCCGTGCATGGGTAGACGCCAACGCAACAGTCGAAGGTGACTTGCGACGCGACGTGCAACAAGACATCAAACGCAAAGTCGAAATCGGTTGTCTACAAGGTATTCGTCATCGCAAGGGCTTGCCTGTGCGCGGACAACGCACGCACACAAATGCGCGCACTCGCAAGGGACCAAAGAAGACGGTTGCTAACAAGAAAAAGGCAGTGAGGTAGTACATCATGGCTAAGCCAGCAGCGGGCGGTCGTCGTCCACGCAAGCGAGAGAGAAAGAACGTCACTTCTGGTGTCGTGCATATCAAGAGTTCGTTTAATAACACAATCGTTTCAATCACGGATCTTGAGGGCAACGTCATTGCCTGGGCTTCTTCTGGTGCTGTCGGATTCAAGGGGTCTCGCAAGAGCACTCCATACGCAGCACAAATGGCCGCCGAAAAAGCAGCCAAGGTAGCCATGGAACACGGTCTTCGCCGTGCCGAAGTATTAGTCAAGGGTCCTGGTTCTGGTCGCGATACGGCATTGCGCTCAATTCAAAATGCAGGCATCGAAGTTTCCGGAATCAAAGATGTTTCTCCGGTTCCACACAACGGTTGTCGCCAAATCAAACGACGGAGGGCATAACTCATGGCTCGTTACATTGGTCCAAAAGTTCGTCTGTCTCGTCGTCTTAATGTCAACTTGTTCGAGAACGAAAAAGGCAGCAAGGCACTTGATCGTCGTCCATTCCCGCCAGGCATGCACGGCAAGACTCGCCGTCGTAATGCTGGCAGCGAATACCTTGCTCAGTTGCAAGAAAAACAAAAAGCAAAATACATCTATGGCGTTCTAGAGCGTCAGTTTCGTAACATCTACGAAGAAGCGAACCGTCTCGCTGGACCAACAGGCGAAAACCTGTTGCGTTTGCTTGAGCAACGACTCGACAATGTGGTGTTTCGTGCAGGGTGGGGAAGTACTCGTCCCCAGACCCGCCAGTTCGTGAGTCATGGTCTTATTCTTGTCGACGGAAAACGCGTGAACATTGCGTCTTACCGAGTCAAGAAGGGTCAGGTCGTGTCGCTGTCGCCAAAAGCGCAGAACATGATTCAGATTCAACACAACATCGACACCCTCGACCGACCACTTGTGGCTTGGCTCGAGGCTGGCGACAAGCAAGTGACTGTGCGCGAATTGCCACAGCGCGAGCAAATTGACGTGCCCGTCCGTGAACAGCTCATTGTTGAGCTGTACTCAAAGTAGTCCCATCCGCTCCACCCCAGGAGAAAAAAAATATGCTTGTTATCCAACGCCCAACAGTCGAAGCAATCGGCGAAGAGTCCAACACCCGTCAAAGTTTTGCGGTCGGACCACTCGAGCCTGGCTTTGGTCATACCATCGGCAACTCGTTGCGACGCACTTTGTTGTCGTCTATCCCTGGTGCTGCAATCACCACTCTTAAGTTTGATGATGCTCAGCACGAGTTCACAACACTTAAAGGTGTGAGCGAAGACATCACCGAGATGATCCTCAACATCAAAGACATCGTGCTGACGAGCGCCAGTGACGAGCCAGTTGTCTTGCGCCTCGATGTACGCGGACCTGCAGTCATTACTGCTGGCGATATACCTCTTACTGCAGACATTGAGATCCTCAACAAAGACCTACATATTGCCACGCTCAATACCACTGGTCATTTGGCTGTCGATATCACAATTGAGCGCGGGCGCGGATACATGTCAAGCGAGCGAGACGCAGAAAATCGCATCATTGGTGTTGTGCCAATCGACGCAATCTTCTCCGCAGTTCGTCGTGTGACATTCAATATCGAACCAACACGTGTGGCTCAAAGCACAAACTACGACCGTCTCGTGCTCGATATCGAGACCGATGGTTCGATCACACCACGCGAAGCGCTTGCATCAGCAGGTGCAACTTTGCGCTCACTTGTCGATCTGGTTGCTTGCATGTCAGACGAGCCACAAGGCCTCGAACTCAGTGAGGTTCTCGGAGCAAATGTCGGCATGCCAGACCTTGATCACCCAATCGAAGACCTTGACCTGAGCGAGCGTCCGCGCAACTGTCTCAAGCGTGGTCAAATCAACACGATTGGCGAACTGTTGATGCGCTCCGAAGAAGACCTGCTCAACATCACCAACTTTGGACAGAAGAGCCTGGACGAAATCATGCAGAAACTCGACGAGCGCGGCTTGTCGTTGCGTCTCTGAGACAACTGAACTTTTAAGGAGACACCATGCCAGCTACCCCACGTCGAGCCCGAAATTTTGGCGGCTCGTCCCAGCACCAAAGATTAATGATGGCCAACCTTGTTGCATCATTGTTCGCAGCAGAAGGAATCGTCACAACAGAGGCCAAGGCCAAAGCATTGCGACCAATTGCTGAAAAACTAATCACCAAAGCAATCAAGGCACAGGGTGATTCTCCGATGCGTGTTCACCGGATTCGTCAGATTCAGAGCTATTTGGGTGACAAAGAAATGACAACTAAATTGGTCAACGAAGTTGCACCTCGTTACGCCACTCGCAATGGTGGATACTTGCGTATTCTTAAACTCGGAACTCGTCAAGGTGACGCTGCGCCAATGGCGCGCATTGAATTGGTGTGAGTGTCCCCGGTGACCCCGGTAAGTAAATCCAAACGTGCGCCCACCAATCGGCGGGCTCGCTTCATTGTGGCGTACCACGGTGCAGCCTTTCATGGCTTTGCACTAAGCGATGATGTTGACACTGTTTCTGGACGACTAAATGAAGTTCTTACCACCATTGTGCGCACACCTATTGAAGTAACTGGTGCTGGCCGCACGGATGCAGGTGTTCATGCGCGTGGACAAATCATCAGTGTTGACTTACCTGTGGAGTCCGATCTCTACGCAATAGTGCGAAGCGTGAACGGAATGTGTGCACCGCACTTGGCCATTCGCGATGCTGAATGGGTGGCAGATGATTTTCATGCCCGCCATGATGCACTCTGGCGTCATTACAAATACACGGTGCTCAACACGCCAACACCTGATCCGTTTTTAGTGGAGTATGCATGGCATGTTCGCGAGCCATTGTTATTGCCGGTGATGAGACTGGGCAGTGAGGCTCTTATTGGGGCTCACGATTTCACTTCATTTTGTCGAGCCCCAGTTGTTTTTGATGACCAACTAGTGCCATCTATGAAACGCAGGGTGATGATGGCGCGCTGGCAAGACACTGGCAACGGCATCCTGGAGTTTGAGATCCGGGCCAATGCCTTTTGCCACAACATGGTGCGATCAATTGTGGGGCTGTTAGTCGAAATAGGTCAGGGCAAACGGCCTGCCAGCGATGTGCGCTATGCCATCGTCGCTAAAAACCGCGCAGCGACAGCATTTGTTGCGCCACCTGAGGGGCTGTGCCTGTGGGAGGTGGGGTATGGGGACCCAGGTGGGCCAAACCTAGCAACCCCCAGAACTGACGGGTTAGTGGCCCGTTCTGGTTGCTGAAAGCGGTGGTCTGCTCGTATCCTTTCACGGTTACGGATTTTGTCCGTGTGTTGGTGCCATCGGGGCACCTTGAAGGAAGTTTTTATGACGACGTATTCTCCAAAGGCAAATGAAATTGATCGCGCTTGGCATCTGGTTGATGCAGATGGTCTTGTGTTGGGTCGCCTGTGCACAGAAGTCGCTCGCATTTTACGTGGCAAGCACAAAACAGTTTTTGCACCCCATATGGACATGGGAGACCATGTTGTGATTATCAACGCATCAAAGATCGTGCTTACTTCTGGCAAAGCCGAAAAAAACATGGTGTATTCATACAGTGGTTATCCTGGCGGCTTGTCAAGCGAAACTTATGCCAAGTTGTTGGCACGCAAACCTGCCGACGCTATTCGTGGTTCTGTTGCTGGCATGTTGCCAAAGGGTCCTCTTGGTCGTCAGATGATTAAGAAGCTCAAGGTCTACGCCGGCCCAGAGCATCCGCACGAATCACAGGCGCCAATCGTTCTCACTTTCGACCGCGCCAAAGCGCGCTGATTTATCTAGGAGTATTTTATGGCAAACACACCACTCACTCAGACAACTGGTAGACGCAAAGAGGCAGTGGCTCGCGCCATGCTTCGTGTCGGAACCGGAACACACACAATTAACGGGAAAGCATTCGAAATCTATTTTCCTACTGCAACGCAACGAATGATCGTTGTTGAGGCATTGCGGGTCACTGGCAAAGAGACAACATATGACATCGCCGCAAATATTTATGGTGGCGGAGTCAACGGTCAAGCTGGTGCGTTGCGTATGGCAATTGCTCGTGCCCTGATTGAACTCGATCCAGAATCACGTCCTGCGCTCAAAAAGGCCGGCCTGCTTACTCGTGACTCACGTCGCAAAGAGAGCAAGAAATACGGTCTCAAGAAGGCGCGTAAGGCACCACAGTTCACCAAGCGCTAATGCGTGCGCGGGTGTGTCCCGTCACCACTATGCAGAAATATCGTTAGGCCAACATGCTTCACTTTGGTACCGACGGCGTTCGTGGAGTTGCCCTCGACGAACTAACAACAGAACTTGTTCACGATCTTGGTCGTGCCATTGCTCATGTGTTGCAACCCACCGCCATTGTTGTTGGACGCGATACTCGTCAGAGTGGACCAACAATCGAGGCAGCGCTCATTCAGGGAATCACAGCAGAAGGCGTGCCAGTGCACATGTTGGGTGTTGCGCCTACGCCAGCAGTGGCGTTTATATCTGAGCGTCACGATTGGGTGGGCGTGGTTGTAACTGCATCGCATAATCCATGGCAAGACAATGGGATCAAAGTGTTCGCTGCTGGCGGAACAAAACTCACCGACGCTCAACAGATCGAGGTTGAACGCGAATGGCATGCCCTTTCGTCCGCTGATATTGGCGTCTCAAAAGCGACTGTGCATGATGCAAGCGATCTTCTTCAGGAGTACATAGATCATCGCGTCTCAATTGTTGGCGCAGACAGATTGCAGGGGATGGCGATTGTTTTAGATTGTGCCAATGGCGCAATGAGCAGTGTTGCGCCTGCGGTGTTTAGGGCCGTGGGGGCTGATGTTGTTGTCATTAACGACTCGCCAAACGGCACCAATATCAACGCTGAATGTGGGGCCGCATCGCCATCGGGATTATCTGCTGCAGTGAATGCCGCGTTGCAAGTAGATGTTGGTATTGCTTTTGACGGAGACGGTGATCGATTGATTGCAGTTGATGATCGCGCAACAATCGTGGACGGTGATCGTTTGATCGCATTGGCTGCCACCGATCTCGCTGATCGTGGTTTGCTCCGCAACCGTGCAGTGGCAGTGACGGTTATGACAAATATGGGTTTTCACAGAGCCATGGAGACCAATGAGATAGATGTAGTTATCACGGCAGTTGGTGATCGAAATATTTTACTCGCCCTCGAAGAACAGGATCTCGTTTTAGGTGGCGAACAAAGTGGGCACATTATTCATCGCGCTCACGCCACAACTGGTGACGGACTCTTGGCAGCCCTGTTGTTGGCAGAATTCCTGCACCGCACACAGCGACCGTTATCCCAGCATGCAGACGACATCATGGTTTCGTATCCGCAGGTTTTGATCAATATCAAAACCACTGAGCAGGTATTTGCACCTGCCGATCAATTCGCCCGCGAGATTGCTGATGCCCAGCATGTCTTGGGCAAAGATGGACGGGTATTGGTTCGCTCGTCCGGGACAGAGCCGTTAGTGCGTATTATGGTTGAAGCCAGCACCACCGAGATTGCGCGCCAAGTAGCGACAGAATTAGCCACTGCTGTTGTAAGGGTCTGCGGCGGGGATATCCAGGTCGGTAGCCTGTAATACATGTGCGGAATCATCGGCATCATCTCGCGTCCTACTGGTCGGGCGATTCCATCTCGGGACGACATCGTCGGGCTACTTGACGAGGCAATGGCACGTCTTCCTCAGACTTCTGCTGTGGCAGAACTTATGCACCGCACTGACGCGTTGCTTCGTGGTGATGCCGGAGTCCAGGCCCTTGCTGGAAATCTTGAAGTCGTTGCCGCAATCCTCGGCCGACTAGATGCGCTTGATGCATTTGCAGTCACCGAAGAACAGCGCATCGATGCATCTGATGCAGATGTAGTGCAACTTGAGACCGAGGCAAACCATCTGACATCTTTGCGCGATGCGCTTTGGGCAATACGTCGTGATCGTCTCGGCACTGCTGATGCAGTACACGCTCTGGCGGGGCGCAATGCAAGTTCAACGGCACTGTGCGGATACTTAAGCATTCAGCAAGCCTTTTCTGCGATTGACAGGCTCGAAGTTCGCGGCCGTGATTCTGCTGGTGTAAGTGTTTTTGTTTGGGGAGACACCCTTGATGTGTCGTCCAAAACTTTTGCTGAGTTTATTTCTCAGCGCACAAACGATGCGCTTTTCACAAATGGTTCCGTGCGAGTGCAAGGACACTGTTTGGTATTTGTCTATAAAGCTGCGGCTGAAATTGGTGAGCTCGGAGACAATACGGCAGCAATGCGATCTGCAGTTATGACAGACGATCTGTTGCGCTCCGTACTTGCGCTGCCTGGTGTGCGAGTGACTGTGCTTGGCCACACCAGATGGGCCAGCGTCGGAATCATCTCTGAACCCAATGCGCATCCGGTCAATAACGAAGAACTTGATCGGGCAACAGACAATGTCTCAGTGGCAGTACTTAATGGCGATGTTGACAATCATGCAGACCTTAAAGTGCGGCACTCTTTAAGGTTTGCCGAGCCCATTACTACTGATGCCAAGGTCATCCCTGCACTTGTGAATCGTTTTCGCACTGCCAATGAATCAACAACAGATGCATTCAGACATGCGGTTTCATCATTTGAAGGATCAGTTGCTATCGGACTCTGCACTGCTGACGCCCCCGGTAATTTGTTGTTTGCGCTACACGGAAGTGGTCAAGGGTTGTGCATCGGACTCGCCGAAGACAGATTTATCGTGGCGAGTGAGCCGTATGGACTTGTTGAAGAAACTTTGTCGTATATACGCATGGATGGCGAAGCACTAGCACACAGCGATCAGCCGTCTAGTCGGGGGCAGATCATGGTCTTAGATGCCAATGGTGCTGGCACAGTTGGCGGAACATGCATGATTGCCTATGACGGAACAGAACTGCCAATCACCGACGCTGTGTTAATGACAGCAGAAGTCACAACTCGTGACATTGACCGTGGCGATGCACCGCACTTCTTGCTCAAAGAAATCATGGAAGCACCTCAGAGTTTTCATAAGACTCTGCGCGGAAGAATCGACGAAGTTGATTCTTTGTTGCGAGTAGACCTCGGCGAGCTCTCGTTTCCAGCAGACATCGCTGCACGTTTAGCCAACGGTTCGTTGCGTCGAATTCGCATTATTGGTCAAGGAACAGCAGCAGTAGCAGGTCAGTCGATGGTCGGTGTTTTGAATACTCTTTGCGGTGGTGCATTACAAGTTGCAGCCACCACCGCCACGGAACTGTCTGGGTTCGCTATGCAATCGGATATGAGTGACATGTTGGTTATTGCCGTGAGTCAGAGCGGCACCACCACAGACACAAATCGTACAGTCGATCTAGTGGCAACACGTGGCGCGTCAATCATCAGCATTGTCAATAGGCGCGGCAGCGAACTGGCCAACAAATCACACGGCGTGTTGTATACCTCTGATGGTCGCGACGTAGAAATGAGTGTGGCTAGCACCAAGGCGTTTTATGCGCAAGTTGCAGCCGGATCGTTGTTGTCGTGTGCCATTGCAGAGGCAGCAAATTTGGGCACTGCTGAAAGCCGTCATCAAATTATCGAGTCCCTTCGTTTAATGCCTGAGGCGATGCAAAGAGTCATTGCGTCGCGGCCCACAATTGCAGCCGCAGCACATCAGTTTGCCCCGTCACGGCGTTATTGGGCAGTGGTTGGCAACGGACCAAATGTGGTCGCCGCACACGAAGTCAGAATCAAACTTTCTGAGCTGTGTTACAAATCAATTTCATGTGACATCATCGAAGACAAAAAACATATTGACCTCAGTTGTGAACCGATGATTTTGGTGTGCGCGGCCGGACTAGGTGATGGCACTGCTAGTGATGTCGCCAAAGAAGTAGCAATCTACAAGGCGCACAAAGCGATTCCGATTGTTGTCGCCACCGAAGGCGAAACTCGCTTCGATGCAGCCGCCGCACTTTTGACAGTTCCAGTAGTTGACCCTACCCTGGCATTTATTTTGTCGGCGATGGTTGGTCATATTTTTGGGTACGAAGCAGCATTGGCGATCGACAAGCTTGGTTTGCCGCTCCGTGGGGCTCGCGAAGTCATCGAACACGTTGTTGAACGCGGTGCTGCTGGTGATATCGCTCTGCACCGCGTACGTGAAGGCATGGTGGTTCCGGCGCAACATTTTTTTGCGGCTCTGCAAACAGGTCAATACGACGGCAACCTCGAAGCATCAACTGCAGTCCGAATTGTCAATCTATTGCGCACGGTAATCTCATCTAATCCACTTGAGCAATACCAGCGTGACACAGGTCGACTCGCATCACCTGAGGTTTTGCTCGATGATCTCATCGCTGCCCTAACGCGCGGAATCGACGAACTCACTAGGCCGATTGATGCCATCAAACATCAGGCCAAAACTGTGACTGTTGGTATTTCGCGCAGCGAAGAAGGACTCCTCGATCGTGAACTCGTCAAACAAACACTTGCTGCTGGAGCAGCGCGAGATCGTTTGTCGTACAAGACGCTCAAAGTGTTGGCAGATCTTGACGCCGCAGTGGCGTCTGTTGTGGGGTTCACGCGCTATCGCATTGAGGGTGATATTGCCGACGGGGCAGCAACTATTGCAATTGTTGACCGCGGTGGACTTGCGCGCGACCTGGCGTCACGCGTTGATCGCAACAATGCCCTCGTTGGTACCAAACGGCGCGTGTCAAGTGAGCAAGAAGTGCTCGTGGCTCGGGGTCGTAGCGATGGACGTACCGTAATCCTGGTGCCCGAGATTAAGGGTTCTCAAACAACAGGTATCACGCTGTTGCATGTGGTTTTTCATAAACGCTTGCCGGCTACGACTGTGAGGCATGTATTGCAAGGATACGACCACCGATACGACCGACTCGTGGACTGGGTGACAGAAACAGAAGGCTTGTTCCGCCAAGATCGCTTAGCTGAGGTGGACGTCGCTGACTTGTTGATTCTTCCTGTGTCAGAAACAGCCGATCACTGGCGAACAAAGTAGTTGCCATGCTCGGAATCGGAATCGACGCTGTCGATATTGCTAGGTTTCGTTTGATGCTAGAACGCCGCCCAGAATTGCGGCAACGGCTTTTTACTCCAGCGGAGTGCGCAGCACTTGCACAACGCTCCGATGCGGCAGCATCGCTAGCAGCGAGGTTTGCAGTACGCGAAGCAACAATGAAATCCCTCGGAGTCGGACTTGGTGCTTTTGATTTTCATGATGTCAGTATTCAAACTCAAGACAGTGGTGCACCATCACTTCTTGTAGTGGGGCGTGCAGCAGAAATTGCAAAACGCATGGGTGTCACCGATTGGCGTGTATCAATTAGTCACACCGACACAATGGCGATGGCTGTCGTGGCTGCGCTGTGATCGCAGTCGTCACGCCCGAACAAATGAGGCAGGCAGACACAGCAACGATTGTTGCTCTTGGTGGCTACTCAGATGTATTGATCAACAGGGCCGGTGCTGCGGTTGCTCATGTTGCTATCGGCATGATGGGTGGCGGCTATGGCAAGCGTGTCGTGGTGATTTGTGGCAAAGGCGATAACGGTAATGACGGGCGAGTAGCGGCACAGCGCTTGCGTCAACGCGGTGCACAAGTTCGCGAACTAGATGCCACTACTGCTGCTGATGTTTTTATTGACTCCCGAACTGCTGACCTGGTCATCGACGCGGCATACGGAATCGGTTTTCATGGCACATGGCAACCACCCATTGTTTTTGATGTACCAGTCTTGGCAGTCGATCTGCCTAGTGGGCTTAATCCGATGACCGGAAAAGCAGAGGGCGCAGTACTCGTTGCACACACCACAATCACTTTTGCCGCGCTCAAACCAGGTCATGTGTTGGGTGATGGTCCGACCATCTGTGGAGTGGTTGAACTGGCAGATATTGGTGTCGATGTTTTAGACCACTGTGCAGACGTCGACATTTATGTTGTCGAGCCCGGAGATGTTGCATCGTGGCTGACTCCGCGAGAACATGACGCCCATAAATGGAACAACGGCGTTCGTGTTTTGGCTGGCAGCAGGGGAATGACTGGGGCAGCATCGTTGGTATGTGCAGCAGCAATGCGCGCTGGTGCTGGCATTGTGCATGTGTCGTTGCGCGACGATGCAGCGCTTGATGTCGCACTTCCTACCGAGGTTGTTCAACGACGTCTTCCGGATTCAGACTGGGCTGATTTTATTTCAAGCGATCTTGGTCGCTTTAAATCTTTGGTCATCGGACCAGGACTCGGGCGTGGTGACGACGTGTCTGGTGAAGTACGAGCTGTCTTGGCGGTTGCAGATATTCCGACCGTTATCGACGGCGATGGATTAACGGCAGCAATTGACGCGCACAATTCATCTACGGTGATCGCTACGCGTAAAGCACCGACTGTCTTGACGCCGCACGACGGAGAATTCGCAGCACTTGGCGGTGATACCGAGACTGCTGATCGAATTGGCGCGACGCGTGATCTGGCAATCAAGATGAACTGCACTGTCTTGCGCAAAGGACCCACCACGATTGTGACATCGGCTAGCGGACCAACGTTGTTAGTGGTGTCTGGCGATAAACGCCTAGCCACTGCCGGAAGCGGCGATGTGTTGTCTGGAGTAATCGGAGCATTGTTGGCACGTGGACTTGAGCCATTGACTGCGGCAGCAGGTGGCGCACTGATTCACGGATTGGCCGGACAGATGTCTCCAATCGAAGGCACACTTGCTCGTGATATTGCTGGCAATATTTCCGATGTGCTATCCGAACTTGTGAGTCCGCGATGACTGATTTTTCACAACGATGGGCGTGGGTAGATATAAATCTCGGATTGATTCAACACAACACAGCGATTATTGCGCAACGAATTGACCCCACAGAAGTATGGGCAGTCGTCAAGGCTGGCGCATACGGACACGGTGCGGTGCAGGTGTCTCAGGCTGCGCTCACTGCAGGTGCGACTGGTTTGTGTGTTGCGCTTGTCGAAGAAGCCATTGCCTTGCGCGCTGGCGGAATATCTGCCCCCATATTATTATTGAGCGAACAACCTGCATCACAAGCACATGACATTGTGTTGCACGATCTTGTGGCCACTGTTTCTACTGCGGTCGGAGCAAGTGCCATTGCCGTTGCCGCGGCACAAGTTGGTCGGGTCGTTGGTGTGCACATGAAGATCGATACCGGAATGCATCGTGTCGGAGTTGCCCCATCTGAAGCACTTGCACTTGCCCAGTTCATCGGGTCGAGTGAGTCGTTGCGCCTAGACGGCATCTGGACGCATTTCGCAGTTGCCGACACACCATCTCATCCGGCAAATGCGGCACAGTTACAATTGTTTACGAACACTCTTGACATGTTGGCTTCACACGGCGTCACTGCACCTTGCATTCATGCGGCAAACAGTGCCTCGGCGCTAACAACACCGAACTCTCGTTTTTCGATAGCCCGCATTGGTATCGCGATGTACGGACTATTGCCAGGTCCTGATGTGCGTGATGCATGTGCTGGGCTTATTCCGGTGATGTCGTTGCGTGCTCGTGTGTCGGCTTTGCGCTGGATAGACGCTGGCGAGGCCGTGTCATACGGATTGCGCCGAACAGTTCTTGCTAAAAGTCTGATCGCCACGATTCCACTCGGGTATGCCGATGGAGTTCCGCGTCGGTTATGGGAATCGCACACATCGGTGCTAATCAATGGGATACCCCGCGAAATATGCGGAACAGTATCGATGGATCAACTCATGGTCGACTGTGGCAGCGATAGTTCTGTGACAATCGGCGACGAAGTTGTTTTGTTTGGCTCGCAAGGCGAACACACAATTACTCCAGATGACTGGGCGGCGCGTTGCGGGACCATCGGATACGAAATCGTTTGCGGAATCAGCGCTCGAATACATCGGCGGTATGTGTGATTGTCCTGTGTTCGCGCTCTGTGCATGACACCCACGCAATTGCTGGTGTTATCGCTGGTCTTGCTCGGCCGCGTGATGTAATCATCTTGGCTGGCGACATGGGGGCCGGTAAAACTGCTTTTGCAGTCGGCTTTGCTCAACATTTAGGTGTGAGCGACGATGAGATGGTGGCATCACCCACATTTACACTCGTGCATACGCATGACTCTGGGCGTCTGCCTTTGCTGCATGCCGACGTATATCGCCTGCACCAAGTCGGAGAAGTTTCTGACCTCGGACTACTCGAGCAGGCAGACATGGGCCGAGTAGTGCTCGTGGAATGGGGAAACGTTGTTGCCGATGTGCTCGGAGATGTATTAACTGTAGAACTAATGCCTATTGACGACGATGAAAATGCACGCAATGTCTTGATCACAGTTACAGGTCAAGTGTGGGCATCGCGCTGGAAACAACTTGAGCGCGAACTAACAAAATGGGATGAACTTGCATGTTGATTCTAGGTATCGAAACTGCAGTCGAGCACGTCAGCGTGGCACTCGCAGATCATCGCGGAACACTTGCGACAAGTTTGTTGGCAAGCGATCGACGACATGCCGAATCATTGGTCCCGATGATTCAATTTGTGTGCGCGCAAGCCGGCATCAACACGAAAGAACTCGATGCAATTGCCGTTGACACTGGTCCAGGGCTCTTCACCGGAATGCGTGTTGGTATTGCGACGGCTAAATCCATGGCTTGGGCATTAGATATTCCGGTCATCCCTGTGTGCAGTCTTGACATCTTGGCGCAACGAGTGACGCGTTGTGACGACATTATTGCAGCAGCACTCGACGCTCGCCGTGGTGAGGTGTATTGGGCACTGTATCGGCCTGCCAGTGACGCATCGCCCATTGTGCAACGACTCACCGAACCAGTTGTGACTGTGCCAGACGATCTCGCGGCGCTCTTAAATGAGCGTGCCCAGATGGTGGTGTGCGTCGGCTCAGGTATTGAGCGCTACAAAGACACGATTGATTTTGTTTCGACAGCTCAATGTGCTGGCCCTGCGTATGCACAACCACATGCCCAGGAGCTATTGATTATCGCAGCGCAGCGTGCGATTCGAGAAGAATGGGTGTCGGCAAGCGATATCGAAGCGATGTATTTGCGGGCACCAGACGCCGAAATAAATTGGGCGACCAGACTGACAGCGCGGGATCACTGACATGCGAGTGATGCGTAATTCTTCAATTAATGAGCTCACGATAGAGCCAATGCATCGACGTCACCTGCGTCGAGTTATACAAATTGAAGAACAGGTCTATCCACGTCCATGGTCACACAACACATTTGTGACAGAGCTTGCTCAAACGCGCAGTGGTGCTCGGTATTACATGACCGCATATGTTGGCGACACACTGGTCGGATACGCCGGCATGTTGTTTAGCGACCAAGATGCCCATGTCACCAATATCGCTGTTGACCCCGAGTGGCAACAACGAGGTGTCGCCACAGAACTGATGCTCGATGTTGGTTTTATCGCCCGTGACCGTCAATGCGATGCGCTGACTCTTGAAGTACGCCATACCAATACGGCTGCACAAGAGTTGTATCGGCGTTTTGGGTTTGTGCCCGCAGGTGTTCGTAAAAAATATTATGAAAACCGTGATGATGCACTAATCATGTGGCGACATGGTGTTCAATCAGAAGAATTTGAACAACGATTGCGCTTTATACAAGCAGGTCGATCATGACCACACTGGCTACTCCAAACACGGTGATTCTTGGAATCGAAACAAGTTGTGATGAGACTGCTGCGTCGGTTGTATTAGGCGGCAACGACGTGTTGTCGTCGGTTGTGAGCAGTCAAATTGACATCCACGCTCGTTTTGGTGGTGTTGTTCCAGAGGTTGCAAGTCGCGCCCATCTTGAATCGATTATCCCTGTCGTGCAAGAAGCAGTGCGATTGGCTGATATTGATCCTGCACGAATCGATGCAGTTGCAGCAACCGTGGGCCCCGGGCTCATTGGTGCATTACTTGTGGGGGTGTCCGCGGCCAAGGCCCTTGCTTTGGTGTGGGACAAACCTTTTATCGGCGTCAATCACATGGAGGCTCATCTGTACGCCGGTTTGCTGGACGACCCCACATTGCAGTTTCCGCTCGTAGTTTTGTTGGTATCAGGCGGTCACACGATGTTGGTCGAAATGATTGACCACGGTATGTACCGTCTGCTGGGTCGAACGATCGATGATGCTGCAGGCGAAGCGTATGACAAAGTGGCGCGATACTTAGATCTCGGATATCCAGGTGGACCAGCAATTGACGCCGCAGCAGAACAAGGAAACCCTGAAGCAATTAATTTTCCGCGGGCGATGATGCATGACGGTCTCAATTTTTCTTTCAGTGGACTCAAAACATCGGTCATTAACTACGTGCGCAAGAATCCCAATGTGTCCAATATTGATGTGGCTGCATCATTTCAGGCTGCTGTTGTTGATGTATTGGTTGCCAAGACAATCATGGCCGCTCAACAAGTAGGCGCAACAGGTGTCGTGCTCGGTGGCGGTGTTGCCGCCAACTCACGCCTGCGCGCGCAATTGCAAAGTCAAGGACAACTCAATGGTTTGCGCGTGGCGGTGCCGAGTCGAGCAATGTGCACAGATAATGCAGCCATGATTGCCGCGGCAGGGTGGCATCGCTTGGGCACCAACGGACCAACGGCTATGTCTGCTGGGGCTAATCCCAATCTTGCGCTACCGGTTGTCGCATGACATCTTTGCCTCCGTCTCAAATGCCACTTGTTCTTGGCAAGCGTATTGTGTCTCCGCCAATCGTGCTCGCCCCCATGGCTGGTGTTACTAATGCTCCATTTCGCAGTTTGTGTCGCTCGTTTGGGCCCGGTCTTGTCTATGTCAATGAGATGGTGATGGCGGCCGCGCTAATTCATGGCAACGCCAAAACAAAATGCATGGTTACATTTTCAGTCGATGAAGATTTTCGCAGTTTGCAGATTTACGGAAGCGACCCAGATTTTGTCGCAAAGGCAGTGCGTCGGTTGTGTGAAAATGACGAAGTTGATCACATTGACATTAACTTTGGTTGTCCCGCTCAAAAAGTGACACGCAAAGGTGGTGGCGCTGCAGTGCCGGTGAAGAAAAACCTATTACGAGCCATCATGTCAGTAGCCGTTCGCGAAGCATCGCGTTTTAATATTCCGGTGACCTGCAAATTTCGCATCGGAATCAATGATGAGATCACGACATACATCGACACAGGTCTAATTGCTCAAGAGGAAGGCATTGCCGCTATTGCATTGCACGCCCGCACTGCCGAACAGCATTATGCGGGCCACGCACGATGGGGCGCAATAGCCAACCTCAAACGGGAAGTCACTCGTATCCCTGTTTTAGGAAACGGAGATATTTGGGAAGCAACTGATGCAATCGAAATGATGCGCCAAACACAATGTGATGGCGTAGTGATTGGGCGTGGCTGTCTGGGTAAACCTTGGTTGTTCAGAGACCTTGTCGACGTTTTTGCCGGACGCGATATTCAGCCAACTCCAGACTTGGGTTTTGTCACGGACGTGATGCTGCAGCACGCAGACGCATTGTGTGCTCATCAAGGTACTGAATCTGGTATCCGTAGTTTTCGCAAGCACACGGGTTGGTATCTCACGGGGTATCCAGTTGGTTCAGATATTCGTCGGCGCATGTCGATGGTGTCGTCGCTCGCCGAACTAACAACACTTAGTGCCGAACTTGATCCTGCGCTCAACATTGTCGCAGGTGGCGAACGCATCGCTCGTGGACACACCAATGGTCCAATTCGAGTGGTATTACCCGAAGGCTTTCTTGATACCGCAGATGACCTCGTGCCGCCTGCTGATGCTCATGTCACCACACTGAGCGGCGGATGACTTCTTCGCCACAAACAATTGTATTGGCATCACGGTCGCCGCGTCGCCTTGAATTATTGCGTCGTATTGGTGTCGAGCCCATCGTGTGTCCTGCAGATGTCGATGAGTCGCCGTTTTTAAATGAAGTTCCAATTTCGTATGTCAGTCGTATTTCAAAGTGCAAAGCAGAAACCGTTGCGCATCAATTCATCAACGAGATTGTCTTGGCCGCGGATACGACGGTCGAACTCGACGGTGTGATCTTTGGTCAACCAGTTGACGACAGCGATGCCCGACGCATGCTCAGTGCATTAAGTGCCAAGACGCATAATGTGCACACTGCTGTCAGCGTGCTACGACCAGGCGTTGCTATGCGCACAGTGGTGGTGACATCGCAGGTTACTTTTATTGCCCTGAACCCACACATCATCGAGTGGTACTTAGCCACCGGCGAACCTCGGGGCAAGGCAGGCGCCTATGCGGTGCAGGGGGCTGGGGGAGTTCTGGTCAAGCACGTGCGAGGCTCAATGAGCAACGTGGTGGGCTTACCCCTGCGTGAAGCCCTAGAAGATCTGTGGCACGAATTATGGGGTGCCAAGGTATAAATATCGCCCTGCAGAAGCCAGCAGGACGGTTGCTAACGCGCCCTTGGTCGGTATCATTAGCAATCGCACTCGCCGAGTGCTAATCCCCGGGTCGAACCCCGGCCAGGGGAAAACAGCTCTTTTCGGAGGAACACCATGAATTGGAAGCCACTTGATGACCGTATTGTCGTGAAGCCAAATGAGGCCGAGCAGACCACTGCTTCGGGTCTTGTTATTCCCGACACTGCTAAAGAAAAGCCACAGCAGGGCACAGTGCTCGCAGTTGGTCCTGGTCGCTGGAGCGATTCAGAGGGCAAGCATTTCCCACTCTCAATCAAAGTTGGCGATGTTGTCTTGTACAGCAAGTACGGCGGCACCGAAGTCACCGATGGTGGCGACGACCTTCTTATTCTCACAAGCCGCGACGTTCTTGCCATTGTTGGCAAGTAGTCCATTTAGTACCAAGAAAGAACACACATGGCAAAGCAACTGAAATTTGGCGACGAAGCACGTCGCGCACTCGAAGCAGGCGT
>SHUT01000066.1 GCA_009691255.1 Ilumatobacteraceae bacterium
AATTACGGCAGCCGACTTCGCCGCCACGTGGGAAGCGTCATTGAACACACCAGGTTCGATTTCGACATCTGGTTACGACCAAGTGACAGCGGTGGCAGCCGGTTCAAGTGACAAACAAGTTGTTGTTACTATGAAAGCCGTTTACGCGCCGTGGCGTGGTTTGTTCGGTGCACTCATCAAGGCTGCTTCAGTCAAGAACACGAAAGATGTTTCTGGGGATTATGCAGACAACATTCCGTTCTCGGGACGTCCATACAAGATTAAGTCTTGGAGCCAAGATCAAGTTGTGTTCGTGCCAAACGACAAGTATTGGGGCACCGACAAGGCTGTCACCAAGAAGTTCGTAATGGTGCCAAAGGCTGACAGCGACACAGAAATCGCCGCGCTTAAGGCTGGTGAAGTTGACTTCATTTACCCACAATTCTTTGCGGGTATCGAAGAGGCTGTGAAGCAGGACAACATTCAAACCAACCTTGACTACGGTGGCGACTACGAAGGTTTCTACTTCCAACAGAAGTGCGGACCATTCGCAGATCCGAACTTCCGTGCGGCGTTCTCGATGTCAATCGATCGTGAAGCATTGTTCGAGCAGATCTACATTCCACTCGGTGGAAAAGAATTGCTTCAGTGCGGCCCGATGGTGCCTGGACCGTTTTGCAACGGCGACGAGTTCGCTAATGGCTACGACCCAGCAGCAGCAGAGGCTTTGTTGACCGAGAATGGTTGGACAAAGGGAACAGACGGCTACTGGGTTGACCCAAGTGGCAATGTCCCAGATATCCGTTGGATCATCAATACCGGCAACACACGCCGCGAGAGTACCCAGGCTTATTTGATTCCGTTGCTTAACGCATCAGGTTTCAAAGTGCGCGCAGACAACTGCGATGCCGCTTGCTACTTCCAGCAACGTTTGCCAGGTATGGACTATGACATGGCGATGTATATCAGCACAGCACCACCAGACCCGGCTTACCTCACTGGTGGTTTCGCTTGCGACCTGATCCCGACTGAAGCCAATGGCAACATTGGTCAGAACAGTCAGGGTTGGTGCAACGCTGAGGCTTCAGATTTGCTTTATGCAGCAGATGTTGATGCCGATGCAGCGACTCGTGCAGACAAGGTCAAGCAGGTTCTTGCGCTTATGGCGAAAGATCACGTGATGTTGCCTTTGATGCAGTTCCCGAAGTCGGGTTTCGCACGTACTGACAAGGTCGGCGGTCCATGGAACGCAGAACTCAACAACTACGCAGCATTCAACAACATTCACCTATGGGAAGATCTTGACGGTGATGGACAAATTGTGTTCGGTGCCGAGCAATGGCCAGAGTGTCTCAACCCAATCACTGAGTGTGCAAACTCTTCGTGGATGGTTTGGACAACTGCATTCCAGGTAATGCCAGGTGCTTACGCAACTACTAATGACGGTAAGTACGTGATGACTAACCTGCTTGCTGGTGAAGCAAAGGTTGAAGTTAAGAGCTAATCGCTCGTAACTTGAGTTAATTCAAAGAAGGTGCGTCGGCTCAGTTGATTCTGGGTCGGCGCACCTTTGTTTTGAGGTAACATTTGAGGTGGAAGTTCTGATTTTTTTAAGCGAGTTAGGCAGGCTGTAGGCGATGCTCCGCTACATTCTTCGACGCCTTGCGTGGTCAGTACCCACGCTGCTGCTGGTTACTTTCTTGGTCTATCTTGCCCTGCGAATTGGTACGGACCCTGTTGAGAGCTATAAACGGGTGAACCCGCGCGCAAGTCGCGCCAAAATTCAGCAATACATCGACATAAACGGGTTGGATCCAAATTTTGTACAGGGTTACATTAAGTGGTTAAAGAATTTCATAACTGGCGAGTGGGCACCGAGCATCAAGGGGCGTCGCGAAGTTTGGCCCGCGCTCAAGGATGCGATGGCCAATACTTTACGTCTTGGCACTGCCGCTACGGTCGTGGGAATTTTCTTTGGATTGATCGCCGGCGTGCTGGCTGCGTTGCGCCCAGGCGGCAGGCGTGATGTCTTCATCAATACGAGTGCTTTCGTTGGCATTTCAATTCCGCCGTTTATTAGTGCGATTTTATTGCAGCTTTTGTTTGCGGTGTATTGGCAGCGATGGTTTGGAGAAAGTCTGTTTCCGACTTCAGGTGTCTACCCAGCAGGGCACACCGGTTTCGATTTGTTCTTAATGCTCAAGTTCATGGCTCTTCCGACAATTATCGTGGCGATCCAGATTATTGCGACGTATAGCCGCTACATGCGTTCGTCACTCCTTGATGTGATGAATTCTGATTACATGCGCACCGCACGCTCAAAGGGCATTAGTGAACGCCGCATATTGATTAAACACGGGATGCGCAACGCGCTGATACCGGTTGTGACTATTGCTGCGCTAGATGTCGGCTCTATCGTCGGCGGGTTGATCATCACGGAAAATATCTTCGCCTACCCTGGCATGGGGCTCTATTTTTTGAAGTCGTTTGGTGATGGTGACTTTCCGCTATTGATGCCATGGATGGTTGTAATTGTTGCGTCGATCCTGCTGTTCAATTTGATTGCAGACATTTCATATGCCTGGCTTGACCCAAGGATCCGTCTTGAGTAAACAAAATGAAAAAGTCTTGTCGCCGCGACAGATGGCACTTCGACGGTTCGTCTCGCACAAAGCCGCCGTGGTTAGTTGCATCATCATCGGAATTTTGGCATTATTCGTAATTTTGGCACCATTCACGGCGCGATACGGCGTCAATCAATCTGTGCAGGCACCACCGAATTCTTTTCTTTCGCCCCGCAGCAACGCTTGGCTCGGGACAGATGACATCGGCCGAGATCTTTACAGTCGTTTGATTTACGGTGTTCGTGTCTCACTTTTGATTGGGCTGGCGAGCGCACTAATTTCTGTAACCCTTGGCGCGCTAGTCGGAGCAGTTGCAGGTTTTCGTGGTGGCAAATTTGATGACATCCTGATGCGTGTCACAGACCTGTTCTTGGCTTTCCCATTCTTGGTGACTTTGTTAGTAGTACGAAATGTTCTTGGTGGGTTGCCTTGGCTTAAACCTCTAACTGGCGAAATGAACTCTGTTCGTTTCATTATTGTTTTGTTCAGCATCTTCGGCTGGATGGGTGTCGCTCGAATTGTGCGCGGTCAAGTTCTGTCGCTTAAAGAGCGAGAGTTCGTCGAAGCGGCCCGAGCCGTTGGTGCTTCAAGGCGGTACATCATCGCTCGGCATTTGTTGCCTAATTCAGTTGGTCCGATCATGGTCGCGCTTACTTTTTCTGTAGTTGGTGCAATCATCGGCGAATCAACACTTGCATTTTTCGGTTATGGACCTCAGGCGGGAGACGGCGCTACATCACTCGGCATTTTGGTTGGTGCAGCCAAAGGGGCGGTACAAACTGGCTTTTGGTGGCTGGCAGTGTTTCCGTGCCTTATGTTGATCATTATTGCACTGAGCATCAATTTCATCGGCGATGCGTTGCGAGATGCAACTGACCCGCGTCTTGACCGAAGCGTGTGATGACTGAAAAAGTTTTAGAGATTCGCGATTTGCATGTCACTTTTGATACGCCGTCGGGGCCCCTTGAGGCAGTGCGTGGCATTGATCTCGATGTAGAAGCTGGTGAGTTGCTCGGCGTCGTAGGCGAATCTGGCTCGGGAAAGTCCGTGAGTTTCTTGGCGACGATGGGATTGCTGCCGGCCCGAGTGCGGGTTACTGGCTCGGTCTTGTTGGCGGGCGAACAGTTGATTGGCGCCTCAAACAAATATATGCGCTCTGTGCGCGGACGATTGCTATCAATGATTTTTCAAGATCCACTTTCAGCGCTAAATCCGGTGCATCGAATCGGCGATCAGATTTCTGAGATGTTGCAATCGCATCAAAGTCTGTCGTCTCGCGATGCCGCGAAACGTGCGATGGAGTTACTAGACATCGTAGGTATTCCGCAACCTAGCGATCGCGCACGACAGTATCCACACGAATTCTCCGGTGGCATGCGGCAACGAGTAATTATTGCCATCGCGATAGCAAACAATCCAAAGGTTTTAATTGCTGATGAGCCAACCACTGCGCTTGACGTAACAGTACAAGCGCAAATTCTTGAAGTGATTGAGCGAGTTCAAGATCGCTTCGGTACGGCTGTCGTATTGATTACGCATGATCTGGGTGTGATTGCTCGCGTCGCTGATCGAGTGAATGTAATGTACGCGGGGCGTAATGTCGAGCAAGGCACAATTGACAACCTCTTTGACCACCCAAGTCACCCATATACGCGCGGGTTGTTGGCGTCACTGCCGCGACCTGGCAAGCAGAGATTGAAACCGATCACGGGGTTTCCGCCGAACATGGTTAAACCGCCAAGGGGTTGCGCATTTCATCCACGATGTGATTTTGCCGCCGATATTTGTAAAAGTGAAATGCCAAATCTCGTCAGTTATGGCAATTTACAGACTGCGTGCGTGCGCGCGCGCGAACTGCCTAAAAGCGAGAGATTCGTATGAGCGACGAACTGCTTAAAGTTACCAATCTCGTCAAGAATTTTGAACTGCGTGTCGACAAAGGCGCGCGGCGTCGAAAGCGAATTGTCCAGGCAGTCACGAATGTTTCATTCTCCGTTGCTAAAGGTCAGACACTAGGTTTAGTGGGCGAGTCTGGTTCTGGAAAAACAACAGTTGGTCGCTGTATTTTGCGATTGATTGAGCCGACGTCTGGCAGCGTTGAATTTGAGGGCCAAGAACTGGGCTCGCTGAAATTCGAAGAGATGCGGGCGCTGCGACGAAAAATGCAGATCGTTTTTCAAGATCCGTTCGCATCGCTTGACCCAAAGATGACTGTAGGTGCGTCTATTTCTGAACCGTTGATCGTGCAGGGTGTGCCAGGCGACCACGCTGACAAGGTTCTAGAGCTGCTCGAGTTAGTCGGCCTTTCGGCTGATCACGCACAGCGGTTTCCGCATGAGTTTTCGGGGGGTCAGCGTCAACGAATTGGTGTCGCTCGGGCTCTTGCGCTGAACCCGGCGCTGATCGTTTTGGACGAACCAGTCTCGGCGTTAGATGTGAGTATTCAAGCTGGTGTTGTAAACCTTTTTGAAGATCTGCAATCAAGACTCGGCATGAGCTATGTCTTTATTGCGCACGACTTGTCAGTTGTGCGTCATATTGCTGATCGTGTGGCGGTGATGTATCTCGGTAAGATCGTCGAAATCGGTGACCAAGAAGCCGTGTACGCGAATCCGACACATCCGTATACGAAGGCATTGTTGTCCGCTGTGCCACTGCCTGACCCGAAGACCGAGCGCACAAGAAATCGGATAATGCTCGAGGGTGATGTGCCGTCACCAGTAAACCCGCCGTCAGGATGTCGTTTTCGCACGCGCTGTTGGAAGGCGCAAGATGTATGCGCACAAGAAGAGCCGATGCTTGCTGTGCGTCCGAGTGGCCAGATGTCGGCATGCCATTTTCCTGAGTCTTAAAGGTAGAATTTTGGCGTGAGAAATATAATGACCTACATCACGGTTGTGATCAATGTCGTGGCGATGTTTTCGATAATTGTCGGCGTGTTGCTGCATAGTGGTCGAGGTGGCGGTTTGTCAGACATGTTTGGTGGGGGCGGTGGAGCAGCGCTTGGCTCAGCGGCGGCTGAACGAAACCTCAACAGAATTACGACTGTTTTGGCACTCGTGTGGGTGATTACCGTAATTGCGTTGGGGTTGTTGCTAACAAACTAGATAGATTTTTAGTGCAAGTCGGAGTGGCGAAATTGGCAGACGCACCAGCTTAAGGGGCTGGCGCTCGTAAGGGCGTGAGGGTTCAAGTCCCTCCTTCGACACGAATATTGATTTCAAGTGCGCGCATGAAAACGCAATCAGCGATTAAATAGAAATAGCCGAGTAATCTTTCTGAAGTGGAAGTTTTAATGTGACGCAATCTGCGCAAGATCGTGTCGCGTTGCAGAAAAAGACGCTGAGGGTTTTGGTAACGGGGCAGGTTGTAGCGGCGGCGGCATTGTCGGCAGCTGTAACAGTTGGCGCGTTTGTGATTCAAGATATTTTGGGACAAGATACGCCGTGGGGTGGAGTTTCGAGCGCAACATTCACGATGGGCTCGGCGTTTATGTCGCAAGTTTTGGCCCGCAAGATGAGTCGCAAAGGTCGGCGAGTCGGTTTGCAATATGGCTATTCAAT